>DATIGO010000240.1:0-19403 GCA_035454665.1 Gemmatimonadaceae bacterium | reverse complement strand
CGGCGCTGCTCGCGCGCCCGCCCAGCGACGAGCGCCAGCAGCGCCAGCACGCCGCCCTCACCACGGTTGTCGGCGCGCAGGATGAAGCCGATGTACTTGACCGTGATGATCAGCAGGAGCGCCCAGGTGATCAGCGAGAGCACGCCGTACACGTTAGGCGGCGTGACCGTGAGGCCATACGCCGGCTTGAACACCTCCTTGATGGCGTACAGCGGGCTCGTGCCGATGTCCCCGTACACCACGCCCAGTGCCGTGAAGGAGAGCACGAGCAGGCGTTTCCCGCGCGGGTGTTCCTCGACGTGGGGCCGGGATGGGGGAGGCGCCGCCTCGGTCGTGGCCGTGTCCGAGAGGCTCTCGGACCGCGGAGATTCATCCGACCCGGAACGGGCGGGATCAGCGTTCATCACGAGGGAGGGCGAGCTCTTCGTCCACGCAGTCTTGCGACCCGGCGGTTGCGAGAGATCCCACGGCAGAAAAAGCAAAACGGGTTGCGGTGGAGTGCCGCAACCCGTGCTCAATCTAGCGCAGGGCCCCGGCCGGTAAAGCCGGGTTCGCCCCTGCTCGACCTCACCCCGCTGGTCGGCGCGACAACTCCTCGATCCGCCGCGCGGCGTCCTCGAGAATCTCCCTGACCTTTCCCGCGAGCTCGCTGTTGCGCGCCTGCCAGGGGGCCGCGGCGTACGTCGCGCGCGCCACACGGCCGAAGGCCCGGTTCACCTCCATCATCGCGTCGCCCAGGAAGCCGGCCCCGAGCTGTGAGATCCGCTCGAAGATGTCGTCCACCGCACCCTTGTTCTCCTCCAGATACCGCCGCCCCTCCTCGGTGATCGAGTAGATCTTCTTCCCCCCCTCCTCGGGCGTCACGCTCGCGTACCCCAGGTCCTCGAGCAGCGTGAGTGTGGGGTAGACCGTGCCGGCGCTCGGGGAATACGCCCCCCCCGACCGATCGCTCAGCTCCTTGATGATCTCGTAACCGTGCCGCGGCTTCTCGGCGAGCAGCTGCAGGATGACGTACTTGAGATCACCCTGCTCGAACATCCGGCCGCCGCGGAATGGTCCCCGCCGGGCCCCATGACCGCCCCAGAACCACGCTCCCGCGCCGGGTTCGAAGCCCCAACCCCAGCCCGCTCGCCCGGCCCCGTGCCCACTGCCATGTCCGCATCGTGAAAACACTGAAGTACCTCCGATATATCGCTAGCTACGATATATCGAAGATATGTCGTAGCGTCAACCCCACGGACTTGGCGGGCGGGGCCGCAACCGCGCGAAACGGGCGACAGGGTGCCCCCCGTCGCCCGCTTGCTACTCGCTGACCCCTCGAGCGCTACTCGTAGCGCAGCGCGATAACCGGATCCAATCGGGCCGCACGACGCGCCGGCCAGACGCCGAAGAGCAGTCCCACGGCCGCGGAGAACCCGAAGGCCAGCGCCACCGACTCCGGGGCGATCGCGGTATTCCAACTGAATGTCCGATTCAGGAACTCCGCTGCGCCGGCTCCCAGCGCCACCCCCACGGCGCCGCCCAGGAGGCACAGCACGATCGCCTCGATCAGGAACTGGAACATGATGTTCCAGCGGGTCGCACCGAGTGCCTTGCGCACGCCGATCTCCCGCGTGCGTTCGGTGACCGACACCAGCATGATGTTCATGATACCGATGCCGCCAACGAGCAGGCTCACCGCCGCGATGCCCGCGAGAAGAAGCGTGAAGACCTGGGTCGTCTCCGCCAGGTTCGTGAGGAAGTCGGACTGGTTGCGGATCTGGAAGTTGTTGGGCCGGTTGGCGGCCAGCCGGTGCTCGCGCCGGAGGATCTTCTGGATGTCCGCCATGGTCAGCGGGATGGCATTCTCATTCGGCGCCAGGACGCCGATCTCATTCAGGCGGTCGTTCCCGAAGATGCGGTAGCGCGCCGTCTGGAGCGGGATCAGCACCTGCTCGTCGGGGTTCCCGAAGCCTGCCTGGCCCTTCGTGGCGAGCACCCCGACCACGATGAACTGGATGCCGCGGATCCGGATCGGCTCATCGAGAATCGCCACGGGGTTCTCGATCCCGAGGTTCTCGAGCACGGCAGGGCCCACCACGGCTACGCGCTGCTTGTTGAAATCCTCGGCGGCCGTGAACATCCGGCCGTATTCGATCTTGTAGTTGCGAACCTGCAGGTAGTTGGCGGTAGTGCCCAGCACCCGGACATTGGTGTTCCGGTTGGTGTGCTGGATCTGGAAGTTGCGAGACATCTGCGGCTGCACGGCGGCGATGTAGCGGCCGCGCTCTTCCAACGCTTCGGCATCTCCCATCGTGAGGGGAGCGCGGTCCACCTCGGAGGCGAATCCGCGGTCACGCTGCTGGCCGGGCTGGACGGTGAGCAGCGTCGTGCCGAGGGCTTTGATACGCTCGTTGACCTGCTCCTGCGCGCCCCGGCCGAGGGCGATCATGGCGATGACCGCGCCCACGCCGATGACAATGCCCAGCATCGTCAGCAGCGAGCGCAGCTTGTTGGCGCGAAGCGCGCCGAGTGCGACGTTGAGGATCTCGCCGAACAGCATGGTTGTCTCCTAGAAGCCGCGTCCTCGTCCGCCGCCGCCTCCGCCAGGGGCCCCCGGCATTCCACCGCCGCTCCGACTGCGCATGCGGGCCATCGCCGAGTCGCGCTGCGCCTGCATCTCGAGAGAGCTGAGCAGGACCACACGCTCGCCTTCCTCGATCCCCGAGAGGACCTCGGTGAAATCGAGGTCGCTCATGCCGGCGCGTATGACCCGAGGCACGTAGGTCGAGCCGGCTGCGATGAAGACCAGTGCCGTGCGGCTGCGAGTGCGCGCGGACATCTCGCCCACGGGCACAGGGACACCCTGCGCCCAGTTCGCGCCACCGGCTCGGCCGCCCCGACCGCGACGGCCCGCGCCACCGGGCGCCGCGGAGGCGCTCTCACCGCCGCCGGGCTGCGCCCGGGGCGTCTGAGGGGCCGGCTGCGCCTGGGGGATCTGACCTCCGTTCCCGGCCTGTCCGCGGCCACGCATCGCGCATGCGCGCGCCACGTTGCCGTCCAGCCCCAGCGAGCGGTAGATCGAGTCGGAGATCGCCCGCATCTGCTGTCCGTCGATCTCACCCGCCTGCATCCGTCCGCGGAGGGCCTGCAGCGTGGGCTGCGCCGTGGGCTGCCGGGTGTATGCGTCGGTCACCTTCTGGCAGTCCGCATCGGACACGGCGGGAAGCTGTGTACGTCCGCCCTGCCGTCCCTGCCGCGGGGCGTCCTGCCCGTCGGGCTCGTCTTCGAGGGCCACATCGCCACGCGACTCGACGTTGCGCGGCCCACCCCCGCGTCCGCTCCGGCCCCCGTTCTCGAAGCCGTTGGCGCCGAGGCCGTTCCCGCCCATGAGCGCGCGTGACTGTTCCTGAATCGCGGCCTGGACGCTGTCACTATCGAGCCCGAGCTGGCGTCCGATGGCCGGACCTTCCCGTGTGGTGCGGACGGCATCGTTGGGGACCGCGAGCACGTCTTCGCGGCGGTCGACCAGGACCGTCACTTCGCCGTTCATGCCTGGCTTGAGCAGCCCCTCGAGGTTGCTCAGCGTCACGAGCACGGGGAACATGGTGACGCTGGACTGCACGATCGCCTGGGGCTCGATTTTCTCCACGACGCCGCGGAACGGGCGGTCGGGGAACGCGTCCACGGTGACGGTGGCGGGCTGATTCGGCACGACGGCGCCGATGTCGGTCTCGTTGAAGAGCGCCCGCACGCGGACCTTGGTGAGGTCGGCCATGCGCAGCAGGATCGTGCCGCCGCTGGCGCTGTTGGTGGCAGACGCGATGACCTGGCCTAACGCGACCGGCTTCTCGATGATCGTGCCCGATACGGGAGCGACCACGCGGGCCTCTTCCACGCGCTGCTCGGCGAGATCGACCGCGGCGCGGGCACGGATCTCGGCGGCTTCGGCGTTCGCGAAGTCGAGCTGCGAGGCCTCGTACTCCTGCGCGGTGATGATCTTTTCCACGAACATCTTGTCGTTGCGTTCCTTCTGTGCCTTCGCGACGTTGAGCCGGGCCGTGGCCGCGGTGAGGTCCGCCTGGGCCTGCTGGAGCTGCTGGCCCACGTCACGAGGGTCGAGCTGAACGAGCAGGTCGCCGGGGCGGACCAGGGATCCGGTCTCGACGGGCATCTCGATGATCTGTCCTGACGACTTCGACTTCACCTCGATGACGTTGATCGGTTCCACCTGACCCGAGGCGGTGGCCTCGGAGACGATGGTTCGGCGCGTCACCGCCGAGGTCTCGATGGGGAGGGCCTGCTGCGCATTCCGGTTGCAGCCGGCGAGAGGCGCCAGGAGCAGCAGCGCGAGCGCCGGCCACCGGAACGCGTGGCGCGCAGGGGTATGAAGGGATGCGGAACGCATGAGAAGGTCGTGGCGGAGAAAGTCGGAGGTCGCCTACTGGATCTCGCGCCCGATCAGCTGCTCGAGCTGCGCCTTGGCGATGCGCACCTGGTAGCGCGCGTTGATGAGGTTGAAGCGCGCGGCATTCAGCTGCGTCTGGGTCGTGAGAAGCTCGAGCTGGGTGGAGGCGCCGAGCTGGTAGCGTTGCTGCTGCACGCGGAGGTCCTCCTGCGCGGCCTCGAGCGACGCCTGCATGATCGCGATGCGGGCCTGGGCGAGACGCAGCTGGCCGAGGTACTGCGTGAGCTGCTGCTGCGCGAGGAGCTGCGCGTCACGGAGCGAGGCGCGCGCGTTCATCTCGTTGATGCTCGCGCGCTGCACGGCTTCCTCGCGTCCGAGCCCGTTGAACAACGGAATGCTCATCGAGAGCCCGAACGACTTGTTCCGCGAGGTGGCACCCTGGCCCCAGTCGAAGTTGGCGTCGGCATTCTGATCGGTGATCCCGTAGCTCATCGAGATCGAGGGGAAGTAGTCCGTGCGCGAGGTTCTCACGGCCGCGCGGGCGGCGGAGAGGCTGGCGCGCGACGCCTGCAGGGCGGGCGACATGTCGAGGAGCCGCGCGAGCTCCGCACTGTCGGCCGCCACCGGGGTGACCCGTCCGGTGTCGCTGTCGGTCGCGGTCACGATGAACGTGGATCCGACGAGCCGCGTCAGGGCGGCATTCGCGTTCTGCAGGTCGTTCTCGGCGCTCAGGACGTTGAGCTGCTGATTCCCCACCGCGATGGCGGCCCGCAGTGAATCGGACCGCGTCGCCGCGCCCGCGGCGACACGCGCGCTGGCGGCACGCAGGTTCTGCTGCGCTTCCTCGAGCGCCGTGAGCGCGGCGGAGCGGCTCTCGCGCGCGGCGAGCGCCGCGAAGTACTGCTGCGAGACCTGGTACGCCACGTTGAACTCGGCGGCGACCTCGTTCGCCTCGGCCGCGGCGACGTTGGCGCGGGCGGCGTTGAGCTGGAAGTTCCGGTCACCGGCGTCGAAGAGCAGCCAGTTCGCCGAAACCCGCCGGCTGAAGCTCCACGGGCTCGTGCTGTTGCGGGGGACGATGCTTCCCTGGCTGTTGAACGTGGTGCCGGAGCCGTGCCCGCTGGAAAAGCTGCCGCTCAGCGTGGGCAGGAACGCGGAGACGCGCGTGCGCACCGTGGCCTCGTTCGCGTTGACCGCGTTGCGGGCCTGGATGGTCGTGGGGGAATTCTGGCGCGCGAGGCTGATGGCCTCGTCGAGGGTGATCGGGCGCGCGCCGGTGTTGTCCTGCGCGAGCGCCAGGGCCGGCAGGAAAGCCGCGAGCAGGATGTATCGCATCAGTTGTCGTCGTCCCGGGATCGATTGAGTTCGGCCATTTCCGCGAGCACCTTCTCGTACTCCTGGCGCTGCGCGTCGGTGAGGATCGTGCGGATCTCCTGGCGGGCGCGCGCCTTGACCGAGTCGAGCTGATCCTGCACCGTGGCGATGATCATGTCGTAACGGTGGCGCCGGTTGTCGAGGATGGTATCGAGCTTCGCGCGCTGGGCCGCATCGAGCTGCAGGCGGTCCGCCAGCGTGAGCCGCGGTCGGTCCGCGCGGATCCGATCCCCGATCATCACGCGATCCGCGGTGAAGCCCAGCGCGCCGCCCACGAGGACGGCACCCAGGAGAAAAGCCACCGCGAGATTCTTGGAGCGCTGCATCCGGAACTCTCCCTACCGCGAGAAGAGGTAGCGGAGCGTCGCCTCACGGCGACCGGCTCGCGTCTCCGCTCCCGCGGTCTCGATGATGGGCAGCTCCGAGGGGAGGTCGAGCACCTCCTGATAGGCCACCCGTTCCTGCGCCTTCTGCGTCTGCCACGCGGCCACGCCCGCGACGAAGAGCGCCAGCGCCGCGGCCGCGAGGCCCACCCGGCTCCAGGCCGGGAAGTAGGACCACCACTCGCGCGTGGCCTCCGCGTTCACGCGCGCCATGATCCGGCGCTCCAGGAGCGCCCAGTACGAGTCCGACGCCGGCGCGCGGTATTCGCGCCGCAGGGCGGTGTGCAACTCGTCGTCGCGGAAGTCGCGATCGTCGTCGCGCACGATGTTCATAGAAGGCTCCGAACTGAACCGAGTTCCTGGCGCAGTCGCGCCCGGGCATGATGGAGATCGGACCGCGCCGTCCCTTCGGGAATGCCCAGCATCCGGCCGATCTCCGCGTGCTTGAACCCCTCGATGTCGTGCAACACGATCACCGCGCGTTGCCGGTCACCCAGGGTGGTGAGTGCCTGACGCAGCCGCCGCCGCAGCTCGTCCGACTCCGCGGGATCGCGGAAGGGCGAGGCGATGGTGTCCGCCAGTGCCTCCGCATCCCGTACCTTCTTCCGCCGCGTGATGTCCAGCGCCGCATTCGCCACGATCCGATGCAGCCACGCGCCGAACGCCTGATCGGGAAGAAACCGGTCCAGCGCCCGAAAGGCGTGCAGGAACCCCTCCTGCACGGCGTCCTCCGCATCCTCGTGCGTCAGCACGATCGCCCGCGCGACCGCGTAGGCACGCCGCTGGTGAACCCGCACCAGCTCGGCGAACGAGGCCGTATCGCCGCGCTGCGCCGCGACCACCAGCGCATGCTCCCGCTCGCGCGGCGATGCCTCAGGCATGATGCGCTCGCGGGCCGGCACGGCCGACGGCAGTGGCAGAACGGCGGAGGTCACGAGTGGGGTGCGTAGGGTCCTCCTCAGAACGCGCTGAACCGGGGAACCGTTGACGGCGCTAGGGGGTCGCGGCGGGGACGCCGGAGAGGCCAAGGAGCTCCGCACGGGAACGCATGGCGTCGATCACGAACTGGATGTGTTCGTCGAGATCCACGCCGAGCTCCGCCGCGCCCAGGAGGATGTCCTCCCGGCTGACGCCCCGGGCAAAGGCCTTGTCCTTCATCTTCTTTCTGACGGAGCGCGCATCGACGTCGTTAAGGCTCTTCGTCGGCTTCACGAGCGCCGTCGCCGTGATCAAGCCCGTGAGCTCGTCCACCGCGAAGAGCCCCTTCGCCATGAGCGTCTCGCGCGCCACGCCGCAGTACGTGGCGTGTCCCAGGATCGCCTGGAGCACGTCCCCGGGGACGCCGCGCTCCCGCAGGATGCGCACCCCCTCCGACGGATGGCCCGCGGTGGGAGAGTGCTCCTCGTTAGGCCACCGCTCGTAGTCGAAGTCGTGCAGGAGGCCCGCCAGTCCCCAGCGCTCCGGGTCCTCGCCGAACCGCGCGGCATAGGCGCGCATCGCTCCCTCCACCGCGAGCATGTGCTTGCGCAGGGAATCGCTTGCCGTGTACTCGTGCACGAGGGCGAGCGCGTCGTCGCGCGAGGGCAGTGTTCCGGGAGGCGTCATGGCGGGCATCTCGAGGGGAGCGGCTTCGGCGGCGGCCCCGGTCACGCTCAAGGCCGCCACGGACCACTAAGCTAGCGCGGCCCGCAGCGTGCCATCATGGCGCGCGCCGGTGCCCGGGAGTCAATCCGGGAAGACCCGGTCCACGGTCCTGCCCCGCCGCACGCGGTCCAGGAGCGCGCCGCCGGGTGCCACCAGGAAGACCTTTCGCGCCGCATGGAACAGCGGGAGGTCATCCAGGCTGTCCCCGATGTAGTCGAACTCCTTGTCCCCCAGCAAGTTACGAATTGCGGCCAGCTTCGCGGCCCCCTTGCGATTGTCGCCCCCCTCTGTCGCGATGACCGCGTCGAAGATCCCCAGGTGCTGTGCGGCGCACGCCGCGATCCGATGATCGGCGGCCGTGGCCAGGATCAACCGGCGGCCCCGCGCACGCTCGGCCCGGAGGAAGTCGACGACCGTGGTGCGCCACGGAAGGGTCGCGGCGTCCGGGAGGATGCACGTGGCCACATAGGCCTTGAACGCCGCGCGACCCCCCACGACACACGCCGCCGCCGGCAGCAGAAGCCAGGGGCGCCGCCGCGCCAGCAGCCCAAGGGAGACGCGGAGGGTGTCGGTCGCCACGAGCGTGCCGTCCAGGTCCACGCAGAGAGGTGGCTCCTCCCGTTCGCCGGGGTCGCTTCGCATGGCGCACAATGAAACGCGGGCGGCCGGGAGCGGCCAGAGCCCTGGGCCCGGCTCAAACCCGCCGCCGAACGCGGCTGTCGTATCCCGCGTGCCTCCGGTTCCGTACGGAGGGCAAAGACGGCACATCCCGGGAGCGACCATGCGGACGACGGTGCGTGCAGTATCGAGCGGTTTCGTGCTGGCGGTGGCGATCATTGGTGTGAGTGGACGCCGCGCGGCGGCGCAGGAGCGGCACGTGCTCCGTGGCAGCGACGTCGCCGTGTACAACCTGGTCGGCTCCATCACCCTGGAGGCGGCATCCGGCTCGGACGTAGAGGTCGAAGTGACGCGTCGAGGGCCCGATGCCAGCCAGCTCCGTGTGGAGGCAGGATCCGTGCGCGGGCGGGAGGCGCTCCGGGTGCTGTATCCGGCCGACCGTATCGTGTTCCGGGATGAGTCCCGCGGCAATCGATGGTTCGGCGACTCGCGGACGAGCCTCAGCGTCAACGACGATGGGACGTTCGGCGACGGCAGCGGGAGGGGAGACCGGCGCGTCGAGATTCGAACCTCAGGCAGCGGGCTCGAGGCGCACGCGGACGTCCGGGTGCGGTTGCCGCGAAACGGCAGGATCGCGATCCATCTCGGGGCTGGCCACGCCGCCGTGACGAACGTCGAGGGCGACATCGTGGTGGATGTCGGCGCCGCTTCGGTCACCACGCGCGGCACACGTGGTCGCCTTTTTCTCGACACCGGCTCCGGCGACGTAAGCGTGACCGACGCGGTGGGCGAGGTGACGCTCGATTCGGGCTCGGGCGAGGTGGAGATGAGCGGCGTTCGCGGAGAACTGATCGAGCTGGATACGGGCTCCGGGTCGGTGCGCGCCTCCGACGTGAGCGCGCGCGTGCTCCGCGTCGACACGGGGTCCGGCCGGGTTGCGCTGCGGGGCGTAAGCAGTCCGGACATCAGGCTCGACACCGGAAGCGGATCGGTGGAACTGCTGCTGACCTCCGACGTCGAGCAGCTCTCGATCGACAGCGGGAGTGGGGGCATCACCCTGGGGGTCCCCGAGTCGCTCGGGGCCATGCTGTCGGTGGAGACGGGAAGCGGTGGAGTGGACTTCGACTTTCCAGTGACCGTGACCCAGCGCGGGCGCGGGCGTGTGACCGGTCAGATCGGCGATGGCCGCGGCCGGATCGACATCGAGACTGGGTCGGGGTCGGTCCGCTTCCGCCGCCCGTGAGCCCGTGACTGCGGTGCGCCAAATGCCGAACGGGCCGGCTCTCCAGGAGAGCCGGCCCGTTCGAGCGCTCGAGGCGCCCCGCTTCAATGTGACGTGCCCGCGGCCGCCTTCTCGCCCTCGTACTTCGCGTTCGTGAGCTGCACGATCGAAAAGGCGACGACGAAGAGAAGGACTGCGGTGACGATGAGGCCGATGAAGGCGGCCCGCTTGTCCGTGGGTTGCAGTTCGGACATCTGCTGGCTCCGGAAGGGCTGGGAGTGGGGAGTAGGGAGTTGGGACTGATCAGCTCACGCGAGCCGAAGTCAGCTCATCGTTCTGTGTGATCTGCTGCATGACGTCGAGTCCTTCGGTGATGCGACCGAAGACGGTGTGCACGCCGTTCAGATGCCGGGTATTGGCCTCGTTGAGCACCATGAAGAACTGACTCCCGCCGGTGTCCTTGCCCGCGTGCGCCATGGACAGAGCGCCCAGTACGTGCTTGTAAGGATTTCCGGCCGTCTCGCACTTGATCTTGTATCCGGGACCGCCGGTCCCGACGGGCCCCCTGGCGTGTGCGCCGCCCTTCGAGTAGGGATCGCCTCCCTGGACGACGAAGTCGGGGATCACGCGATGGAAGCGCGTGCCGTCGTAGAAGCCGCTGTTGGCGAGCTTCTCGAAGTTGGCGACCGTGTTCGGGGCTTCCGTGTCGTACAGCTCGGCCGTGATGCGGCCGCGGCTGGTCTCAAAGACTGCGGTCTTCATGAGAATCGGTTGATGCGGGGTGGAGATGGACGAAAATTCGTCGGCGGAATCTAGCCCCATGGCGGGGATGCAGGCACCCGTCTCGGCATCAGGGCGTGACGCGCGCGGAAGGACAGATGCTGGCCACGGGACAGATCTCGCAGCGTGGCTTCTTTGCCTCACAGATGCGCCGCCCGTGCCAGATCAGGAGGTGGGCGAGAAGCGTCCAGCTCTCGCGCGGGAAGAGGCGCATGAGGTCCTGCTCGATCCTGACAGGATCATTGTGCTTCGTGAGGCCGAGCCGCTGCGAGAGGCGCACGACGTGCGTGTCGACCACGATGCCTTCGTCGATGCCGAAGGCATTGCCCAGGACGACATTGGCCGTCTTGCGGCCCACCCCGGGGAGTGTCACGAGCTCCGCCATCGTCCCGGGGACTCGTCCCGCGTGCCGGTCCACAACGGCCCCGGCCATGCCGATGATGCTCTTCGCCTTGTTGCGGAAGAACCCGGTGCTCTTGATGATCTCCTCGACGTCCTCCTGCCTGGCGGCCGCGAGCGTCGCGGCCGTCGGATAGGTCTTGAACAGTCGCGGCGTCACCATGTTCACCCGTTTGTCGGTGGTCTGGGCGCTGAGGATGGTGGCGACGAGGAGCTCATAGGCGCTGCGATGATCGAGCTCGCAGTGCGCCTCGGGGTACAGCTCGCGGAGGCGCCGGAGGAGTTCCGCCGCGTGCGCCGGCAGCTCGGCGGCGGCGATACGGCGCGCGCCCTTCGGGGTCGGGCGAGAGGAGGGTGGCTTCCTGGCGCGACCGCCGGCCGTCCTGGGGGGGCCGGCCATCCTGGCCGTGGCTGCCTTCCTAGCTCTCATCGGCCGCCCGGCTGGTCCGTCTGGAGCGCGCGAAGGCGAGTACGGCGTTCACGTCACGGGCATTGAGCACGTCCGACGCCTCGAGCCAGGCCTTGCGGCCCTGAATGACGCCGAGCTCCATGGCATTCAGCCCGTCGACGGAGTGCGCATCGGGACCGATCTCCACCATCGCGCCTCGGTCGCGGGCCACGCGGATCCATCGCCAATCGAGGTCCATCCGGTGCGGATCGCAGTCCAGCTCCACGGCCACGCGCTGCTCCGCCGCCCGCTCCAGCACCGCGTCGAGGTTCACGGCGTAGGGCTCCCGATTGAGCAGGAGCCGGCCGGTGGGGTGAGCGAGGATGGTCAGATGAGGGTCCTCGAGGGCGGTGAGGATCCGTTCGGTCATGCGGGCCTCCGGCATGCCGAAGCGGGAGTGCACGGACCCCACAACATAGTCGAAACGGTCGAGCAGTTCCGCCCCGTAGTCGAGGCGTCCATCCGCGAGGATGTCGGCCTCGGTACCCTTGAGTACCCGGATTCCCTCGAGGCGCGCGTTCAGGCGATCGATCTCCTCGTGCTGTCGCCGGACGGCCTCCCGCGGAAGCCCGCCCGCGTAGAAGGCGGCCTGGGAGTGATCCGTGATGCCGAGGTATTCCCAGCCGCGCGCTTTCGCGGCGAGCGCCATCTCCTCGATCGAGGCCCGTCCATCGGACCAGGTCGAATGGCAGTGCAGCACGCCCCTGATGTCACCGGCCTCCAGCAGGGCGGGGAGCCGGCCGTTCCGTGCGGCGTCCACCTCGCCCCGGTCCTCACGCAGCTCCGGGGACACGTACGGGATGCCTAACGCCTCGTAGAGCGCCAATTCGCTCGCGATCAGCAGCTCCTGGCCGTCGGGACCGAGCACGCGATCGCCCGCGAGCGAGAGCCCTCGCGCGTTGGCGAGGCGCTCCAGGGCGGCCACGTGTCCCGCGCTGCCGGTCGCGCGCCAGAGCGCAACGGGGAATCGGGAAGCGGCGACGCAATACAGGTCGGCCCGCAGACCGCCGGCGAAGCGCACCGAGGGGGTCGTGCTGCCGCCGCGGACCTCGCGCGCGCCGGGGAGTTCGGCGACGCTCGCCGCCACCCGGGCCGGTGGTTCCCGGCAGACGACGACGAGGTCGACGTCCCCAACCAGCTCGCAGCCGCGGCGCAGGGAGCCGGCGATCTCGACGCGCGCGATGCCGGGGTGCCGTTCGAGCAAGCTGCAGAGGTGCCGCGCCGCGCCGTCGGCCACGGTGTGCAGCAGCCGCTCCCCCGCGGCCCGTAGCGACGCGATGCCGCGGAGGACGCGTTCGGCGGTCCTGCGCCCGAAGCCGGGGAGAGCCGCGAGCCGCCCGTCGCGGGCCACGGCCTCGAGCTCCGCGACGGACGCGACGCCCAGCCCGGTGTACAGCCGGTGGATCCGCGCGGGACCGAGTCCCGGGACGCGCAGCATCTCGGTGAGCCCGTCGGGGGTGGTTTCCCGGAGATGGGCCAGGTAGGCGGAGTCTCCGGTCTCGATGAGCTCCCGGAGCACCGCCATCGACACAGGCCCGATGCCGCGATACGCGGCGAGCTCGCGCGATCGCACCAGGGGGGCGATGTCCCGCACGCGCAGCGACTGGATCGTTCGTGCGGCGCCGGCGAAGGCGCGCGCCCGGAACGGGTTCTCGCCGCGCAGCTCGAGCAGTACGGCGATCTCGGCGAGTGCGTGAGCGGCGGAGCGGGGCTCCATCCGGCGGAATATAGTCCCCGCGCGCGGCGCGCCCGCGCGGACTGGACCGTACCGCGCCAGCCGCGTTAGGTGGGGACGCCCGCGTAGTGCCGAAGCTGTCCGACCATGTCGTACAGTCGCTGCTCCGTGCTCGCGATCTCCGCCGCGGCCTCATCGATGTCGAGGAGGCCCGCGCGCATCGACGTGGCCACGCGGTTGAGATAGCGGATCTGGGCGAGCACGTCCTGCGTCAGGCGCCGCAGTCCGTGAAAGCGGCGCCGCTCCGCCTGCGCGCGGCGATAGCGGAGGGCGAGATCGTGCAGGGAGAGGCCCTGCGCCAGGGAGAGGATCTCGTGCGGAGAGCGCCCGGGCAGCGCGCCGTGATCGCGCACGCCTTCGTCCTCATCCCACTCCGAATCGCGGAACCAGAGGTGCCCCACGTGCTCGACGTCGTCGAAGGTGACGGCCACCGTGACCGCCAGCGACCGCCCGTCGATCTCGGCGGTACCGACGAACAGCTCCTCGTGGTTCGTGTTCCCCATGGGGATGCCCGGGATGGCTCTGGTGGCGCGTGCCCGCCTCGCGAACGCGCGGTCACGTGCGTCCCGGCGCCGTCTCCTGCAGGAACTGCTCGATCGCCGAAAAGAGCGCATCGGGCTGTTCGACGTACGGGACGTGACCGCTCGCTTCGAGGACGAGCAACCGGGCGCGCATGGCACGCGCCGCGAGCTCGGTCGAATCGAGCGGGATCGGATCCGCCCGGCCGTGGATGAAGAATGTCGGCACGTGCAGCGTACCGAGCTGCGCCACGAGGTCGTAGTCCCCCAGACTCTCCCACACCGAGTCCTGCACGCGCGCGGTTACGCGGAACGGCGTGAGCGCGCGGGCCGCCTCGGGACGCGCGAAGTACCCCGCCACGCTCAGCTCGAAGGCGCGTTTCCGGTACGCCTCCGGATCACGTTCCCGGAGCCCGGAGTCGGCGAGCTCCTCGCGCATCTCGCGCAGTGCCTCGCTGCGCTGGCGACGGTTGAACTCGTCCTCGAAGGCGTGCCGGAAGGGCCGCGAGAGTGGGGCGGGATCGATGAGCACCAGTCGCGCCGGTTTCACGTACGTCGGGTGGCGTTGGGCCTCGAGGGCGTAGAGCAGTGCCAGCAGCCCGCCCCAGGAGAACGCGATCAGCGTGAGCGGCTCGAGGTGGAACTCGCGAGCCACCCGCGCCAGGTCGTCGACGTGCGACTGCCAGGTGACGGGCGGCTGCTGCCCGTCGCCGCGCGACCTGCCGCCGCCGCGCTGATCATAGAACAGGAGCTCGTGCTGCGTGGCGAGCCGCAGGAACTGCGGTAGCAGGTAGTCGTGGTGAGCTCCCGGGCCCCCATGCAGCACCAGCGCACGCTCTGCCTGCTCGGGACCATAGGCCGCCCAATACAGCGGCGTCGCCGTGGTCCGCGTCTGGCCGTCGGCCCGGGGCCGGAGTCGCGTGGGCATGTCAGCGGGATGGATCGGTGTGGCTGGCTGCGGGGGGGGAATGAGATCCCCCGGCAAAGCTGCGCCGCGACGCGGAGGAGAGGAAGGTTCCTCGATGCGGCCGGCGTGTCCCGAGGGGGAAACAGGCCAGCGGTGCTGGCCTCGGCCGTACTCGCGCCCTATTGTGCGGCGTGGCAGTACGGTCGCCGTCCTGCGCGTCGTGGCGGCGCGTGGACTTCACGTGTGGAGTCAGCACCAGGAGGCTCACATGCTGAAAGGCGCGGTTTCGTTTCTCGCCGTAGCCATCCTGGCCGGATTGACGCCGGCCCCTGAAGCGGCCTGGGCGCAGCGTGGAGTGGATCCCGACGCCAGGGTTGCCGGCGGCATCGCCGTCCGCGGCTGGACCGGGCGGGTGGACATGCCGGACCGTGGCCAGCGCATCGAACAGGTGCGCTTCGTCGAGATGGATGGCGGGTTCCACCTCACGGGTGGACCCCACGCGATTCTCTGGCATCCGGCAAATCGCGCCACGGGCGAGTACAGCGTGAAGGCGCGCTTCACGAAAACGCCCGCGAGTCGTTCCACGCACGAAGAGTCATACGGCCTGTTCATCGGTGGCTCGGATCTGAGCGACGGCAACCAGAACTACCTGTACTGCGTGGTCTTCGGGACGGGGAGCGCGATGGTACGTCACCGGGCGGGTTCGGAGACGCACACGCTTCTGGGGAAGACGGCCGATCCGGCGATCAGTCGCATGGGCGCGGGTGGCGCCACCGACGAGATCGAGATGTGGGTGCGAGGGGGACGTGTGGGGTGCACGATCAACGGCAAGGAGATGTTCGGCGCGGCGCGGGAAGACATGATCGGGCCCGGGAAGCTGGTCTCGACGGACGGGATCTACGGGCTCCGGGCGAGCCATAATCTCGACCTTCAGGTGCTGGGATTGGGGATTACGCGGTACTGAGGGCTGGTCGCCGGTTGCTGGTTGCTGGTTGCTGATTGATCCCCGCCGATTCTCCGATTCCCTACGCGAAATCCCGCGCCACGCGCACGGTTCGCAGGTGCGCCTCGACCGTGGTCTCGATCTCGTGGCCGTAGCCGCCGGCTATGGTGATGGCCACCGGGATGCCCACTTCGCGACAGGCCTCGAGCACCATCGCGTCGCGGCGCGCAAGGCCGTCGAACGTGAGGCGGAGCCGGCCCAGGCGATCGCCCTCGTGGGGGTCGGCGCCGGCGAGATACATCACGAGATCGGGCTGGGCCTGCGCGAGCACGCGGGGGAGCGCCGCCGCGAGGCGGGTGAGGTACTCCGCGTCGCCCGTGCCGTCCTCGAGCTCGACGTCGAACGCGCCCGGCACGCGATGGAACGGATAGTTGCGGCGGCCGTGCATGCTGAACGTGAAGACGCGCTCGTCGTGCGCGAAGATCGCGTGCGTGCCGTTTCCTTGGTGCACGTCGAGGTCGATCACGGCCGCGCGACGGATGCGAGCCGCGGCGAGGAGCGCGAGCAGCGCCACGGCGACGTCGTTGAAGACGCAAAAGCCCTCGCCGCGGTCCCGGAACGCGTGGTGTGTACCGCCTGCCAGGTTCATGGCGATGCCTGACGAGAGCGCCGCCTCCGCGGCTTCACAGGTACCGCCGACTGCGCGCCACGCCCGCTCCACCAGCGCGGGCGACCAGGGCAGCCCGAGCCGCCGCACCGCCCCGGGCGACAGGCGTCCCGCCTGGAAGGACTCCACATAGCCGGCATCGTGCGCGCGCAGGAGCGCCTCGCGCGATGCGCGCGCCGGTTCCCGGATCGCGTCCTGCCTGACGAGTCCCTCCTCCACGACGCGCTGCCGGAGTCGCGCGTACTTCGCGATCGGAAAGCGGTGGCCCGCCGGCAGCGGGATCGTGTACCGCGCGCTCGACCAGAGGGGGAGGGCCATGCGCGCCCCAGCCGCGTCAGCCGCCCCGGCGGCCGAGCGTGACGCGCACCGTGTCCCGCCGCGCGCCCCGCTGGTAAACGATCGCCACCCGATCCCCGGGCTGGTTCGCGTACAGCGCGTCCGTGTACGTGTACAGGTCGGTCACCGCGGCGCCCCCGAGTTCCACGATGATGTCGCCGGCGGCGAGCCCGGCGGAATCGGCGGGCGAGCCGGGACGCACCCCCGTGATGCGCAGCCCCCTCGTTTCGCTCGCCGCCATGTCGGGAATCGTGCCGAGCCAGGCCTGGGACCCGCTGCGGGACGGGCCCGCCCGCGCCGTCACCGGCGCCGCCACGAACGTCAGGCGCGCCGGGCGGTCCGCGAGGTCCCTCGTGATCCGCTCGGCGAACGCCACCACGCGTGTCACGCCCTCGAGGTTGATCGTGTGCGCTTCGTCGGAGGCGCGATGATAGTCCTCGTGCACGTCGGTGAAGAAATGCAGCACGGGGATGTTCTTGGCGAAGAAGGAACTGTGATCCGAGGGACCGAAGCCGTCGCCCACCGCGGAGATCCGGAGCGGCGGTGTCAGGTTGGCGGCGCGCAGGACCTCCGGCAGCTCCGTTGCCGTGGCCACGCCGTAAACGATCAGCTTGTCGTCGCGGAGGCGCCCGACCATGTCGAAGTTGAGCATCGCCTGCACGGAGTCGAGGGGCACGGGCGCGTGCTCGACGAAGTACTGCGAACCCAGGAGCCCGAGCTCCTCGCCGCTGAAGAGCACCACCAGGACCGAACGCCGCGGTGGCTGGCGCGACAGCAGGCGTGCCAGCTCGAGGACCGCCGCGGTGCCCGACGCGTTGTCGTCGGCACCGTTGCGGATCTCCTCTCCCTTGTCCGGATCGAGCGCGCCGAAGGTCGAGCGTCCGAGATGGTCGAAGTGCGCGCCCAGGACCACGTACTGCCCGCGGAGCGCGGGATCGGACCCCCGGATGAGCCCCACGACATTGTGCGTGGGGAGCGCCGCGGGAATCCCGCCATGCGCCGCCGCGGCCGGCCGCGCGACGAACGCCTGCAGGTGCGTCGCCGCGCAGTTGCGGCGCGCTCCGTTCACGCCGTTCGTGCCACGGCACGACAGCGTGTCGGAGATCACATGTTCCGCCCGCAGCGCGGCGAGGCGGCGTGCGATGAACGCGGCCGCGCTGTCATTGCCCGCCGTACCCGTGCGCCGCCCCTCGAGGCTGTCCGCTGCGAGCACCCGGATGTCCCGCCCGACCAGCGACGTGTCGGGGACGGCGGGTCGTTGCATCAGCGGGTCGGCTGGCCGGCAGGCGGCCGCGTGGGACGCGAGCGCGAGCCCTATCGCGAGGTGGCGGAGGAACATAGAAGGGTCCTGAGAGTCGGCGCGGGAAGACTTCGATGTGCCGAAGGTTACACATGTGCGGAGGGTGCGTGTAGCGGCTGCTGGCCGCGGGCGCGTCGTGTGCGGGGCCAGCGGTTTCGGCAGCGTTGGCTGGCGCGTCTCATCTCACGAGACCAACACGCTTTACCCCCGGATCTCATGGACAGCCTTCCCCCCTTTCATCAGCACTTCGCCCATCTGGTCTGGCTGCTCATCCATCGTGAGGCGCAGGCTGACGAGCAGAAGGACGTCCTCAGGCGCGCGATGGAGGAGCTGGCGCAATCGCGGCACGTCGTGGGGCTGCAGGACATCTCCTTCACCGTCGCCAACGCCTTTCACCACGTGGCGTTCAGCGACAACATCATCTGGCTGAGCGAGCTCTCCGTCCGCATGTCGGCGCATTCAGTGCGTACGGTAGAGTTCGAGCAGTCGGTATCGCCGGGGGATGTGCTGGGCCTGGCGCGCTTGTTCGCGAAGCCGGCGGTGTCGGGGGACGACGGGGCGGCGTTCGATGCGATGGTCGTGAGGCTCGGACCCACGGATGTCGCGGTGCACATCGGCCCCATGGGTTTCGTGCGCACGGCCACGCCCACGCACCTGCGTACGGTCCTCCCTGGGCCGGCCCGTACCCCGGCAGGCGCACCCGCGATCCCCGCTGTCTCGCGCGGGTTCACCCCGCCCGCGGGAATCCCCGGCGCGGGAACGGGTACTCCGTCGAAGACGAGATCGGAGCGCGGCGGCGTGCGGGACGACACGTTGAGCATGATGCACGCGCAGATCACGCCGCACGCCCCTCCCGCCAAGGGGCTGGCCGAGCTGCTGGCGCGCCTCGACGCCGAGCCCGGCGCCGCGCGCCTGATCGAGGACGCCGCCCGCGAAGCCGAGGAGCGCGCGAAGCAGGGACTCTGGGTGGACCTGGCCGAGGTGCTCTGGCGACTGCATCAGCGACACGCGCGCTCGCCCGAGGGCGATCTCCGGCGCGCCTGCCTCGCCAGCATCCGCCGCCTCGAGAAGCCCGTGCTGATGCAGGGCCTCGCCAGGCTGCTCCCGCGCCGCCGGGAGATGCGCGAGATGCTGACGCAGCTGCTCGCGCGATCCGGCGAGTCCGGTGCGGACGCGCTGATCGATCTGCTCATCAACGCCGAGCACACGGCCGAGCGCCGCGCCTATCGTACCGCGCTGTCGCATTGTCCCGCGGCGGTGCCGGCCCTGCTGCATCTGCTGGGCGACTCACGCTGGTACGTCGTACGGAATGCCGCGGAGCTGCTCGGGGAGCTCGCGCCGCCGGACGCGGACATCCGGCTGGCGGAGCTTCTCAGCCATCGGGAGCCGCGCGTGCGGCGTGCCGCGGCCGGGTCGCTGTCGCGCTTCGGGACGCAGCGCGCGGTGCTGGGACTGCTGCAGGCGGTGCAGGACGCCTCACCGGACGTCCGGCTCCAGGTCGTGCTCGGCCTGGGCGCGATCCGGAATCCGCGAGCCGTGCCGTGGCTGGTCGAGGCGCTGGACCGCGAGCAGGATCCCGACGTGCAGTCCGCGATCATCGCGTCGCTCGGCATGATGCCCACGGAGGAGTCGGTCGCGCGGCTCGCGCGCGCCGTGGAGCCCGGGGGCCTGCTGCTGCGGAAGTCGACGATCTTCCGCCTGCATGCGGTGGAAGCGCTGGGTCAGGCGGCGAGCCCGTCGGC
>DATIGO010000239.1:0-18109 GCA_035454665.1 Gemmatimonadaceae bacterium | reverse complement strand
CGCACCGGTGCGTGCTCGTGGCGTAGTGCGACCTGGGCGACGAGATGGAGCGAAGTGTCGGCGGCCGCGCGCGCGAGGGCGGCGACGGCTTCCTCCTGCAACTCCGGATCACCCGGTTCGGACGCCAGTGCCAGCAGGTGTGGCACCGCGCGTGGTCCGCGTGAGCCGAGTCCTGCGACCGCGGCCTCGCGCCGTTCGCCGGAGCCCGGCTGGCGCGCGCGCGACACCAGCGTATCCGTGGCCGCGTCGATTCTCAGCTCACTCAGCGCCTCGATCGCCTGTTCCACAATGTCGTCGTCCCTCACGGTGCGCGCGGTCATGGCGAGGGCCGCCAGCGCCTCCGGCGTCGGATGGCAGCCCAGCCAGCGCGCCGCTTCCTCTCGCACGCTCTCACGATGGCCATCGCCGAGCCACGAGCCGAGCACGTCGACGGCGGCGCGCGCATCTGCGTGGACGCCCACGGTGGCCACGAGATCACGCTGCCTGGCCTTCGGGGCACCGACGAACAGCTCTCGCAGCAGACCGATGCTCTCCGCATCGGCTGCGCCGCCCAGCCAGAAAACGGGCCGCGCTCCCAGCCGGGCCGGCAGTCCGGCACTCGCGACGTGCATGCGCGTCAGGCGCGGAAGTCCCTCGAGACCGGGCTCGTATCCAGCGAGGATCACCACGGCCGTCGAGTCCGCGAGTCCCGGCAGAGGTGGCAGCGGATCCCCCGGCACCTGCACGTCCGCCGTGCGGTCGGCACGCCACATCACACGCCCTCGCTCGCGATCGCCGCCGACGCGGATGGACACCGAATCGTCGAAATGCACGCGGTATCGTGCGTCACGCGGGGGCGCGATGGCATATCCCACCCAGAACGCGGCCCCCTCACGCGCGCCGGCGCGTAATGCCTGCTGCCAGCGGACGGGCAGCGTCGACCCGTCAATCGTGCGCCACGCCGCGCCGGCCGGTCGCACCGGAATTCGCGCGGGGGTGGCGGTGTCGGCAGCAGTGGGCGGTGACGACGTGGGACGCGGCGCGGCGGTCACGTGCGCCTGACGATTCCGCTCGCCGATCGCCGACTCCGCGCTGATGAAGAGAGCGAGGAGGCCCAGCGACCCGATGGTCCAGGGGACGCCGAGCTCCACGCGGCCTGCTCGGCCGTCGACCAGGCGCTGCACGCGCCGCAGCAGCGGCGCACCCGAAGCCGCGAGGGCCGTGGCGAATTGAGGGTACCGGAGCTCCTCCAGCGCCAGGAGCGCCGACGCGTACGTCGCGGCATCCCCGCCGCAGACCGCCACGGCCAGATCGTCGCAGCAGTTCTCACGCTCTTCGCGCACGCGCGCGGAGATCCACCAGACGGCGGGGTGAAAGAAGAAGACCGTTTCGATGGCGCGCTGCAGCAGATTCGCGAGGATGTCGTAGCGCCGCACGTGGGCCAGCTCGTGCGCCACGAGGGCCTCGAGCTCCGCCGGGGTGAGCCCGGTGACGAGAGCGGCGGGGACCAGGATCAGCGGGCGCGCCCAGCCGATCACCATCGGCACGTGAACACTCGCGCTCTCGCGGATCCTGACACCGCGGATCCGCAGGCGCGCGGCGAGACGATCTGCGAGGGCGCCGAGCGCGGCGGACGGTGGCACCGACCCGCGGTGCACGAGGCGACGCACGGTGAGGAGTCCGCCGCCGAGCCTGACGGCGGAGATCAGGAGCCCGGTGGCCCAGAGGAGAACGATTGCCGGGAGTGCCGCTTCGACCTCGGCGCGCAGCCGCGGGCCGAGGGGTCCACGCTCCACGGTCGCTCCCGCGGAGGCGCCCGGGCGCTCCAGCGCACCGACCA
This sequence comes from Gemmatimonadaceae bacterium, assembly GCA_035454665.1. Classification (GTDB taxonomy): domain Bacteria; phylum Gemmatimonadota; class Gemmatimonadetes; order Gemmatimonadales; family Gemmatimonadaceae; genus DATIGO01. The sequence goes on along the minus strand of DATIGO010000239.1, from coordinate 16,290 downwards.
GCACCTCCGGTTGCGAGAGACGGGTGGCGAGCACGCCGCTCGCCGCTCCCTCCATGCGACGGACGCCGCCGCGTGCGGATTCGTCGGGCGAGAGCGGACCGAGCCACAGGACCGTGCCGACGGGGAGGAGCAGCGTGGCGACGAGTGTCGCCAGCGCGACGGCGTAGCGCACCCCGGGCCGGATCCGGCGGGCGAAGGCCAGGAAGAGGGCGAGGAGCGCGGCGAGTGCGGCGGCTTGCCACGCGGAGTGGACCAGGGCCCACCCGACGGAGTGGAGCGTCATCGCGCGCGCCGCCGCAATTCATCGATGAGTGCCCGCAGCCGGGCGAGCTCTTCCGCGCTCGCGCGGCGGGAGGAGAGGGCCTGCATGACGAGTCCCTCCGCGGATCCATCGAAGACGCGCACGAGCAGGTCCTTCACGGCACGCCGCTTGACGGTGGCCTCGCCGAGGGCCGCGGCGTAGACGTGCGACCGGGCGGACTCGTCGCGGGTCACGAGGCCCTTCTCGGCCATGACCTGCAGGGTCTTGAGCACCGTGGTGTAGCCGATGTCGCGCTCGCGGCGCACGGCACGGTGCACCTCGCGCACCGTCTGGGGACCCCGCCGCCAGAGGATGCGCAGCAGCAGCAGCTCGGCGTTCGTGGGCACAGGTGCATAACGAGACATGCGGATCTCCGGGCAAACGCGCGCGCCCTGCGAATATGGCGCCGGGGCCGCGCGCCGGTCAACCGGCCCGGGGCGCTTGCCGGCTCGCGGCCCGCGGTCAATATTGGCGCATGATCTACGACGATTCCCGTACTTCGACCGGCCCGTGTCGGCCCGCTCGCCCGAGGATGACGATGCGTCTCGCCTCCCTGCTCGCGATCAGCGCCGCGACCGCCCTGCCGCTCCTCCCGGCCCGCGCCCAGGAAGCCCCGCCAGGCGGCGCCAGCCAGCTCGGTGTGTATCTCGACTGCCGCGCCCACTGCGATTCCGACTACATCCGTACCGAGGTCGCCTTCGTGAACTGGCTGCGGGAGCGGCTCGCGGCCGACGTGCACGTGCTGATCACGTCCGAAGACGCCGGCGCCGGCGGTGACGCCTACACCCTCGCCTTCCTCGGGCAGCGCGCCCAGGCCGGCCGTGGCGACACGCTCCGCTACTCGACCAACCCCACCATGACCTCCGACGAGCGCCGGCGCGGCCTGACGCGCACCCTCGCCCTGGGGCTGGTCCGATTCGTCGCACAGACCCCGGCCGCCGCCACGCTGCGCGTCGCCCAGGAGCTCGACATCGTGGCCGAGACGCCCGCGCAGATGACCCCGGCCAGCGATCCCTGGCGAGCCTGGGTCTTCGAGTTTGACCTCAGTGGCGACCTCGACGGAGAGCGCAACTATCGGAACCGCCAGCTCGAGGCGGGATTCGGCGCGAACCGCACCACCGATGCCTGGAAGTCGGACGTCCAGTTCGAGATCTCGTACGACGACGAGCGTGTGGTGGACATCGAGTACGATTCGCTCGGTCGCGTGGTCGACGAGACCGCATTCGAGACGCTGCGGCGCAACTGGTCACTCGACATGCTGTTCGTCAAGAGCATCAACGGCAACTGGTCCCTCGGCTTCCAGAGCAACCTCGGCTCCAACACCTTCAGCAACCAGCGGCTGAGCGTGCAGATCACGCCGGCGGTCGAGTACAACATCTTCCCCTATGTCGAATCGACGCGGCGCGAGCTCACCATGCAGTACGGCATGGGCTACGAAACCTTCTTCTATCAGGACACCACCATCTTCGACCGGATCAGCGAGACCCTGCCGGTGCACTACGTCTCGCTCAATTACTCGGTCCGCCAACCGTGGGGCTCGACCAGCTTCCAGGCGCGCCACCAGAATTACCTCACCGATCCCTCGAAGCGGAATTCGGAGGTCGAAGGCGAGATCAGCGTCCGGCTCTTCCGCGGCTTCAACGTGAACTTCGGCGGCGAGTACCGCTGGATCCAAGACCAGATCAACCTGCGCCGGGGCGGCGGCGATCCGCTGGACGTGCTGCTGCGGCGGCGCGAGCTGCTCACGGGCTTCGAGTACAACGCGCGGCTCGGCTTCAGCTACACCTTCGGGTCGATCTTCAACAATGTCGTGAATCCACGCTTCTGAGCCGCGGCGCCCCGGATCGGTGCCGCCGCGTTTCTCGACGGATTCTGCACAACTGGCCCCTCCACGGCGCCGCGGCCGGACCGCAGCTTTCGGGGGATGGCCCGTCCCGCGCGCGTTCGCCTGACCACGGCGTGGCTCCAGATCCTCCTGGTGGGGGGGCTCGCCTGCGTGGTGCTGATCCTGGCTGAGGCGTTCCGGGCGGCACGATCGAGCCAGCAGGTCGCCGAGCACGCGTTGCAGGATTACGCCGATTTCGCGTCCTTCGTGTACGGACAGCACCTGACGACGCGCCTCCGCGAGGCGGTCGGCGAGCTGTTGGGGCCGGTCAACCACGGCGACGGTCTGCACCGGGGCGACGTGCCCAGCGCGCAGGTCCTGGGGCATTACCTGCGCGAGGATCCCGAGTGCGCGTGCCACGTCCCGCGGTACGGTCCGCTCCCGGCGAACTTCCTCGGCTTCGCCCTCGGAACCGACACCCTGGGCGTCGGGGTCAACCTGGCTGCGCCCGGGAGCCGCGGCTGGCTCGCCGGGCCCCTCGACGACGCGCCGCCACGGGTATCCGTCCGGGTCTATCCACCTGACGAGGCGCGCTGGATCAACGGCCTGCTCACGAAGGTCGCGCGCGCGCCGCGATCGGACTGGGGCTACAACGTCGTCGTCACCCGGCAGGGATCCACCCCGCGCATCTTCGCGATCCGCGACATGCCCACCTATCGCGGTGACACCATCGTGTACGGGGTCGAGTATGCCCCGAGGGCGCTCGACTCCCTGCTCCGCGGTGTGCTCGCCACGAGTCCATTGCTGCCCCCGTCGCTCGTCTCCGGCCGGGCGAACCGGGAGCTCGTCGACATCGAGGTCTCCGATGCACTGGGGAGCCCCCTCTTCTCATCACGCTCGAACACCCGCTGGGAGCTCGACGCCCAGTCGGTCATCCCCGCCTCGTACGGCGGGCTCCGGATCCGGGCGCAGCTGCGCCCGGAGCTGGCGCAGGCGCTGCTCATCGGCGGCGTCCCGCGGTCTCGCGTGCCGCTCCTGCTCGCGATCCTCGTGCTGGCCGTTGGGCTCTCGCTGCTCGCGGCCTCGCAGCTCCGACGGGAGGCACGCTTCGCAGGCGAGCGCGCGACCTTCGTCGCCAACGTGTCGCACGAGCTGCGTACTCCGCTGTCGCAGGTGCGGCTCGTTCTCGACACGCTCAGGCTCGGCCGCGCCACGGACGCGGGCACGCGGGAGCAGGCGCTGGGAACGGCCGACCGCGAGGTCCTGCGGCTCCAGCACCTGGTGGAGGGGGTGCTCCGCTTCACCCGCGGCCCAAGGCCCGACGACGCGCCCCGTGTCCGCGTCGACGCCGCCCGCGAGGCCCGCGCGGTCGCCACGGAGTTTGCTCCGCTGGCGGCGCCGCGCGGCATCCGGATCGACGTCGCGGGTGACGAGGGGACCGAGATCGATCTGCAACACGGTGCTCTGCGCCAGGTGCTGCTCAACCTGCTCGACAACGCGGTGAAGTACGGCCGGGATCATTCCGTCGTGTCGGTGGAGGTACGCCGGCGCCCCGGCGGCGGGGCGCTGATCTCGGTGACGGACACGGGACCGGGAGTGCCCGATGCGGAACGGGACCGCATCTGGCGCCCCTTCGAGCGCGGCAGCGTGGCGCGGCAACGCGCGGCGGGCGGGAGCGGCATCGGTCTCACGATCGTGCGCGAGATCGTCGAGGAGCACGAGGGACGCGCGTGGGTGGAAGGTGGGCCGGGGGGCGGGGCCCGCTTCGTGATCGATCTCCCGAACCTGGGACACTGATGCCGCGCGTGCTCGTGGTGGAAGACCAGCGCGACCTCGCGGCGCTGCTCGCGCACAATCTCCGCATCGAGGGGCTCGATGTCCGCACGGTCGAGGATGGACGCGAGGTGCTTGGCCTCGTGCGCTCGTGGGTTCCCGATCTGGTCATCCTCGACCTCATGCTGCCGGGAATGGACGGCTTCGAGGTCCTGCGCGGGATCCGCGGGCATGCCCGCGAGATACCGGTGCTCATTCTCTCGGCCCGGGGGGAAGAGCAGGACAAGATCCGTGGCTTCCGGCTGGATGCCGATCAGTACGTCACGAAGCCCTTCAGCCTCGTCGAGCTCCTGGAGCGCGTGCACGCACTGTTGCGACGCGGGACGCGGGTCACCGCGAGCGGCGGCGCCGGGCTGCTGACGTTCGGCGAGGTGACCGTGGATCCCGCCGCGCGCGCGGTCACGCGCGGCGGGATGCCGGTCACGTTGTCCCCGAAGGCGTTCGATCTCCTCCTCGCGCTCGCGCGGCGCGAGGGTCGCGTGGCCTCACGCGTCGAGCTCCTCCGCGAAGTCTGGGGGTACGGCCCGCTCGTGCTGTCGCGCACCGTCGATTCGCACGTCGCCGAGTTGCGGCGCAAGCTCGAGGTCGACGTCGACCGTCCGCGGCACATCGTGACGGTGTTCAAGGTGGGGTATCGCCTCGAGCGCTGAGACGAGCGCCGCTCCGTCCCACATGAGTCCCGCACAACTCGCGCACCCGCTCTCCACCATCTCGCCGCCGCGCCGCGGCATCCTGTCCGGACCGCGCGACGTCCCGCGCGACGTCACCCACACGGAGGGCCCCGATGCTCACGCTCGTCCGCCGCGCTGCGTCCCTGGCGCTCATCGGCGCGGTCGCGCCACTCACCCTGGAGACTGCCGCCGCCCCGGCCCAGGCACCCGCGGCCCCTGCGCTCCTGGTCTCGCCGCAGCAGCTCGCCCCCGAGCTGAAGGACCCCGGGCTGGTGCTGCTGCACGTCGGGCCGAGGGAGGACTACGACGCCGGACACATCGAGGGGGCGCGATTTGTCCAGCTCATGGACGTGGCCGCGTCGCGCCAGGAGAACCCCCTCTCCCTGGAGCTGCCTGACGAGGACGCCCTGCGCGCGCGCCTCCAGCGATATGGCATCGGCGATGACAGCCGAGTCGTGGTGACGTTCGGCCAGGACTGGCACTCTCCGGCGACGCGCGTGATCTGGACGCTCCAGATCGCCGGACTCGGCGCGCAGACGCGACTGCTCGATGGCGGCACACGCGAGTGGTCGCGCGCGGGGCTTCCGCTCACGAAGGCGGCCCCCCCGGCGGCGCAACCGGGGCGGCTGACACGACCGCTCGATCGCTCCGTGCTCGCGGACCACGCCTGGGTGCAGGCACGGCTCCGCGCGCCGGACGTGACGGTCATCGACGCGCGGGCCCCGGTGTTCTACGAGGGACCCGGGATGGACAACCACCGGGCCGGACACCTGCCCGGCGCCGTGAATCTCCCCTTCAATTCGCTGGCCGACGACGCGGTGCGGATGCTCCCGCTCGACGCGTTGCGCGAGCGCTTTCGTGCCGCCGGTGTGCAGGCCGGAGACACTGTCGTGGCCTACTGCCACGTCGGACAACAGGCAACGGTGGTCGTCCTCGCGGCGCGGCTGCTGGGCCATCCGGTGAAGCTCTATGACGGCTCCATGGACGACTGGGAACGTCGCGGACTGCCGCTCGAGAACGCGAAGGCGCCGAAGCCGCGCCAGGGAACGAGGGCGGCGCGATGACACGCGCGCCGCGCCGCTGGCTCGATCCCACCGGTGCCGGGATGGCGTTAGGCATCGTGCTGCTCGCCTCGTTCGTGGTGGCGGGCCGGGGTATCGGGGCCTCCGGTGCCTTCGCCGCCGCCGCGGGCCGAACGCTCGACGCCGTCGCGCCTGCGGCCACGGCGGCGGATCCGGCACTGGCGGATCGCATTCCGTCCGGCGTGGCGCTCATCGATGACTGGATCGTGCTTCAGCTGGTGGGGCTCTGCCTCGGCGCGGCGTGGTCGGCCTGGCAGGCGGGGCGACTCCGACGCGGCAGCGGCAATGCGTCGGGCGCGCGCCTGCTGCGCGCGCTCGCGGGGGGCGCCCTGATGGGTGTCGGGGCGCGCCTCGCCTACGGCTGCACCAGCGGCCTCGCGCTCTCCGGCGGGGCGCTCCTCGCGACCGGCGCGTGGATCTTCATTCCGATCGCGTTCGGGACGGCGTTCCTCGTGACCGCGCTCGCACGCGATCCCGCGCTGGCGAGGCCGTGATGGCGCTCGAGTCGCTCCCGGTCGCGGCGACCGCGATTCCGATCGGTGTCGCGTTCGGCGTCGTGCTGGAACGCGCCGGACTCGGCGATCCGCGGGTGATCGCGGGCCAGCTCACGGGGCACGACTTCACCGTCGTCCGGGTGATGTTCGGCGCGATCGTGACGGCGATGCTGGGGCTGGCGTGGGGAAGCGCCGCCGGATGGATCGATCCCGCCCGCATCGCGATCCCGCCGACGGACATCGGCGCGCAGGCGCTCGGTGCCGTGTTGTTCGGCGGGGGCTTCGCGCTCGCGGCGCTCTGTCCCGGCACGGCGTGCGTCGCGGCGTCGAGCGGGCGCAGGGACGGCCTGGCCGCCGTCGCCGGGATGTTCATGGGAACCGCGCTCACACCGGCGGTGTGGCCCGCGGTGGGCGGGGTGGCCGCGCCGGTGCCGCGCGAGGGGGCACGCCTGCCTGACGATCTGGGGATCCCGCTCGGAGCCGTCGTCCTGCTGGTGACGGTGGCCGGTGTGGTCGCGGCCATGATCGCCCGCCGGCGGGAATCGATTCCCGCCGCCGTGCCGCGGTGGTGGCGTCCCAGGACGGTCGAAGCGGTCGCGCTCACGCTCGCCGTCGCGTTCGCGCTGACCGACGCGCAGCCGTCCGTCTCGCCGGAGCGCCTGGCCGCGATCGCCGGAGAGATCCGTCGCGAGGCGGACCATGTTCACGCCCTCGAGCTGGCGGAGTGGATCCGGGAGGGGCGCGACGGGTTGCGGGTCATCGACGTGCGCGACGGCGTCGAGGCGGGGACGTACCGGATCCCCGGAGCGCGCATCGTCCCGCTCGACAGCATTCCCCTTCTTCCGGTCGCACGCGGGGAGGACATCGTGTTGTACAGCGACGGTGGCGCGCACGCGGCGCAGGCGTGGGTACTGCTGCGCGCACGCGGCGTGGCGACGGCGCGCGTGCTCGAGGACGGGCTGGCCGGATGGGAGGATGAGGTGCTGTCGCCAGTGCCGCCAACGACGCCGGACGACAGTGCCCAGACCCGATTCCGCCGCGCCAGAGCACTCGCGCTCTGGTTCGGCGGCCGGCCGCGCCTGATGCCCGTCGCCGACACTCCGGCACCGGCGCGCGTCGCTCCGCGGCCGCGACGGCGCAACACGTGCTGAGCGCCAACCGGGCGGGGGCCGGCGCCCCGCCTGCCCCGGCGACCGATGACGCGTGGTTCACCGACTGGCGGCAACGCGAGCTGGGTCGCGTGGAGCGGGCCGGGGTCACGTATCTCGATTACACGGGCGCCGCGCTCTACCCCGAATCACTCGTGCGGTGCGACGCCGCGCGCCTCGCCACGTGCCTGCTCGGGAATCCCCACAGCGAGCACGGGCCCTCGCGCGCCAGCACTGAAGACGTCAACGCCGCCCGCCGCGCGGTGCTGGCGTTCCTGCGCGCCGCGTCCGACGAGTACGTCGCCATCCTCACGCCTAACGCCACCGGTGCCTGCCGCCTCGTGGCGGAGTCCTTTCCGTTCGGCACGGGGAGCACGCTGGCGCTCGCGGCCGACAATCACAACTCCGTGAACGGGATCCGGGAGTACGCGCGCGCCGCGGGCGCGACCATCACGACGATCCCGGTGGACGAGGAACTGCGACTCGTGCGTCCCGAGGCGGTCCTCGACCCCGTGCTCCGCGCACCGTCGCTCTTCGCCTACGCGGCCCAGTCCAACTTCTCGGGCGTGCGCCACCCGCTGGCCCTGATCCCGGAAGCACGGGCGCGCGGCTGGCGCGTGCTGCTGGACGCCGCGTCATATGTGCCGACCGCGGACCTCCGGCTCGATCAGGTTCGGCCCGACTTCGTGGCGTTGTCTCTGTACAAGATGACCGGATACCCGGCCGGGATCGGCGCGCTCGTGGCGCGCCGCGACGCCCTGGCGGAGCTGCGGCGCCCCTGGTTCGCGGGCGGTACGGTCCGGTGGGCGTCGGTGCAGCACGGACGTCATTGCCTCGCCGACGCGGAGGCGGCCTTCGAGGACGGCACCCTTCCCTATCTCTCCGCAGGCGCCGTGGCACCGGCGCTCGACGCCCTGCTGGCGGCCGGGCGCGACCGACTCGCGCGGCATGTCCGATGCCTGACGAGCGACACCCTCCGGGCCCTGCAGGTTCTCGTACACCGGACAGGCGTCCCCCTGGTGGCCGTGCACGGCCCCCGGACCGCAGAGGCGCGCGGCGCGACGATCGCGCTCACGCTGCGCGACCCGCGCGGGCGCGTGATACCGTACTGGCTGGTCGAGGCATCCGCGCGCGCGGCGGGGATTGCAGTGCGCGGCGGTTGTTTCTGCAATCCGGGATGCGCCGAGGCGGCGTTCGACTTTCCCGACGCGGGAACGCGGCGGTGTCTCGACGCCCTCGGCGGGGACTTCACGATCCCGCGATTCGCCCGTTGTCTCGGCGACGACGTGCCGGTGGGCGCGATCCGGGTGTCGTTCGGACTGGGAAGCGTGGGAGCGGACGTGGAGCGGCTCACGGAGTTTCTGGAGCGGTTCCTGAACGGCGGAGCGTAGGAGGCGGGAGGTGAACGCCGGGCTGGTTGCGGGTTGCCAAGGGCTGGAGCTGGTTGCGCAGTGTGGTGGCGGGCGATCCACTCACCCACCGTCGAACTCCTGCAGGAACGCCACCGCGTCCGCCGGGCGCGTGAAGCGGCGCGCGGCGATGCGGCCGTCGGGGAACTCCACCATCACCAGGTACGAGACGCCCAGCGCCCGAACCGTGGCTGTGCTGCCCTCCGGGGGAGCATCCCGCCTGGGCGGGAGTGGCGTGCCGAGGAGGCGTGCGACCTGCGCGCGGGTCTCGTCGAGTGTGAGACCGGCATTCCGAAGCGTCTGCGCCGCGATCCCCTTCTCTTCGGCGATCAGGCCGAGGAGCAGGTGCTCCGTACCAACATACCCGTGCGTCAGGTCGCGCGCGTGCATCATCGACAGCTCCAGGACCTTCTTCGCGCGGCTCGTATATGGGAGGTCCCGCTCGGGTGAGATGGGAGCGCTGCCGCGCTTCACGAAGCCAAGGACCGTGGCGCGCATCGCATCGCCCTCCACGCCCGCCTCCTTGAGAACCACGGCGGCCACACCACCCTGATCTTTCAGAAGTGCGAGGAGGAGATGCTCCGTGCCGACGTACTCGTGTGCGAGCTCGATCGCCTCCAGGCGCGCGGACTGCAGCGTGTGGCGCACACGCTCGCTGAAGTTGAAGCCATTCATGCTCCACCTCCGGGTCCGGAGGAAGCCCGCGGGTCAACGCGCTCGCCAGGCCGAGACCACGCGAGCGCGCAGAATGTAGTCCAGGCGCGGGAAGGAGCGTTGAAGGTACGCGTTACCCTGCCGGCTCAGCGAGTCCTGTGACGGGCCCGGGAAGGTCTGCCCGCCACGGGTCCCCGAGTACTCCCAGTTCAGCGAGTCGAGCACGTCGAGGCCGCGGATCACCTGACCGATCGGTGGGAAGCCAAACGTGTTCAGCGTGTCGAGTCTCGGCGTGTTGTCGACGGTGTTGAAGAAGAGCTGCACGCTGCGCGTGTTCGGGCCGCCGCGCGCGTAGGAGAGCGTGCCGCGCTGATTCACCACCTTGACCGGCTCGTCGGGAAACGACTGGCCGCGCCACGCGCGGCTCACGGCGGTGTCGCCGTGGATGCCGAACTGCGCGACGAAGTTCCGGATGGTACGGTGGAACGCGACGGAATCGAAGTAGCGATTCCGGACGAGATTGTGGAAGCGGTCGGCGCCGAGGGGGGACCACTGCCGGCGCACCCGGACGAGCATCGTGCCCTTCGTCGTCACCATCTCGACGTCGAAGGAATCCGGCGCAGTGGCGCTGAAGGCCGCGTGGGCCGGATCCGTGAGCGGTGCGGCGCGCGGCGCACGACCGGCGCACGCCACCGCGCCGACCGTGGCCAGGCCGCCCGCGACGAGGGCGGATACCACCCGCACGGGCCTCGCCCTGTGCCTGGCGAGCACTCGCGGACGGTCACCGGTCATCCTAACGACCCGACATGGGGAACCACGATACCCCCATCTTGAGCCGCGCTGAGGTGGCGTCGATCTCGAGGCCGCTCAGGCTGATGTTGTCGAACTTGATGGTGTCGAACTCCCCCGTCGTCACCTGGAGGCCCACGTCCAGTGCCCACTTGGGATTGAAGAACCAGAGGAGGCCACCGCCGAAGGAAATGCCGGATCCCGAGATCTCCAGGTCGCCGATCTGCGTTCCCTGGCCATCAAACAGGACGAAGTCGTCCACCGCAATGGCGCGCGCCGTGAACGCCAGATCGAGAAACGGGATGAAGGCGCGGCTGGGGTTGCCGAAATGGAAACGCGCGCCGATATCGCCGTGCGCGAGCTCGAACGTCTCGCCCTCGGAGTCGATGCTGGCCGCCGCACCCTCGATATACAGTGCGAAGAGCGACGTGAAGCCGTAGCCGAGCCGGAAGGAAGCCCCGCCGCCCTGCTCGCGCGCGGTCCCGAACTCGTCGTCAGGGTCCTCGAGCTCCAGGGACGTGCCGCCCAGCGAGAGCCCGAGGAACAGGTTCCGGGTGTTCGACCGCTCTCCGCCCTGCGCGGACGCCATCGACGATCCGAACGCCAGCAGCCCGAGCACGAGTACCGCACCAGCGATACGACCGCGCATTGCACCCTCCGGTGGTTCAGTGAGCCGTCAGTTGTCGCGGCGCCTGACGAGCGTGAGTATGGTGTACGTCGCCACGAGATCACCATCCTGGTTGGACACGGCCACATCCCAGGCCACGACGCCCTGTGGTACGCCGTCGGGCGGCGTCTCCTTCGCGGTCTTCGACTTGCACGTGAGCCGCGCCTGGATGGTGTCCCCTGCATAGACGGGTTTCGTGAACCGAAGGTTTTCGAGACCGTAGTTGGCCAGTACGGGCCCTGGGGCGGGATCGACGAACAGCCCGGCGGCGGCACTGAGCACGAAGTACCCGTGGGCCACGCGACGCCCGAAGATCGACTCCCGGGCCGCGATGTCATCCGTATGGGCGTAGAAATGGTCCCCGCTGATCGCCGCGAAGTTCACGATGTCGGCCTCGGTGACCGTGCGCCGGTGCGTCACGAGCGTCTCGCCAATCCGCAGTTCCTCGAAATACTTGCGGAACGGATGCACCCGGTCCGACGGCTGCTCCGCACCGGCCACCCACTCGTTCGTGATGCGCGTCACCATGGTGGGCGAGCCCTGGACCGCCGTGCGCTGCATGTAATGAAGGACGCCCCGGACCCCGCCCATCTCCTCTCCGCCGCCGGCGCGGCCGGGGCCACCGTGCACCAGGTGCGGCAGCGGGGACCCATGGCCGGTCGACTCCTTCGCGCTCGCCCGGTTCATCACGTAGAGGCGCCCGTGGTACGGCGCCACGCCCAGCACCACGTCGCGCGCCACCCGGTCGTCGTTCGTGAAGAGGGAGCCGACGAGGCTTCCGCGCCCCATCCGCGCGAGGGCGATCGCGTCGCCCACCGTCGCATACGGCATGACGGTGTTCACCGGACCGAAGGCTTCGACCTCGTGCGGTTGCAGCCGCCCGTAGGGATCATTCGACGCAAGGAGCGTGATGGGAAAGAAGGCGCCGCGCTCCGCGTCGCCGCCCACCACCTCGAACGATTCCGCGCCGCCGAAGATCACCTCCGCCCCGGCACGGATCGCGTCGAGCGAACGTCGGACCTCCCGCACCTGCGACCGGCCCGCGAGGGGACCCATCTTCACCCCCTCGACCGTCGGGTCGCCGACCTTCACCTCGCCCAGACGTTTGCGCAGCGCCGCGACGACCGGTTCCATCATCGCGTCAGGCACGAGCGTGCGACGGATCGCCGTGCATTTCTGTCCCGCCTTCGACGTCATCTCGCGCGTCACTTCCTTCACGAACAGGTCGAACTCCTCCGTGCCCGGGGCGGCGTCGGGACCGAGTATCGAGCAGTTGAGCGAGTCGGCCTCCATGTTGAAGCGCACCGCGTTGCCCAGAATCGACGGCCGTTCGCGCAGCATGCGTCCCGTGCCAGCCGATCCCGTGAACGCCACGGCATCCTGCTCGCTCAGATGGTCGAGGAGATCACCCGCGCTGCCGCAGATGAGCTGGACCGCGCCCTCGGGGAAGAGCCCGGACTCGATCATCGCCCGGAAAACGCGCTCGGTGAGGAAGCTCGTGAGCGTGGCCGGCTTCACGATCGCGGGAACCCCCGCGAGAAGGGTGGGCGCGAGCTTCTCCATCATCCCCCAGACGGGGAAGTTGAAGGCGTTGATGTGCACCGCGACACCTTCGAGCGGCACGCAGATGTGGCGGCCCACGAACGTGCCGCCCTTGGAGAGGCTCTCCATCGGGCCGTCGATGTAATACGTCTCGTCCGGGAACTCGCGGCGTCCCTTGCTCGCATAGACGAAGAACGTGCCGATGCCGCCGTCGATGTCGATCCACGAGTCCGCCTTCGTGGCGCCGGTGGCCGTGGAGAGCGAGTAGAAATCGTCCTTGCGCTCGTTCAGGTGCATGGCCATGGCCTTGAGCATCCGCGCGCGGTCGTGGAACGTCATCTGCCGGAGCCGTGGGCCGCCCACCGAGCGTGCGTGGTCGAGCATGGCCTTGAAGTCGAGACCTTCGGACCCGGCAACGGCGATCACCTCGCCGGTGACCGCATGGTGCAGCGGAGTGCCTGGCCCCGTGCCCTCGACCCATTGGCCCAGCGCGTAGTTTTTGAGCCGCATGGTGGATAGGGAGATGGGGTGGGGGAAATGTAGTCCGGCGGACGGGCGGGGTGGTGACGGTCGCGCGGCGGCTGGTTGCTGATTGCTGATTGCTGGAGCTGGTTGCTGAGTGTCTGGCGCGTGGGCCGGCCCGCGTAATGGGGGTCAGAGTCGAATTTCGCGTAATGGGGGTCAGAGTCGAATTTCGAGAGTCGAATTTCGAACGAGAGTCGTGGTTCGAGCGTCCGGGGTCGGCGCTCCGAGCCCGGGGTGGCCAGTAGTGCCGGGCCCGTTGCGTACAGCGCCGCAGCCGGGGCGTGGGCCGTGGTCGTGTGTGCCCAGCGCGGGACAGCACCGGGCGAGCGGCACGCGTATGTTCTGATGTCCGCGGTTCGACTCCCGCTGCCAGGGCACCCCCAGAACATCCCCAGGACGACTGCCATGATCGCCCCCACGATCCGCCGCGCCAGCGCCTTCGCGCTCCTCCTCGTCGCACCCCGCGTCGGTTCCCTCGCGGCACAGGAGGCACCGCCACCCCCCGTCGCCTCGAAGACGGGGCTCGTCGTCTCCGTCTCGGCGCCGGCGTCCGACCTCGGCGCCGCCATCCTCGCCAAGGGCGGAAACGCGGTCGACGCGGCCGTGGCCACTGCGTTCGCCCTCGCGGTCACCCATCCGAGCGCGGGGAACATCGGCGGCGGCGGCTTCATGATCGTGCGCACGCCGGCGGGCGACGCGACCACCTTTGACTACCGCGAGCGGGCGCCGCTCAAATCGACGCCCACGATGTACCTCAATCCCGACGGCACGATCAACCGCGCCGCGACCGCGTCGGGCTGGCTCGCTCCTGGCGTCCCGGGCACGGTGCGCGGGATGGAAATGGCCCACAAGAAGTTCGGGAAGCTCCCCTGGGCCGACGTCGTCCGCCCCGCCGCCGAGCTGGCGCTGAATGGCTGGCCGCTCTCCCCCGCCCTCGCGCGGGCGCTCAACAACACGCTCGAGGGGAAGCTCGGGCGCTTTCCGTCCTCCAGGGCGGCGTACTCCAAGCCCGGCGGCGGCGAGTGGCAGGCCGGCGACCTCATCAAGCTGCCGGATCTCGGCCGCGCCCTGATGGACATCGCCACCAGGGGACCCGACGTCTTCTACACCGGTTGGATCGCCGACTCCATCGATTCGCAGATGCGCGCCAACGGCGGCATCATCAGCAAGGCCGATCTGGCCGCGTACCGGGCCGTCGAGCGCGCCCCCGTCAAGGGAACCTTCCTGGGCTACGAGATCGTCGGCATGGGTCCGCCCTCGTCAGGCGGCACGGTGATCGTCGAGACGCTCAACCTGCTCGAACGGCTGGGCGTGCAGCGCATGAAGCCCACCTCGGCGGAGTTCCTGCACGTCCGCATCGAGGCGGCGCGCCGGGCGTATCTGGATCGCGCCCGTTACCTCGGCGACGCCGATTTCGTGCAGGTACCGCTCGACCGGCTGCTCTCGAAGGGCTATGCGGATTCCCTGGCCCGGACCATCGACAAGGCGAAGGCCGCGCGCAGCGTGGACCTGGGGAGCGACATTGTCACCGTGACGTCGGAATCCGAGGAGACGACGCACTTCTCCGTCGTCGACGCGAACGGGATGGCGGTGTCCAACACGTACACCCTCGAGGCCGGGTACGGGTCGGGCGTCGTGATTCAGGGAGCTGGGTTCCTGCTGAACAACGAGATGGGGGACTTCAACAAGAAGCCCGGGGAGACGAACACCCGCGGTGACATCGGCACGCCCGCGAATCTCATCGAGCCCGGAAAGCGGATGCTGAGCTCGATGTCCCCGGTGATCGTCTCGCGCAACGGCAGCCTGGTGCTCGTGACCGGGTCGCCCGGTGGCCGCACCATCCCGAACACGGTGCTCGACGTCATGCTCGGCGTGCTCGCCTTCAAGATGGACGTACGCCAGGCCGTCGACGCGCCGCGGCTGCATCACCAGTGGCTCCCTGACACGACGAGCATCGAGGCCGGTGGCGCCGCCGAGGATGTCGTGGCCGCCCTCCGCGCCATGGGACACCGGCTCGCGGTGAGCAGCCGTCGCGGTCAGGGCGATGCGCACTCGATCACCTACGACGGAGCCACGAAGACGGCGTACGGCGCGCACGACACGCGCAGCAGCGACTCCAGGGCTTCGAAGCCCGATCGGGAGTAGTCCCGGGCCGGACGTTTTGTGTGACGCCTCCAATCCGGGCGCGGGATGCCGCATCGATCCCGCGCCTTTTCGGTCTTGCCCCCCGCGACCTGAGCGCACACACTAGGGGTCCTCGCGGGCCCCATCGGCGTTACGCCACGACCCTCACCGAGTAGAGATAGCGGGCACGAACCGGCGCCCTCGCGCGCCACTACGAGGAGTCTCGTATGCTCCGCCTCATTACCCGTCGGATGAGCCTCGTCCTCGGCGCGGCCGCCCTGGTGGCGTGCACAGATGCCCCCACGACCCCGGCGCCCTTCGCGACCACGGGCCCGGACCTCGCCCTGGGGAATGGCTACCCCCGCGGCGGCCATGACTACAGCCTGCAGATCATCGGGGTGCCGCGGGACAAGTCGGCGACGATGGACAACAACAACGGGCACCGGATCTTCGTGCAGCTGTACTCGAACAACACCGTCACGAGCCCCGGGGGCAAGAACAACCACCTCGCCAAGGGCGGCGGCGACGATCAGAACCAGATCTACCTGTGCAACAGCTCGAACGGCGAGAACGACGTGGTGGATGCTCGCTGCGATGCGTGGCGCGCGGCTGGGCACGTGGGAGACTACGGAGTGATCGACGCCAATGGCACCGACGGCGACGGCGCGATGTTCGGTCTCCCCGATCCCTGCGCCGGGGTCTCGAGCACCGACGGCTGTTCTCCGACCTACGCGATCTGGGCCCGGGCCAAGGCCGGGGGTGGCAGCGTGACCATCACCACCTGCGCCGACGAAACGGGGACCGGGTTCGACGGCATCGACGATGTGTGGTGCGGGAGCAACGGGATCACGCTGAGCAAGCAGTACAATCGCAAGGCGATCGACGTGTCCGGCAGCCTCCTGTTCATGCGGATCACGGTCGACGACACGACCGATCCGCAGCTCGCCGCCTGCATCGATCCGGACGGTGACTCGACCGACGGGCTGCCTGACTCGTATGACGTGCATCTCTTCGACCGTTGCTTCGAGAACTACTTCTGGAACTACGACAACAACGGTCTCAAGGTGCTGGAGCTGCGCTTCTACGCGGTGACCTGATCGGCGTGCTGATCCGCCGGCAGGGCCGCCGTGCGCGAGACGCCCTCGTTCGCCGGCCCGTCCGCGGACGAAGGGCGCCCCTCGCCGGCGCATTGCCCGACGGACCCGGCACCGCTAATGAGCGGTGCC
>DATIGO010000238.1:0-7460 GCA_035454665.1 Gemmatimonadaceae bacterium | reverse complement strand
GCGGCCACCGCCTCATGCGTGGCGCGCGCCGGATCCGCTCCGGCGACGGCGGCGGCGAAAGAGCGCCGCAGAACGTCGTGTGCGTCGAAGGTCGTCATGCCGTGAAGCGCGACGCCCCGGCAGTGGGCCGGGGCGTCGGTGTGCCGCTCAGTGCGAACCCGGTGATCTGGGAGGTGGGGCCAGCTTATCGATCTCGGCCTCCAGCTCCGTGTAGGCATCCCCCGCCATCGCCCGGAATGGGAGCGCCTTGTATGTCACCTTACCGGTCGCGTCGATCACGTACAGATGGCGGTTGTTCACCGTACCCTGCGCGTTTACTGCCTGGTACGTCGTGCTGATCGCCTTGTCCGGCAGATCGCTCGCGACCATGATGGGCGTCTCGAGCTCCCGGAACCAGTTGACCAGCGTTGTGTCGGGATCGAGGCTTACCCCGATCACCACCACATTGCGGCCGTTGTTGAAGAGCGTGGCGTACTGATCACGGTACGCCTCCATTTGGACCGTTCAACCACGAGTTCGCGCTTTCGGGAAGAACGCAAGGACCACGGTGCTCCCGCGGAAGTCGGAGAGCTTGTGCTTCTTCGACAGCATGCCGTAGCGCGTGATGCCCGTAAACTCGAAGTCCGGCGCCATCTCGCCTACCTTCGGTCCGACCTCGGGCTGCGCCGGCGCCGCCGCCTGCTGTGCCCTGCCGGGCCCGGCGGTCAACGCCATCACTACCGCCGCCAGCAGACTCACTCTCGCCGCCAATTTCATCGAATCTCCGGATGCGCTGGACGGCTGAACAATGGGACGAGGACACGTCCGACGCAACGCAGGTGGTCGTGGCCGGCGCCGGCGCCGCCACTCCGCAATCCACAGGAATGGACATTCCCCCGTCACCGGCGAGGACACCGGCCCCTTCGCCGCCTCCTAAGTCGTGCAGCGGAGCCACTTGGTGGTGAGGCACGTGGCATGCCCTTCAGCGGGACACACTGCCGGACTACCGGAGGGACTCATGTCGATGACTCGTGTTCGCCTTGCAGGCCTGCTCGCAATCCCCTTCGCCCTCGCGTGCGGTGGCGACGATCAGCGAGCGATGGACGAAGCCCTGCG
This sequence comes from Gemmatimonadaceae bacterium, assembly GCA_035454665.1. GTDB lineage: Bacteria > Gemmatimonadota > Gemmatimonadetes > Gemmatimonadales > Gemmatimonadaceae > DATIGO01. Next base: position 6,365 of record DATIGO010000238.1, on the reverse strand, counting down.
GCAGGATCTCTGGCTGGCGTCCCGCACCAATCCGTATGCGCCATACGTGTCGCCGCTGGAGCAAGGGTACGCGGCGCCGATGCCGATGGGCTACCAGTCGCAGCCGTACGGGGGCGGTTATGTGCAGACGGTCGCCCGGCCGGCGCCCGTGGCCACACGGACCACCGTGGCACGAGCCCCGGCACCGGCACAGCAGTCCGGCGAGCGCGTCATCAAGAACACCAAGCGTGACGCGATCATCGGTGGGGTGGCGGGCGCCGCCATCGGTGCCGTGACGAGCCGCGATCGACTCAAGGGCGCAGTGCTGGGCGGCGTAGCCGGCGCGGTACTGGGTGGGGTGATCGGCAACAACGTGGACATCAAACGAATTCCGCAGGAGTAACCACCTCCTGCGGGGTGCGTGGTGTGTGGGACCGTAGGGCTGCGAGCAGTCGCTCGCAGCCCTACGGTTTTTTCTGCGCCTCCCCGGGCAGGCCCAGGCGCAGCGCACGGGTCACGCACTCGATCTCCACCGCGTTCGACGCGGCCCTCACGAGCTCCCCGTCCACGTCCAGCACCGGTGGCTCGGAGAACGTGACGACGCAGCGGCGAATGTGCGCATGCCCCACCTCCGACTCGGCGAGGTGCCGCCCGAATCGCGCCCGCACGAGAAGGGCCGCGCGCCGGGGCAGCGATGCGTCGCGCACCGTGATGAGGTCGAGCAGGCCGTCCTGCACGCTCGCGTGGGGGGCGACCCGGAACCCGCCCCCGAACCGGGTCCCGTTCGAGGCGATGATCGCGAGGTACGAGGCGGGATCCCCGCGTGCCATGTCATCACAGCAGATCCGCGCTCCGATCGCGCCGAATCTATGGAGACGAGGGATCGCGGCGGCGAGATAACGCAGTGATCCGCGCAGGAGGGACGGGGACTGAATGGCCTGGAGGACCTCCGTGGCGATCCCGGCCCCGGCCACGTTCAGAAAGGCATGCCCGTCCATGCGGCCCAGGTCGATGCGCTCGCTGCGGGGCGAGATGGCGATGCGCGTCATGGCGGCGTAGTCGGCCGCGGGAAGTCCCAGGCTGTGGCCGAAGTCGTTGCCGGTGCCTGCCGCCATTATGACGAGACGCGCGTCTCGTTCGCTTTCGAGGATCCCCCGCGCCACCTTGCTCCAGGTCCCGTCGCCGCCGAGGGCGATGATCGTCTCGGCCCCGGCGGTCGCGGCATCGCGCGCGAGGCGCTGCTCCTCTCCCGGCGCGGTGGTGACGCGCACCTCGTGAATCCCTGCGGTGCGCAACAGCTCGCGAACCGCGGGGAGCACGCGCCCTCCGCGGCCCCGCCCCGCGGCGGGATTCGCAATCAGGATGATGCGTGACAGGAGGGCAGGGACGGAGGCGGCGGTGACGGGTGACGGCAGGCGGCTGACGAGTGACTGACTGGCAGCCGCATCCAGCCATCAGCCATCGGCCGGGCGCGCCAAGCCACCCGCGGCGGGTTCAACATGCCAACGCGCCCTCAGGCTTTCCCTTTAGCGAGCTGCCGCAGGACGTATGGGAGAATGCCGCCATGCTGGTAGTAGTGCAGCTCCTCCGGCGTGTCGATGCGGGCGATGACCGGGAAGCGCTTCTCCGCGCCGTCGCCGTCGCCTGCCACCACCGTGAGCCGCGCACGCGGCGCGATCTCCGGGGTCAGTCCCTCGACGCGATACGTCTCGAATCCCGTAAGGTGCAGCGACTGTCGCGTCTGTCCGTCGGCGAACTCCAGGGGCAGCACACCCATCCCCACCAGATTGGAGCGGTGGATGCGCTCGAACGACTCGGCGATCACGGCCCGTACGCCGAGGAGCGCCGTCCCCTTGGCCGCCCAGTCGCGCGACGAGCCCGTCCCGTACTCCTTCCCCGCGATGACCAGCAGCGGGATGCCACGCTGCTGATAGTCCATCGCGAGGTCGTACAGCGGCACCGGCTCGGCGCCTGCGGTGGGGGCGCTCCACCATCCCTCCTTGCCCCCCGCGAGCTCGTTGCGCAGGCGGATGTTCGCGAAGGTGCCGCGCATCATCACTTCGTGATTGCCGCGACGTGCGCCGTAGGAGTTGAAGTCCTTGCGGGCGACGCCCTGCGCCAGGAGCCATTGTCCGGCCGGGCTCTTCTCGGCGATCGACCCTGCGGGCGAGATGTGATCCGTGGTGATCGAGTCGCCGTACAGGCCGAGCACGCGCGCTCCCTCGATCGGGCGCACGCCGGGGGGTTCGAGCGTCATGCCCTCGAAGTACGGCGGGTTCTTCACGTAGGTGGACTGGTCGCTCCACGCGAAGAGATCGCCCGACGGCACGGGGAGCCCGCGCCACTCGTCGTCGCCGTGGAAGACGTTCGCGTACTGGGTCTGGAACATCTCTCGCTTCACGGATCGGAGAATCTCCTCCGCCACCTCCTTCGGCGACGGCCAGATGTCGCGCAGGAAAACCGGTCCGTCGTTGCCGATGCCTAACGGTTCGGTCGTCAGGTCGATGTCCATGCGGCCCGCGAGCGCGTATGCGACCACCAGCGGGGGCGACGCGAGGTAGTTGAAGCGCGTCTGCGGATTGATGCGCCCCTCGAAGTTCCGGTTCCCGGACAGCACCGCCGCGACGATCAGCTTCCCCTCGTCGACCGCCTGTGAGACCGGCTCGGGCAGCGGCCCCGAGTTGCCGATGCAGGTCGTGCAGCCATAGCCGACCAGCCCGAAGCCGAGCTGCTCGAGGTCCTGCATCACGCCCGACTTCTCGAAGTAGTCCGTCACCACCTTGGAGCCGGGGGCGAGCGACGTCTTCACCCAGGGGCGCGAGCGCAAGCCCTTCCGCACCGCGTTCCGCGCCAGAAGCCCGGCCGCCAGCATGACGGATGGATTCGACGTGTTCGTGCAGCTCGTGATGGCCGCGATCACCACGGCGCCGTGCCGCAGCTTGTGCTGCGTCCCGTCGATCACGCACGTCGCCTCGCCGGCATTGTCCTGCGCTCCTCCCTCCGAATCCATCCTCTCGACGTCGACGACCATGCCCTGGCCGCCGGAGGCCGCGGCCAGCGCGCCCCGCTTCACCGCCGCGAGCCCGCCCACGCGCTCGAGCTCCGCGCGCAGCGCCTCGCCGAACATCCGCTTCGACACACGCAGCGGCACACGATCCTGCGGGCGCTTTGGTCCGGCGAGGCTGGGCTCGACCGTGGACAGGTCCAGCTCCACCACGTCGGTGAAGTCCGGATCGGGCGTCGCGTCGGTCCGGAAGAGTCCCTGCTCCTTGCAGTACGCTTCCACGAGCCGCACGTGCGACTCCTCGCGTCCGCTGAGACGCAGGTAGTCGAGTGTCTCCGCGTCCACCGGGAAGAATCCCATCGTGGCCCCGTACTCCGGCGACATGTTCGCGATCGTCGCGCGGTCGGCGAGCGAGAGCGACGACAGGCCGGCGCCGAAGAACTCCACGAACTTCCCGACCACGCGCTTCTTGCGCAGAATCTCCGTGACCGTCAGGACGAGATCCGTGGCCGTGGCGCCCGCGGGAAGCCGGCCGTGCAACTTGAAGCCCAGCACGTCGGGGATCAGCATCGACACCGGTTGCCCGAGCATCGCCGCTTCCGCCTCGATGCCGCCAACGCCCCAGCCGAGCACTCCCAGCCCGTTGATCATCGTGGTGTGAGAGTCCGTGCCCACGAGCGAATCCGGATACGCCAGCGTCTCGCCGCCGCTCGCGCTCGTGAAGACCACCCGGCCCAGGTATTCCAGGTTCACCTGGTGGCAGATTCCGGTGCCCGGGGGCACCACGCGGAAGTTCTCGAACGCGTTCTGACCCCAGCGCAGGAACTCGTACCGCTCGCGATTGCGCTCGAACTCGAGGCGCGTGTTGATGAGATAGGCAGCCTCGACGCCGTACTGGTCCACCTGCACCGAGTGGTCGATCACGAGGTCCACGGGTTGCAGCGGATTGATGCGCTTCGCGTCGCCGCCGAGCCTGACGATCGCGTCACGCATGGCCGCGAGATCCACGACGCAGGGAACACCGGTGAAGTCCTGCAGCAGCACGCGGCTCATCCGGAACGCGATCTCCTTCTCCGTGGGCCGGCGGACGTCCCACCGGGCAACGGCCTCGACGTCCCGCGGCTTGACGAAGGCGTCGTCTTCTCCGCGCAGCAGGTTCTCGAGGAGGATCTTGAGTGAGAACGGCAGGCGGTCGACGTTGCCCTGGGAGGGCTCCCGGAGCGCGTCGAGGCGGAAGATCGTGTAGCGGCTGCCGTCGACGTCGAGCGTCGCGCGCGCGCCGAAGGAGTTCGGGGAGGTCGTGGGCATGGCTCGGATCTCGGTACGCGCCGTGGCGGGGCGCGACGAAGCGGGAAGCCATTGCCGCGTCCGCTGCAGCAGGCGGCACCCCGCTCCAGCACCGGTTCTCGCGGCAAGCTGTGTGAATCTAGCATGCCTCACTGGTTGCGGAGACCGGTGCTCGTGGCCGACGTTGAGAGAGGCCGGCAGCGCCGGCGGGGAGCCGGCAGGAGGGTGTCATGTCCCGCGCGTTCACGAACGAGGATCAGGACGAAGGCGGCCGGGCGCGCCAGCGCTTCGACCTGCCGGCGCCGGACGATCCCGCATTCGACGAGGCCGCGGCGCGCGCGCTGCTGGAGGCGGCGCGAGACGGAATTACCGGGGACGCGGAGGCGGCGACGGGCTACTACTGGGGCGAAGAGCGCCTCAAGCCGCACATGGCCCGGCTCCTCGCCGAGGCCGAGGCCGCGGGAGACGAGCGCGGTTCGCAGCTGGCGCGGAGATTCCTCAAGTAACGCGGAGCGTCACGGCATCCCCGCCTCTCGCTTCACGTACTGCGCCGCGGCGCGGTGGGTCGCGAACCAGACGCCCCCCTTCGCGCGGATATGGTCGATCAGCAGCTCGAGGGCCACGATCCGCGACCGATGGCCGACGATGTGCGGATGCATGGTGAGCACGAACATCGTGCCTTCCTCCCAGGCGCGGTCGAACTCGTCGATCCAGACCTGCGCCACCTCGCGCGGCGACGCGTAGTTCGCGCCCTGCACGTTGAAGAGCGGCGCGTCGTCGAGGATCCACTCCACCGGGATCTCCACGATGCCCGTGGGCTCCCCGTGCTGCAGCAGCTCGTACGGCCGATCGTCCGACATCAGCGAGCTCTCGTACAGGAAGCCGAGCTCGCGGATGATCGAGAGCGTGGCGGGAGAGAAGTTCCACGAGGGGGCACGGTACCCCACGGGCCTCGTCCCCGTGACCTGCGTGAGGTACTCGACGGCGCGCCGGACGAGATCGCGCTCGACGTCGGCGGGGAGCTGCGTGTTCATCTCGTGGATCCAGCCGTGCACCGCGAACTCGTGATGCCCCGCCTTCCTGATCACGTCGGCCATCTCCGGGTGGAGCATGAGGCTCACCGCCGGGATGAAGAACGACGCCGGAATCCGGTGCCGGTCGATGAGATTCACCACGCGCTGCAGGGCCACGCGCGCGCCGTACTCTCCCTGCGACAGCGCGCCGACTGTCGGCTCGCCGAAGCGCAGCGACACGGTCTCGTTGTCCACGTCGAAGGAGAGCAGGACGGCCACGCGGGCTCCGTTGGGCCACTGGCGTGGCTGGAGGTTGCGGCCCGCGCGCACGGCGTTCACCACGCGACGGATGGAATCGGTCGACCATTCCCACGCGGGCCGGCGCGCCGGCTGCTGGCCCGCGGCGTGACGCGCAGGCAGTGGCACCAGTGCGGCGCCGGCGAGCCACAGGGCGGGGAACTGGCGGAGAGGTAGCGTCCAGGGCGTCATGCGTCCGAATGTGTGCGCGGCCGCCGTCGAGCGCGAGAGGCAGCGACCGCGGGCGAGCGGATCTTGTGCGGCCGCGGACGAGTGGTTCGATTGGCAACGCCGATTCCGACACCCGGAGGACCGATCTCACACGTCGCCGACCTCGCCCTCGAGCTCATGCGCCATGACTCCACGTCAGGGCGGGAGGGCAGGGTCGTCGCGTGCGCCGCATCACTGCTGCGCGAGCGCGGCTGGGAAACGACGCGCATCCCGGTCACGGCAGACCGGGACTGCCTGTTCGCGTCGAGCGGTCCGGATCCCACGCTGACGCTCTCGACGCATCTGGATACCGTACCGCCGTTCATTCCGCCGCGCCTGGAGACCGGCACGCTGCGCGGCCGCGGGGCGTGCGATGCCAAGGGAATCGCCGCCGCCATGATCCTCGCGGCAGATCGGCTGCGCGAGGCCGGCGTGCCCGTGGCTCTCCTGTTCGTCGTGGGGGAGGAGACGAGCCACGACGGCGCGCTCGCAGCCAACGCCTGGGTCGCGCAGGCCCTGCGACCTCGCGGGCGCGTGCTGATCAACGGCGAGCCGACCGAGAGCACGCTCGCGGT
>DATIGO010000237.1:0-7079 GCA_035454665.1 Gemmatimonadaceae bacterium | reverse complement strand
CGGTGATGGGGCGCGAAAGCTCTTCATCAGGAGTCACGAAACCGCCAGAATGCGCCCGAGATACCAGGCAATGAGTGTCTCACCCCAAACCAACGCGACGAGCCCGGCAGGCGCAAGGAAAACGCCGAAGGGGACTTGCGGCATTTCCCGCGCGGGCGTCTCGAAGCCGAGTTCCATCTGATTCGTGTCGCGCGCGCCGCGGAGCCTGACGATGGGATACACCACCAGCAGAAAGCTGATCGCGCCGAGCGCGGCCCCCAGAAAGATGACCAGCAGCGCGCGCGCGGGGCCAAGCGCCGCGCCGACCACCGCCATGAGAGTCACGTCGCCGAAGCCCATCGCCTCGCGCTTGAGGATGACTTCGCCTAGCCACCCCACGATCGCGATGGCGCCGGCACCGGCGCAGGCCCCCACGAAAGCATCGTACGGCGAAGCGAACGGTCCGGATTCACCCAGCGCCCCGCCCACGACGGCCGTCGCGAGCACCCAGACCAGCCCGAAGACGGTGAAGCCGTCGGGGATGAGGTAGTGGCGGGCGTCGGTGACGGCGATGCCCAGCATGACGGTCCCGAACACCGCCACGCGTACGGCGAGGAACGTGGGACCGTACACGAGCGCGGCCGCCAGCCAGCCTAACGCGACTATCAGCTCCACGGCCGGATACTCGAGGGAGATGCGCTCGCGGCAGTTCCGGCAGCGCCCCCCGAGCAAGAGCCATCCCACGATAGGGATGTTGTCGTGCCACCGAATGGACTGGCCGCAGCGCGGGCAGCGGGACGCCGGGCGGATCACCGACTGCTCGTGCGGCCAGCGGGCGATACACACGTTCAGGAAGGAACCGATGCAGGCACCCACGGCGAAGAAGAAGATCCCGACCGGCCAGTCGATCACGGACGCAGCTCGTACAGGAGGATCCCGGCGGCGACGGCGACATTGAGCGACTCGACGCCCGCGGCCAGGGGGACGGACACGAGGCGGGCCGCGGCCGCCCGCACGGGGGCGCTCAGGCCGCTCCCTTCGTTGCCCACGGCCAGCGCGAGGCGCGCCGGCGCGTCCCGCGGGGGCGGCGCCCCCTGGGTGTCCGCGGCCCAGAGGGGCACGGGCTCGGAACCCAGGAACGCGTGGAGCTCGTCCCAGGTAGTATGGAATGCGAGGTGCCGGAAATGGGCGCCCATCGCGCTACGGACGACTTTCGCGTTCCACACGTCAACCGTTCCGGGGAGCGCCACGCTGGCGTGGGCGCCCAGCGCCGCTGCCGTACGGAGGATCGTGCCGACGTTCCCCGGATCCTGGACCGCATCGAGGACGAGCATGCGCAATGGCGTCAGACCTTTCAACGAGTCGAGCGAGCGCCCGGGGACCCGGGCCACCGCCAGCACGCCCTGCGGTGACTCGGTCTCGGCGGCGCTGCGGAACTCCTTTTCGTCGACCTCCGAGAGCGCGCGCCCCTGGGTCCGGATGGCTTCCAGGAGCGCGGCCCCGCGCGGCGATTCCGACAGCTTCGGTGCCACGAGCACACCCACCACGTCGAGCGGCGACGCGAGCAGCTCCTCGACGCCGCGCACGCCCTCGACAACGAAGAGCGCGTCGCGTTCACGGGCCTTCCGGCGCCTCAGGTCGCGGGCGAGCGTCAGCAGCCGCATGACGGCGAAGCCGCAGGACGGGCACCAGGGGCCGGGGGCCGGACGGAGCAGCGCATGGCGGAGAAATATGGCGCGGGCGACCGTCGCGGGCGCCCTCTCGCTCGTGGCCGCGGGGTGCGCGATCTCCCGGCAGCAGGAGATCGCGATGGGCAGCGACTACTCGCGCCAGATCAACGCCCAGCTTCCCATCGTGCGCGACCCGGAGGTGAACCGGTACATCAGCCTTCTCGGCGACTCGATCGCGCGCGTCGCGGACCGTTCCGGGCTGGACTGGCACTTCTATGTCGTGGACAGCCGCGAGGTGAACGCGTTCGCGGTGCCGGGGGGCTTCATCTACGTGAACCGCGGGCTGATCGAGCGGACGACCCGGATGTCGCAGCTCGCCGGCGTGCTGGGACACGAGATCGGGCACGTGGTGCGGCGCCATTCCGTCAAGCAGATGGAGGCGGCGCAGCGCGCGAACGCGGGGATCACGCTGGGTTGCATCCTCACGCGGGTCTGCGACTACGGCGCGACGGCGGCCGGCATCGAGATCGCGGGCGGACTGTTCTTCGCCAAGTTCGGTCGCGACGACGAGCGCGAGGCGGATCGTGTGGGGGTGGACTACCTGGTGCGGGCGGGGATCGATCCCCGCGGCATCCCCGAGATGTTCCGGATCCTCCTCGAGGAGCGGAGCCGCCGTCCCGATGCGGTCTCTGCCTGGTTCAGCACGCACCCCCTCGAGGAGGAGCGGATCGAGAACGCCGAGGCGGCGATCGCGACGTACAGCGCGGAGCGGGTGCGTGGACTGACGCGGGATACGGAACGCTACCAGGCATTCAGGCGCCGGCTGCAGTCCCTCCCGGTGGCCGCGGCGCCACCCGCGCGGTAGGGTCGTCCGGCGGCTGATCGGCGAACCGTCACAGACACCGCACGAACTCGGTCGCCAGGGCTTCGAAGGTCTCGGCGACGTGTGCGGTCACCCGAAGCACCTCATCGTGGCTGATCGGCTGGGACGAGATGCCCGAGGCCATGTTCGTTATGCAGCTCACGCCCGCCACGCGCATGCCGAGGGCGCGGGCAACGATCACTTCGGGAACGGTGGACATCCCGACGGCATCGGCGCCCAGGCGGTCCAGCATGCGGATCTCGGCAGGCGTTTCGTAGGCGGGGCCCGTGACCCAGGCGTAGACGCCGTCCTGAAGCGCAATGCCAACCGTTCTCGCGGCGGCGTGCAATCGCACGCGCAACCCGGGATCGTACGGATCCGACATGTCGGGGAAGCGCTCATCGCCCGTGACGACGGGCCCGATGAGCGGATTGCGCCAGGCGACGCTGATGTGATCGTTGATGGCCATGAGGTGGCCCGGCCGGAAGGTGCGTCGCAATCCGCCAGCCGCATTCGAGACGAGCAGCACGGATGCGCCGAGGGCGTGCAGCACGCGGACCGGAAACGCGCACGCGGCGGCGCTGTGTCCCTCGTAGAGGTGCAGCCGGCCAGCGAGCGCCAGCACAGGTCGTTCGGCCAGCACCCCCGCAATGAGTCGTCCCGGATGCCCGGCGACCGTAGGGGGGGTGAAGCCCGGCACCTCGTCGAACGGCATCTCGCGCCGGTTCTGGATCCGCCTCGCGAGACCGCTCAGCCCCGAACCCAGGATGATCGCCAGCGCCGGCGGTTCGGGGCGGAGTCGCTCACGCACGACCTCCGCGGCCGCGCCCGCGTCCGGCGCGCCGGTCTGGCTGCCGGCCGGTGTCACCGCACGCTCGCGCTCAACTGATCGATCTGCGCGCGCACCCGGCGCAGCAGGCGCAACCGGTCGGCCCACGGCAGAAAAGCGCTCTCGAACCCGTTCAGCGCGATGCGACAGAGCTCGTCGAAGCCCAGGCCGAGCCGCGCGGCGTGCTCGTACTCGTCGGTGAGCGTGGTGCCGCTCACCAGGCGGTTGTCCGTATTGAGCACCACGTTGAGGCCGCGGTCGACGTACGCGCGCAGCGGGTGCGACTCGTACGAGTCGGCGGCGTTTGTCTGCACGTTGCTCGTCAGGCAGATCTCGAGCGGGATCCGGCGATCATTCACGAAGTCGGTGAGGTCTGCGTCCTCGATGAGGCGCGTGCCGTGCCCTACGCGATGCACGCAGCAAGCGTGCACGGCCTCGCGCACCGATGCGGAGCCATCGCCTTCCCCGGCGTGACAGGTGCAGGGCAGATCGTGCGCCCGCGCCCAGCGGAACGCCTCGATATGCGCGGTGGCCGGGTGGCCCCGCTCCGCCCCTGCGAGGTCGAAGCCCACCACGCCGTCCGCGCGGCACGACACGGCCAGCCGTGCCAGGTCCAGGGAGACCTCGGGTGGCAGCGTGCGCAGGGCGCAGACGATGACCCGTCCGACGATGCCGTGCGCCCGCTCGGCGCGCCTGAGCCCGCGCATCGCAGCCTCGACCGTCGCTTCGGGCGCGAGCCCCTGGCGGGTGTTCAACACCGGCGCGAAGCGCGTCTCGAGGTACCAGACCCCTTCGCGCGCCGCGTCTTCGGCGAGCTCGAAGGCGATACGCTCGATCGCATCGGCGGTCTGCATCACCGAGAGAGTGATGTCGAAGCGCGTGAGGTACTCCTCGAGCGAGTGCGCATCGCTGGCGAGCATGTACCCGGCCAGCGCCTCGGGATCGTCGCGGGGCATCCGGACGCCGTACTCGCGACCGAGCTCGAGCAGCGTCCCCGGCCGGACGGAGCCGTCGAGGTGGCAGTGCAGTTCGGCCTTGGGCAGGCGCTCGAGCAGGGTGCGCGTGACGACCGGGGGCACGGCCTATCCAGTGCCCGTTGAGCGATGTCGCACGGGGATGACGCGGTAGATCGCCCCGGCAAACGCCGCGCTCTCGGGCGGGAGGGGGAGGCCGCGACTGTCGGTGATGGCGCGCTCGCCCGCCGCGACGCGATCGGCCAGCGCCGGATCGGCGGCGCGGATCGCATCGAGCGCCGTGCCGCCGGCCGGCACGTCGTAGCCCCGGCCATCGACATAGACGCGAAGAGCGGCGCGCATTGGCATGCAAGTTAGCCGCGCCCGCGAGAGACGGGGAGCGCCCCTGTACCCGATTGCACCCCGTCCGACGGGACGCAACCTTATACGACGGGATCGCACCGACGCGGGACCGCGCCGCGCCCGGCGCCGGTACAGAACCGTGACAGGCGGCGCGCTTCTCTTTGATGTGGGCTGAACGCATCGTCCCCACTGCTGCCCCGGACGCATAGCGCATGAGCCAGAACGGTGCCGACCGCATCCTCGTCGTGGACGACGAGCCCGACATCGTCGCGCTCGTCGCGCATCATCTCATCAAGGCCGGGTACCGGGTCGGCACCGCGACCAACGGGGCTGACGCGATCCGCTCCGCCCGCGAAGAGCACCCCACGCTCATCGTGCTCGACCTCATGCTGCCCGGCCTGTCGGGGTTCGACGTGCTCGAGGAGCTGCGCGCCGACGCCGCCACGCGCGACATCGCGGTGCTGCTGCTCACCGCCCGCCGGGAGGAGCCGGACCGCATCAAGGGTCTCACGTTAGGCGCCGACGACTACCTCACCAAGCCGTTCTCGCCGCAGGAGCTCGTCCTCCGCGTGCGCAACATCCTGCGCCGGGTGGCGCAGTCCCAGGCCGCCTCGGGGGACCTGCTGCAGATCGGGCCCATCACGATCGACCGGGGGGCGCACCGCGTGAGCGTCGAGGGTCGCGACCTCGATCTCACGCCCACCGAGTACCGGTTGCTTCTCACGCTGGCCGAACGCCGCGGCCGCGTGCAGGGGCGTGGGCACCTGCTGGAAACCGTGTGGGAGGCGGCACCCGACATCCAGACGCGCACGGTGGACATGCACGTGCAGCGCCTGCGCACTAAACTTGGGGCGGCGGGAGAACTGATCGAGACCGTTCGCGGATTCGGATACCGCCTGCGAGCCGCGCAACCGCGCAGCGCTTGACCCTCACCAACCGACTGGTCACCGGGTCGCTGATCGTCATCGGTGCCTTTGTCGTGCTCACGGTCGCCAGCCTCGACCGGCGGTTGCGCCTGCGCCTGCGCGAGGACATCGGCGGCGAACTGCTGCGCGAGGCGCGCCTCATCGGGCTCCAGTGGCGCGACGGGATCGACCCCGACTCGCTGGCCGACGCCGCCGGCCAGGCTCTGGCCCACCGGGTGACCCTCATCGGCCGCGACGGACGCGTGGTGGGCGACTCCGAGTTCGACGCGCCGGCGCTCCACGCGCTCGAGAACCATGCGTCGCGTCCCGAGGTCGAGGCTGCCCTGGCCTCCGACACGGGATCCGCGGTCCGTACGAGCCCCTCGGCCGGCGAGGAGCAGATGTACGCGGCCGCCCGCGCGCCGCTCGGCGTGGCGCGCGTCTCCGTGAGCATCCGCTCCCAGGAAGAGCTCGTTGACCGCATGCAGCGCGACGTGCTCATGGTGGCACTGGGCGGGACGGCATTGGCGCTCGCCCTGGCCGCGCTCTTCGCGCGCTCGGTGACGCGACCCATCCAGGAGCTGCGCGACGACGCGCGTGCCATCGCGGGCGGCGACCTGGCGCGGCGGCCATCGCTCGCGGCGTCAGGCGAGGTGGGAGAGCTCGCCTCGGCCTTCTACCGTCTCGCGGAGCAGCTCGGCGCCCGCCTCCGGGCGCTGGAGGCCGATGACGCCCTGCTGCGCGCGCTCACCGAGTCGCTCAACGAGGGTACGGTCGCCTTCGACGCGGCGGGGCGTGTCGTGCACATGAACGAGCACGCGCGGCGGCTCCTCGGCGTGCGCGACGCGCTCCCCTTTCCCGCCGACCGTCTCCCGCGCGATCGGATCCTGCGCGAGGCACTCACGGCCGCGCTCGAGGGGAACCCGAGCGAGGGCCTCGAGTTCGCGCTCCAGGACCGCACCGTCGCGCTCACGGCGCGACCGCTCGCCGGCGGCGGGGCCGTGCTCGCTCTCTTCGACCTGACGCGAGTGCGGCGGCTCGAGGCCGTGCGTCGCGACTTCGTGGCCAACGTCTCGCACGAGCTCAAGACGCCGCTCACCATCGTCGGCGGTTTCGCGGAGACCCTCACCGACGAGTCGATCTCCCCCGAACAGCGCGAGCAGTTCGCGCGCTCGATCGTCACGCACGCGCGCCGGATGCAACGCATCGTCGACGACCTGCTGGACCTCTCCCGCATCGAGTCCGGCGGCTGGCATCCCAATCCGGTGGCACTGCACGTCGACGCGGTTGCGAACGACGCGCTCACCGAGATCCGCGCCCGCGCCGAGGCCCGGGGACTCGCCCTCCGGACGGAGATCGCGGCCGACGCCACGCTCGTCTACGCGGACCCGACGGCCCTCCGGCAGATCCTCGTCAACCTCGCCGAGAACGCGGTGCGCCACACCGTGAAGGGGAGCGTGACCCTGTTCGCCCGGCGCGACGGACACGCGGTGTCGGTGGGGGTGCGGGACACCGGCA
>DATIGO010000236.1:0-20998 GCA_035454665.1 Gemmatimonadaceae bacterium | reverse complement strand
GAAAGCCGACGCCGATGATCGTCCCCTGCGCCGCGGCCACCAGCGCGGTGCCCAGCAGCGTCGCACGCGTCACGCTGTAGAAATGCTCGCGCAGGGCGTCCGCGGTCTTCGGCGAAAAGGGGATGTAGTCGCGGAAGATCGTCCAGGCCTGCGCGCTGCCGTGCAGCATGTAGTACAGGCCGAAGAACGCGATCACCAGGTTGATCGACGCGAACGCCGCGCCGCCCATGAAGCTGATGGCCTGCCCCGACAGCCACTGCAGCGCCGTCCCGCTCGCCCGCGCGAGCTCCGCCCCCACGTCGTAGGGCCCGATCCGCAGCTCCGCCAACCGGGCGATCAGCGGGCTGTCCTGCACGCCGCGCACCACCTCCGGCGCGCGATCGATCACGAGGCCCACGACCCACGCCAGCGGCAGCGCGATCAGCAGCACCGCCGCGATCAGCGTCAGCGCGGACGCGATCCCCGGGTTCGTGGCGCGCTCGAGCTTCCGGTACGTCCCGATGCACACCACGTACAGCACCGCGGCGCCGAGCAGCCCGCTGATGAACGGGGTGAGCGCGAGCAGGATGGCAACGCCCAGCGCGAGAATGACGAGCGCGGCGCGATCGCGCGGTGTCTGGAGAAGAGCCATGGGGTGAGAAAGGGCCTGGAGTCGCGCCGAAATCTGCGATGTCTCCCCCCGCCGGCGATAGCAGCGGCGCCGGCTCAGCGCCCGTCCGCGCAGGCTCCGGAGACGGCAGGGCCGGGTGTACATCGGCTCGGCGACCGGCCGGCGGCGGAGGGCGCGCCTGGCGCCCCCTCAGCCGCTGAAGAGACGTCCGCGTGCCGCCGCTTCCGCCTCGATCCGCCCGCACATCAGGTCGCAGAGCCGGAGGACATCCCGGTCCGCGAGCTGGTACCAGATGTAGATCCCCTCGCGGCGGCGGCGCACGAAGCCGAGCTGGTGCAGCAGCGCGAGATGCTTCGACACGTTGGCCTGCCCGAGTCCCGTCGCCTCCACGAGGTCGGAGACGGTCGCCTCCCCATCCCGCAGCACGTTGAGCAGCTGCAGGCGCGCCGGGTCGGAGAGCGCGCGGAATCGCGCCGCCACGAGTCGGATCAGTTCCGGTCCCATGCTGCGGGGCACCTCACGCTCCAGTGCCGCGGCGCCGGCACCCGGGGAAACCGGTCGCGCCCAGCACCCGCTCGAGCGGACAGCAGCCGGTGAAGCTCGACTGCAGCAGGTTGAGCCCGACGAAGAGCGTGAAGGCGCACCATGCCGGGTGCACCAGCACGGAGAGCAGAACGCTCAGGAGGATGAAGACTCCGGCGAATCGACGAATCACAGCTTCATTGCACATCACGACTCCTCGAGGAAAGAATCAATCAGAAGAAATGCTCGACCGGCAGGGTGGCAACGTGCAACCGCTCGCCCGGTGCGCAACGTTCCGCGCACCCCTCCAGGGCCCGGGTCAGTGGATCCACGCGCTCCGTGGGAACGGCGGTCAGGAAGAGCGACGCCGTGCCCGGCCATGCGCGCGTCCCTTCCACGCGGCCGCTGGCGCCGGCTCCGCGCACACCGTCCACCTCCGTGAACCCGCTCGCGCCGTGGGACTCCAGGGCCGCGCGCACGTGCTCGGGGCTCGCGCCCGCGTACATGATCATCAGGAGTTTCATGGAGTCGCCGCCTCCGCCTTTCGGTGGTGCAGGTGCCAGTACAGGAGCGGCACGACCACCATGGTGAGCAGGGTCGCGACGATGGCGCCGCTGATGAGGGACATCGCGAGGCCCTGGAAGATCGGATCGAAGACCATCACGAGGCCGCCGATCACCACCGCCGCCGCCGTGAGCGCGATCGGACGGAACCGCACGCTCCCGGCCTCGATCACCGCGTCGCGCAGCGAGCGCCCCCGCGCCTGCGCGAGCTGGATGAAATCCACCAGGAGGATCGAGTTGCGGACGATGATGCCCGCGAGCGCGATCATCCCGATCATCGACGTAGCGGTGAAAAAGGCGCCCGACAGGGCGTGCCCCGGCAGGATGCCGATGAGCGTGAGCGGGATCGGCGCCATGATGACGAGCGGCGTGGTGAATGACCGGAACCACCCCACCACGAGCACGTAGATGAGCAGCAGCACCATCGCGAACGCGATGCCGAGATCGCGGAACACCTCGATCGTGACCTGCCACTCTCCGTCCCACTTGATCGCGGTCTCGTCGAGGCGCGGCGGCTGGACCGCGTTGTAGCGCGCGACCGGCATGCCGTGGATCCGGAGGTCGTCGAGCTTCCGGTTCATCGCCAGGATCGCGTAGACGGGCGACTCGATGTCACCCGCCACGTCGCCGGTCACGTAGACCACGGGGCGCAGGTTGCGCCGCAGCCGCGCGCTCTCCCGCTCCGATTCCTCGACCGAGACGAAGCGGCCGAGCGGCTGCGGGCCGCTCACGGTGGCGAGCGGAAGCGAGAGCAGCGCGTCGACGGAGCTGCGATCGCGCAGGGCCAGGCGGGGGACGATCGCGACGGGCTCGCGGCTCAGGGGACGCGAGGCCAGTGCCACGGGCGCGCCCGACACCGCGAGCGCGAGCGTCCGCGTGATCTGTTCCGCGTTCGCGCCGGCCGCCCCGGCCCGGGCGCGATCCACGAGAAACGCGCGCCGTGCCTGCGGCGCCTCGATCGACCAGTCCACGTCCACGACGCCCGGCGTCGTCTCGAAGATCCGCTTGACGGCGGCGGCGGTCGCCAGGCGGGTGCTGTCGTCGGGACCGTACACCTCGGCCACGAGCGTGGAGAGCACCGGCGGGCCCGGCGGAATCTCGGCCACCTTCGCGCTCGCGCCGTAGCGCGCGGCGATCGCTTCGATCCCCGGCCGCACGGCGAGGGCGATCTCGTGGCTCTGGCGCCCGCGTTCCCCCTTGGGCGCGAGGTTCACCTGCACGTCCACCACGTTCGCGCCGCGCCGCAGGAAATAGTGGCGCACGAGACCGTTGAAGTTGAAGGGCGCGGCGACGCCGGCATACACCGTCGTGCTGCGCACCTCGGGGACGCCGCGGAGGTGCGCGGCGATATCGTCGCCTAACGCCTGGCTCGTCTCGAGCGTCGCCCCCTCGGGCAGATCGGCGATGACCTGGAACTCGCTCTTGTTGTCGAAGGGGAGCATCTTCACGTCGACCGCGCGGACCGCCAGGAGCCCCATCGAGAGCAGGAGCAGGACCACCGTGCCGCCGTAGAAGGCCAGCCGGCGCCGCGGCCGCTCGATCAGCGGCGTCATGAGGCCCGCGTAGAACCGCGCGAAGCGCGACGCCTCCTCCGGCTCGTGCGCCCGGTCGATCGCGTCCGCCCGCACGGGCACGTGACCGCGCAGCAGCCGCAGCGCGAGCCAGGGCGTCACCACGAACGCCACGCCGAGCGAGGCGATCATCGCCACCGATGCCCCCACGGGAATCGGGCGCATGTAGGGACCCATCAGCCCCGACACCATCGCCATCGGCAGGATCGCGGCGATCACCGTGAGCGTGGCCAGGATCGTGGGATTCCCCACCTCGTCCACACCCTCCACCGCGGCCTCCGCAGCCGGCAGCCGGCCGCGCTGGAGATGGCGGTAGATGTTCTCGACCACCACGATCGCGTCGTCCACCAGGATGCCGATGGAGAAGATGAGGGCGAAGAGCGTGATCCGGTTGAGCGTGTACCCCAGGGCGTAGTAGGCGAAGAGTGTGAGGGCCAGCGTCACCGGCACCGCCACCAGCACGATCATCGCCTCGCGCCACCCCAGGAAGATTCCCACCAGGAGCGTGACCGACAGCGTCGCCAGCAGGAGGTGCAGGATGAGCTCACGCGCCTTCTCGGCCGCGGTCTCCCCGTAGTCCCGCGTCACGTCGACGGCCACGTCGTCCGGGAGGAGGCGGCCGCTCGCCTGGTGCACGCGCTCCTCGACCGCGCGCGTCACCACCGTGGCGTTCGCGCCGCGCCGCTTCGCCACGCTGATCGTCACCGCGGCCGCGGGGGCGCCGTCGGCGCGGGCATGCGTCACGTAGTCCGTCGCCTCGCCGAACCCCTCCTCGACCAGGGCGACGTCGCGCAACAGCACCGGCGCGCCGCCGGGCACGCCGACCACGATGCTCCCGACGTCCAGCGCGGTGGCGAGGGGCGACGCGGCGTCGATCTGGAAGACCCGGTTGCCTGACGAGATCCCGCCCGCCTGACCGCGCCAGGCCGCCCCGCGCAGCGCCATCGCCACCTCGGCCGGCGTCACGCCCCGGGCCGAGAGCCGCGCCGGATCGATCTCCACACGGATCTGGCGCGGCTGTCCGCCCGTCACCCACGTCTGCGCCACATCGCTCACCGTGCGGATCTCGTCCTCCACATGGATCGCGAGCTGCCGGAGATCCGTCGACGAGTACCGGTCCGACGACAGCGTCAGCGTCATCACCGGCACGTCGTCGATCCCGTGCGGCTTCACGACCGGCGGCGACACACCGGGCGGGATCTCGTCCATCGCCGCCTGCAGCTTGGCGTGCACGCGGAGCACGGCGCGATCCTGATCCTCACCCACCGTGAAGCGCACCGTCACGAGCGACCATCCGTGCCCCGAGGAGGCATACACGTGCTCGACGGCCGGAATCTCCCACATCCGCCGCTCGACGACGCGCGTGACCACGTGCTCCAGCTCCGTGGGACCCGCGCCGGGGAGCGCGACCATCACGTCGATCATCGGGACCGAGATCTGCGGCTCCTCCTCGCGAGGCGTCGCCAGCAGTCCGACCAG
The DNA here is from genome assembly GCA_035454665.1 of Gemmatimonadaceae bacterium. GTDB lineage: Bacteria > Gemmatimonadota > Gemmatimonadetes > Gemmatimonadales > Gemmatimonadaceae > DATIGO01. The sequence continues at coordinate 16,253 of DATIGO010000236.1, read as the reverse complement.
CCCCACGAGCAGCGAGGCGATCGTGACCAGCGGCGTGAGCTTCGACTGGAGGAAGGCGCGCGCGAGCCTGCCGGACATGCCCATCGTCAGGCCCCCGCTGCCGTCAGGGGGACCACGAGCGAGTCACCGGCCGACAGTCCCGAGAGCACCTCGACCAGATCGCCATGGTCGCGACCGAGGCGGATCCAGCGCACGGTGACGCGGCCGGCGACGAAGACCTGCACGCCGGTGAGATCGCCCTCGGCGCGCACGAACGCCCGCGGCACGAGCACCCCCGCCGTGTCTCCCGCCGGGATCGCCAGACGCGCCGCGCTCCCCGTCAGGTGCACGCCGGTGGAATTGTCGACGATCACGTTGACCGATTGCAGTGCGGTGCCGGACACCGGCACGATGCCCTCAACGACGCCGGTGGCCTCCCGCCCCTCGATCGTCAGGCGCAGCCGGTCGCCGCGCGAGAGGCGCGACGCCACCTCGGGCGTCACCGCGGCGACCACCCGCAGTCGTGAAGCGTCCTCGACGCGCAGCAATGGAACCCCGGGCGCCGCGAACGCCCCGGGATCGACGAGTCGCTCCACGACCGTTCCGGCGAATGGCGCCCGAATCTCGCCATAGTCACGCACGGCCCCGACCTCGGCCTGCGAGGCCCGGGCGGCGCGCAGGGCGGCCTCGGCCCGCGCCAGACCCGCCTCGGCCGCGTCGAGCTGCGAGCGCGTGGCGGCGCTGTCCGCAAAGAGCGCGCGCATCCGCGTCGCGTGCAGCTCGGCCTCGCGCTGCGCGGACGCCGCGCCGGCGATCGCCGCCGCCACCTGCTCCTGCCGGGCGTCCAGGTCGCGCACGTCGAGGCGCGCGAGCGTCCGGCCGCGCGGCACGCGATCCCCCTCGCGGACGAGCACCTCGTTCACCGTCCCGGCGACCTTCGTGCTCAGCACGGCACTCGTGAACGCTTCCACCCGGCCGGCGACATCGACGACGCGCGTGTAGGTCGTGTCGCGGACGACGAGCACGACGGGAGACAGCGCAAGGGACGACGCATCGGCGGCACCGGCGTCCGGCCGGCCGCACGCCGCAGCGCCGAGGAGGAGGATGACCGGAGCGAGCCGGGCGAGGCGCGCACGCCGGCGCGGTGGCGATTCTTGCGAGGGATGCATGAGGAACGACTCCATGTGGTTCAGCGGCCCGGCGACGCGTCGCGCGCCTCGCCGGATGCCTGATCGAGTTCCGTGATCGCGAGCGGGTCGGCCCCCACGGCGCGCAGTCGGCTGGCGATCGCCACCAGCAGGGCATGGCGTGCCTCGGCGGCCGAGAGGCGGGACCGCGTCTCCACCGCGGCGGCGGTCAGCAGCTCCACGACGGAGGCCAGTCCGCCGGCGTACTTGCGCTCCACGATCCGCTGCGCCTCGCCGCTCTGGGCGACGGCCTCGTCGGCGATGCGGAGCCGCGCCAGCGCGTTCTGCAGCTCGCTGGTGGTCCGCGCGATCTCGAGCTCCGCCGTCGCGACCGCGGCCTCATGGCGGGTCGCGGCGACATCCTCGCGCGCGCGGGCCGTGCGTCGCTCGGCTTCCTCGTGTCCTCCCGAGAAGAGCGGCCACGATGCCATGATCATCACGGTCCAGTTGGACGCGCTGCCGAAGGCCCGCGATGGCGCGTTGAGGTCGTAACGCGCCACGGTGTTGAGGCGGGGGAGATACAGGGAGCGTGCGCGGGCGTGGTCGGCGCGGGCCGACTGGCTGGCGAGCTGCGCGGCCTCGACGTCGGCACGCGGCACGGGGGCGGCGTGCAACGCGCGCTCGGCCAGCGCGCGCAGGCGTGGCGCCTCCGGCAATCCCTCCGGCAGCACGAAGCCCGTGTCGCCGGGGGTGCCCATCGCGTTCGCCAGGGCCAGACGCGCCGTGGCGACGTTCGCGTCGGCCGCCAGTCGCTGCACCTCGATCTCTCCCGCGCGCACGGACGCCAGCAGGGCGTCGGAGCGCGTGGCCATTCCGTTCTCCACCAGCGCCGTGGCCACGCGCGCGTGCTCGAGCGCCGCCGCCTGCGCGGCGCGGAGCGTGCGGGCACTCACCGTGGCGAGGACGGCGCCGTAGTACGCCGAGATGACGTCCACGCGCGTCCCCGCCTCGGACCAGGCCACGCTCCGCCGGGCGGATCGGGCGCCTAACGTAGCGGCTCGGCGACCGAGCCAGGCATCGGCGTTGAAGAGCGGCTGCTCGATGACCAGTCCGGTACCGACATTCTGCGCGACCGCCGGATCGTTCAACCGGCTGGGATCGAAGTCCGAGGCGGTGAGGCGCTCCTGCCGCATGGCGATGCCGAAGGCACCGATGGGGTCCGAGGTGCGGACGAGGCCCGTTTCGAGGCGCACGGACGGCAGGACGCCCGGCAACGGGGCCAGCGTCTGTGCGGTGGCTTCTTCGGCGGCCCCGCGTGCGACGCGGTTCGTGTACGCCAGCGCGTCGGCGCGCGCGAGCGCGTCACGCACCGTGAGGGGAGCGGGCCCCTGGGCCAGGGCCGGGATGCTCCCGAGCAGGGCGACCAGCAGGACGAGACTGCGGTAGCGGGAACGCGGCCCGCGCGGCGCCGGTCGTGCCGGGGGCGCGAGCAGCGCGAGGTTCATAGTACGCATACATGATCATATAGGCATATATGCATGTGAGCAAGCCCACCCCCCGTGGCGCCGCCGGGCGTCCCGCCCGCTACCGCACCACCGGCCCGCCCCGCCGATCGTCGGAGACGAATCGCTCGCGCGCCGGCATCCGCACGGCGCTCAGGGAGGACGCGTCGAGCACGCTCCCCGCCGGCAGGATCTCGTTGGCGGCCAGCAGGAAGGCCGTCACGCTGTACAGCTCCTCGTTGGACAGCGAGCCCGGCGCGGTCAGCGGCATCGTGCGCCGCACATAGTCGAAGAGCGTCGTGGCGTATGGCCAGTAGTTGCCCACGGTGCGCACGAGCGTGAGATCGTCGGCGAACGGGAAGCCCTCGCGCGGCTCCCGCCCCACGAGCGGCGGATTGGGGGACAACCCTTCCCCGCGCGCCCCGTGACAGACCGCGCATTGCTCGCGGTAGACGATGGCCCCCCGCGTCGCGTCGCCGGCTCCCGGGGGGAGGCCCACACCCGAGCCGTTCACGTCGTGGTCGAGCGCCGCGATCTGATCGGCGGTGGCCACGCGCCCGAGTTCGAATCGTTCGGGCAGGCCGGCCTCGGCACGCGGAGGGACGATCGGCGCCGGCTGCTCTTCCATCCGGCAGCCCGCGGCGGCCGCGACGCAGACGAGTGCGGCCAGCGTCAGCCACCGGGCCCGTGGAGCACGCGTCGGCATCAGGTCTCCCAGTGAAAGTAGACGCTTCCGTCCGACTCGACCCGCCACCCCCGGATGCAGTTCAGGTGGTAGTCGGTCGCCGGTCCGCGCGCCTCGACGAGCTGACGCCGCGTGGGCTGCACGTACCCCGTCTCATCGGTCGCGCGGCTCAGGAGCCGCGCCGCGCCGCCCGTCCACCGCCACATCAATTGAAAGCGGGTGTGCGCGCGCGGGAGCACGGGGTCCTGCAGATGTGCCTCGCGCCATGTCGCGCCGTCGTCGGTGCTCACGTCCACCCGCGCGATCCGCCCGCGTCCGGACCATGCCAGCCCCGTGACCGGAAACCACCCGGGACCGGGAAGACGCGACGGGTGCGCGGGGCTCGTGATGATCGACTTCGCGTCCATGTCCAGGCTGAACTGGCGCGCGGTCCCGTCCTTGAGGGGATCGGTGTACTTCGACGTCTCGTCGCGCGTCATCCATGGCTCGGTGCCGAGCTCGAGGCGGCGCAGCCATTTCACGTTCGCGCTCCCCTCGTAGCCGGGAAGGAACAGGCGGAGTGGAAATCCCTGCTCGGGCCGCAGCGGCTCGCCGTTCTGCGCCCAGGCGACCATCGCGTCGCCGCGCGCCTTTTCGATCGGGATGCTGCGCGCGAAGAGCGCCGCGTCACCGCCTTCGGCCAGGATCCAGCGCGCCTCGTCGCGCGCACCGGCTTCGCGCAGCAGCGTGGACAAGGCAACGCCCGTCCACTCGGAGTTGCTCGTCATGCCGTCCACCCGTTGCGGGGTCATCTCCGCGTTCGGCGCGCGCCAGGCGCCGCGGCCGTTCCCGGAACACTCCAGGAAGTGAATCCGCGAGACCTGCGGAAAGCGCCGGAGGTCGGCGACCGTGAACATCAGCGGCCGCTCGACCAGCCCGTGAACCAGGAGGGTGTGACGCGCGGGATCGAGCTCCGGAACCCCCGAGTGATGCCGCTCGAAGTGCAGGTCGGCCGGCGTGATGGTCCCGGTGAGGTCCTGAAGCGGCGTGAGCGAGCTTCCGGTCCTGACGCCGACCGGAGCGCGTCCCGCCGGCGACGCATGACGGGAGCGCGTCCCCACGGCGGTGGTCCCCGCCCCCTCCGCGCGCCCCACAGCGCGCGGCGCGTTGCCGGCCCCCTGCGCGCCGGACTGTACCGGAAGACTCGCGAGCACCGCACCGCCCATGGCGCTCACAGCTCCCTCCAGGAGGCGACGGCGTGTGAGGCCGGACGTGTCGTCGGGAGCGGAGCTGCCGGGCTCCGGGCCGGGTGGTTCCGTGTGCGACGTTTTCCTCACGCGAAGCTCCGGGGCGTCCGAGGGTTCTGGTACTGGATTCTCCCTACCGAGTCGGGAGGTCGGCCGCGCGAGGTCTCGACCCTGACCCGGATTTCGGCGGCGAGGCCAATGCTGCACCCGCGGCGGCCCTGGCGGAAGCGGTACCTGCCGGCCCGCCCGGGAACCCAACTGGGGCCTCCCGGCTTTAACGATCCGCATCGCAACCACTGAGACGACACGGAGGAGGAGTCATGGATCACGACCGCCGCGAATTCCTGGGACGCGCCACGACGGGCGCCGCGCTCCTGGCCGGCCTGCCACTGGCACTGGCCGCCACCGCCTGTGCGGCGGAGGGGAGTGAGGCGCAGGCCACCGGCACGGAGTGGGATCTGACCTGGGTGAACCGCCTGACCGGGAGGCACAAGGCCATCTTCGACTGCGCCGAGGTCGAGAGCGGCTACGGCGTCTGGCGCGCCTTCGCCTGGGCGACCCAGTACCAGCAGGTCCTCGGCGCCGCCGCTACGGACATCTCTCCGGTCGTCATCCTCCGGCACAACGCGATCGCTCTCGCGATGAACCAGGCCTTCTGGGACAAGTACGGGATCGGACAGGCGAAGCACGTGACGCATCCTATGACGCTGCAGCCGACGGACAAGAACCCCGTCCTGCTCTCGGGGGAGGCCGACGGCGTCCCTGCTCCGTTCGATCAGGCGGCGCTCACGAAACAGCTCGAGCGCGGCGTCGTTGCGCTCGCGTGCAATCTCGCCCTCGAGGACTGCGTGCAGATGGTGCGCACGAAGGACAACGTGAGCGCCGAGGAGGCGCGGAGCGTCGCGATCGCGCACATGGTCCCGGGCGTGATCCTGCAGCCCTCGGGCGTGTTCGCCGCCGTCCGCGCGCAGGAAGCCGGGGCAACGTACGTCAGATCTTCCTGACACTCCCCGGTCATCCCGAGGAGCGACAGCGACGAGGGATCTACTTACGGTGTCTCGTGTGGCCGGCCACAAGCCAAGGTGAGTAGATCCCTCCTCGCTACGCTCGACGGGATGACAGACGGGCTACGCTCGTCGGGATGACAGAGGGGTGTTGCGTTTTCGACTACTGGCCCCCGCTCGCCGACCTGTCGCCTGCCCCGCCACGGCCCGCGTTGAGATCGTTCCAGTTCAGGATCGCGTTGAAGCCCATGAAGAATGTCCCCTGGGTCTGCCAGCGCCAGAAGGGACGGATCCCGAACATCACGACGTGCCCTTCGCCCAGCGGCGCGTCGATGACCTGGGCGCGGTTGGACAGGGCCTCCCCGCCCACGAGCGTGCCGGAGAGCAGCATGTCGTTAGGGTTGGCCGGGAAGCGCACCACCACACGCGGCGTCTGCTCGCCGCCCGCCCCACCGGCACCGCCGCGACCGCCGCCGCGTCCGCCACGACCGCCGGGCGCCTCGGCCTCACCGCTGGCACCACCCGCGCCCGCGGCCCCGCGTCCTCCCCGCCCACCCGCTGGCGCCGTCGGATTGGCCGGATCGTAAGTCGAGACCTGCGGCCGGGTCGCCATGGGCGAGGTGTTCTGGCCCACGCCGGGGATCCCGCCGCGGCCGCCGCGCCCGCCGGCGAATCCGCCGCCGCCGCCGGCATTGAGCACCGGTGACTGATTGAAGTACACGGGTACCTGATTGCCCTGGTAGCCGTACACGATCGGGCTTCGCGTATCCGTGATCACGCCCCGCATGACCGACCCGCGCGCGAAGAGATCGTCCGGACTCTCCACCGTGATCCCGTTCGTGAGATGGTACTCGGGGAAGATCGTGGAGGTCGCGCCTTCGACGATGAGGGTGCCGCCCTCCTGCACGAACTTGTACAGCTCCATCAGCCCGTCGATGCCCATGCCGCCGCGGATGTCATCGGCCTGGTCCTGGGCGCCGAGGTTGGGCGTCTCCGCCGTCTTCTGGTACGGGAGCGGGAGCGATCCCGATTTCGGGATGCCGTTCACCTGCGACTGCGCGTTCCCGCCCACGTGCGGGTACACGATGACGTCGTATCTGGACCGCAGGTTCCCCTCGCGCAGCTTGATGTCGGCGAAGTAGGTGTACGGGACGCCGTAGACGTCGAAGGCGCCGCGGATCCACCCCTCGTTCTGCGTGTTGGCCCAGGAGTGCACATAGCCGATGCGCGGCACGTCCAGATCGTGCACCGCAACGTTAGGCGCCGCGGCCATCGCGTACCCCGAGAGGCCGAGGTCGCGCAGCATCGGCTCGATGCGGGCGCGGTCGGCGTTCGGGATGATGAACGCGCCCGCGCGGAAGCGGCGGCCGGCTGCCTCGAAGTCCTGCTCCGCCGCCTGCATGGGGACATTGGCGAGCTTGAAGCGGAACGTCACGAGGTTGTTGTCGGTCGTGTGATCGACGACGATCACCGGCCCGGTGCCTTCCACACCGCCCGGCGCGCGCACGTCGGCCGTGATGGGCGTCATCCGCTGGTCCTGAATGCTCTTCTCGGCCACGGGCGTGATCACGAGGTTCCGCATGTACTGGAAGGTCCACCCCGTGTCGTCGTACGGGTTGGGATTCGCTGGCGAGAAGCGCTGCACCGAGAAGTACATGTCGGCGAGCGTGCGATACGGCTGGTCGGCGCGCACGATGTAGTCGCCGGCCTTTACCTCCACGTTGCCGGCGCGGAAATCGGCTTCCGCGCGATGGAACTCGAGCCCCTGGAAGCGCAGGTCGTTCACGGCCTGCGCCGCGTCGGACTTGCGGTACTGCCGCGCCGGAATGTGCCACGCGTAAGGCGCCTGGTTCTTCCCCTTCTCCCAGGCACGCTTGTTCTTGAGCCAGTAGTTCTCGACGTAGGTCTGCCGGTTCTTCGCGACGTTGCTGAGCGAGAAGAGCAGCGCGGACTGCTGGATGTTGGTGTTGTTGCGCGGGCCCCAGGCGATCTCGGGGAGCGCGGGATTCGGGCGGTACCACTCACGGCTCTGGTTCGCGCGGATCGTGGTGGTATCGGGCCCGTAGCGTGCGACCTCGTAGAAGCGGCCGATCGAGTTCTTCGTGTGCGCGATAAAGAACATGTAGTTCGGCGTCCAGCCGTCATAGAAGCCGTACGTCCACACGCCCGGGATGCCGCGCTTCGTCATCTCCATCACGTCATTCTTGGCCAGGAGCCACCACTCGTCCACGGTGATCGCGTCGATCCACTCGTTGTACGGTCCTGTGCCGGTGGAGGAGTACAGGTAGATCGCCTGCTCGTGCAGGTCGTGCAGCACCGTGGGCACCCACTCCACGAACGTCTTGGTGACGTTCTTCGTGAGGTTGAGCATGTGGCCCATGCCGTCGCGGTTGTTGTCGTGCGCGACGTACTTCCCCCAGTACATGAGCGGCAGATTCTGCTCGCCGTCGGGGCGTTTCTTGTTGAAGTAGTACGTGTCCACCATCTTCTCGCGCCCGTCCACTTCGATGACCGGCGTGATGAAGGTGACCACGTTGCGCCGGATCTCCTGGATGAACGGCATCTCGGAAACCACGAGGCGGTACGCCAGCTCCATGAGCATCTCGGGGCCGCCCGTCTCACCCGAGTGCATCCCGCTCGTCACCCAGTAGACCGGCTTGGTGGTCCCGATGAGCTGGCGCGCCTGCGCCTCGCTCGTGCGCCGGGGATCCGTGAGTGCCTTGAGATTCGCCTTGTTGCGCTCGAGGTTGCGCATGGTCGCCTCGTCGGCGATCGCGAGCACGATCATGTCGCGCCCTTCCTCGGACTTGCCGATCGACCAGAACTTCGCGCGCGCCGGCGCGGCCTTCGCGACCGCCTCCAGGTACGCATGGATGTCCTTCGCGTAGGTCAGCTCGCCCCACGTTCCCACGATGCGCCCGTGGAACTTGAGGGGCGAGGGCACCGTGTTCGATGCGGGGAGATGATCGACGAGCTCCGTCGAGATCCGGGGGTCGCGCAGGTACTCCTTGATCTTCCGCGTGTATTCCTCGTCGACCCGTTGCTGCGCGTGCGCGACCGGAGTCAGCGCGAGCAGGAGCAACGTGGAGAGGGGAAACACCCGGAACGCGGCGGTCAGCGTCGGCTTGAGCCGGCGTTCCGCTGACGTGCTACGCGACATGTGGCACCTCGATTTGCGGTTGGCGGTCGCCCCGGCACCGGCCGGCGGCGTCTCACAGTGCGATACCTGTGAGCTACGCGCAACCGCCCCGGGGCGCTCGCCCTGGACCGCGCCCTCGGGAGGACCGCTTCCCGGTCATCCGAGCTCGATCCGGACCTGGATCGGGTCGCCCTCGACCTCGAGCAGGTTCACCAGCGTCCGGTCGCGGTGCCGCGCGAAGCGCAGCGACACGCGCGACCGCCCAGCCGGAAGCCCCGTGATCGTGAGGTCATGCAGAAAGCCGGGGAGCACCGGATTCCGGATGTGGAGCAGTCCCTTCGACCCTTCGGGAAAAATGCCCAGCACGGCCTGCAGCATCAGAAAGATCGCTCCGCTGGCCCACGCCTGCGGCGAGCAGCTCACCGGGTACAGCACCGGGCGCATCCCGCTCGCCCGGCGCATGCCGCAATACAGCTCCGGCACGCGCTGAAACTCGATCTGCGCGGCCGACTCCTGCAGCACGTCGACCACGGGAAGCGCCCGAGCCGCCATGTCGTACTGGGCCATCCCCAGCACGATCAATGCGTTGTCGTGCGGCCAGATGGAGCCGTTGTGATAGCTCATGGGGTTGAAGACCGGGTGCCGGGCGCTGAGCGTTCGGATCCCCCAGCCGCTGAACATGTCGCGATCCAGCAACGTCGCGACCACGCGCGCCGCCTGTTCGGGAGTCGGAACGCGGTTCCACAGCAGGTGCCCGGCGTTCGACGTCACCGTGGGGACCTGTCGCTTGTGGCGATCCAGCGCGAGCGCGAAGGTCCCCATCTCCTCCATCCAGAAGGCCTCCTGGATCCGCGCCCGCAGTCGCTCCGCCGCGGCGCGAACGGGCTCGGCTTCGCCCGGCGCTCCGTACCGCGCCAGCAGCTCCGCGGCGCGGCGCTTGGCGTCGTACACGTATCCCTGCACCTCCACGAGCGCGATCGGCGGCTCGGGGAGGCGACCGTCCGGAAACGGCACGCCATCGCTCGAGTCCTTCCATCCCTGATTGTGGAGCCCGTCTCGGGAGGTGCAGTGGTACTCCACGAAGCCGTCACCGTCCGGGTCGCCGTAGTCGTCGATCCACGCCAGGGCCCGGCGCAGATTCGGCAGCAGCTCCGGCACGAGGTCGTCGTTGCCCGTCCAACGCCAGGTCTCGTGGAGGAGAATGATCCAGAGCGGCGTGGCGTCCACCGTGCCGAAGTACGGGACGTGCGGGATCTCGCCGCTTCGGGCCATTTCACCGCGCCGCAGCTCGTGCAGGATCTTCCCCGGTTGTTCCTCGGTGCGTGGGTCCTCGCGCTCCCCCTGCCGCCTGCCCAGGTACCGCAGGGTGTCGACCGCGATACCGGGGTGCAGCGCCAGCGTCTCGAGACCGGTGATGATCGAGTCGCGCCCGAAGACGGTCGAGTACCACGGGATGCCGGCCGAGATCACGCGGCCGCCGTCGGCGCTGATGTACAGGGCGTAGAGGTCGTCGATCGCGCGGCCCACCGTGTCATCGAAGACGCTGACGTCGCTCTTCCAGCGGGAGCACTCCGTGCGCCATCGGCTGTAGGTCTCACGCAGCTCCGCGCGGCGCGTCTCGACCTGGTCGCGCGCCACGGTGGGTGGAGCCGGCACCCGGACCGGCGTAGCCGCCGTCTCCTCCTCCGCCCGCAGCGCCCACGTCAGGACGTGCTGTGCCCCGGTCGCGAGCCGGAACTCCCAGCGGAAGCCGCGCCCATCGATCGCCGTCGGCGGCTGCTCGAGGCAGAAACGCGTCCGCAGAAGGCGGCCGTCGACGCCGCGATAGGCGAAGATCACCTCGCCGTTCTCCACGCGAGGCGCGTAGAACTGGCCTCGCCGCTCGCGGCGCCACCCCCGGACCTCGAAGATGTCCGCGAAGTCGCATCCGATCGCGAGCTCCACCCAGTAGTCCACGGGCTCGAGGAGGTGGTTCTCGAGCGTCAGCCGCTCGAGGAACTGATCGTCGAGCACGACTTCGCGCCGCACGTGCACGGCGTGCTTCGGATCCCAGGCGCTGCCGCCGAAGATCGCGTCGGAAACGGCGAGATCGATCTGCGACGCGTACGGGCGCAGCACCTGCGCGGAGAGGAGCGCCGGCGGGCCCCCGCTGATGCGCAGCGCGTAGTGACTCAGGATGCGCGTGTCGTCGAGAAAGAGGCCCAGCGTGCACTGCCCGGGTGGCATGATGTCGCCATGCCGGTCGGTGAGGAGGAAGAGCCGGTCGTGCTTGAGGACGATCGCCCCCTCGACCGATCGTACGCCGCGGCAGTCGATGCGCGGGTAGCCGACCGCTTCGCGCATCTCGACCGGCACCAGATCGGCGCGGGTGGAAGGCACGGACACCGCGCCTTCCGCGACGGTGTCGCGCGTCGAGCCGTTCGGGCGGATCATGCGACGTGCAGGCGGCGCTGGTCTCCGCGATCCTCGGTGGCCGGCCGCCGGGAGAGAATCCGCTCGTAGAGCTCTTCGTACTCGTCGACCATGCGCCCGCTGTTGAAGCGGGCGGCCGCGCGCTGCCGGCAGCGCCACCGGTCGAAGTGCTCCACGGGGCCGCCGGGCGCGATGATCTCGGCCATCTCCTCGGCGGAGTGCGCCACGAAGCCCGTGACACCCGGCTCGACCAGCTCGGGGACACTCCCGCGTGCGAAGGCCACGACGGGACACCCCGAGAGCATCGCCTCCACGAGCACGAGACCGAAGGGCTCCTCCCAGTCGATCGGCGCGAGCAGCGCCCGCGCGTCGCGCAGGAGCGGCACCTTCTTCGCCATGCCGACGCGACCGAGCTGGTGGACGTAGGGGCGGGCCAGCCGCGGCGCCAGCACGCGGGCGGCCCACGCCGCGTCCTCGGCATGCACGCTGCCGGCGACCCGGATCTCGAGCCCCGCGGCGCCGGCCACATCGATCGCCACGTGCACCCCCTTCACGGGGGCGAGTCGTCCGATGAAGCAGACGTAGTCATGAGCCCGCGCCCGCCACTCGTACAGCCGCGGCTCGACGCCGTGGCGGATGACCGCCATCCGGGGCAGCGGGATCTCGCGCTGGTGCTGATCTTCGGAGATCGCCACGAAGTGCACCTCGGGATGAGCGGCATAGTACCGGGACAGCTCCCGTACGCGTTCGTGGTGCAGCGTGTACACCAGCGGCACGGGATCGAGGAAGCGCGCCCAGGCCAGCGCCGGCGCCGTGTGGGCGTGGACGATGTCGAAGCCACCGTCACGGGCGATCTGATGCATGGCCCACGCGGTGTGATCGAGGTCGGTGAAGTGCTCCGGGGGCCAGACGGCCCTGGAAAAGCAGGCGCGCACCTCGGCGCGGGAGCAGGAGTCGCCCGTCGCGAACACGACCACGTCGTGCCTGCGGTCGACGAGCCCCTCGGCGAGCTCATGGACGACCAGCTCGGTGCCGCCGTAGTCAGCGGGCGGTACGGAGACGAACGGGGTGGAGACGAGCGCGATTCGCATCTCCCTCTCGCAGGGCTTCGGCACCCGTGATGGTAAGGGGAGGGGGGCGCGGCGCGAAAGTGAAAGCGTTAGGCAGGGCTCGCCACGCCCGACGGGCCCGGCCACACGTGGCGGGCCCGGGCGGGACGGCTGGAGCCCGCGGGCCCGGCCATTGGTGGCGCGGCGTGACGGCCGGAGCGACCTGGGACGTGTGGTCGTCAGCGCGGGGGAAGACCGGGAGTCTCGCGGAGAGCTTCGCTGCTGCTTTTTGCTGACTGCTGGTTGCTGACTGCTGGTTGTCGCTTGCCGGTGGTTCGAGCTGGGGAGGTGGTTGCTGCGCCGGGGGGGGCGGAGGCGGGGACCGCGCGGGCCGCGCCCTTCCTTGCTCCAGCGCACCTCCCGTCGCACTATCCGCTGTTCCGCCTCCACTTTCCCGAGGGCTTGCCATGCGATCGCGTCACAGTCTGCCGTCCTTCGCCATCCTCGCACTCCTCCTGCTGCTCACCGAGCCGGCCGCCGCGCAGGGTGGGCGCGGCGGACGCGGCGGTGGAGGCGGAGGCGGGCCGCCGGTCGTGATGGACACTGCGCGCGCGCGGCTGCTGTACGTGAGTGCCCGCCCCGAGGACCATCCGCAGCGGAATCATGAGCGCGACATCGCCGCCAAGCGCGCGGTGGACAGCGTCTATGCAGCGCGCAGCCGCGGCGTGATGGACTTCAGCCGCGTCACCTACAAGAGCTCCGTCGACGGCATGGCAATACCGGCGTACCTCTTTCAGCCGCTGCAGAAGCGCGGGCCGCGCGGTCACGCGGCGATGGTCTGGGTGCACGGTGGCGTGCACGGGAACTGGGGAAGCAACATGTTCCCCTTCGTGCAGGAGGCGGTCGCGCGCGGGTACGTCATCATCGCGCCGGACTATCGCGGCTCGACGGGCTTCGGCGCGGCCCATTACAACGCGATCGACTACGGCGGCAAGGAGCTCGATGACGTCGCGTCGGCGTACGACTTCCTCCGCACGCTGCCGCACGTCGACCCCGATCGCGTGGGGATCATGGGGTGGAGCCACGGCGGGTACATCACCTCGCTCCTCGTCTTTCGCGAGCAGCATCCGTTCAAGGCGGGCGCCGCGATGGTGCCGGTGACGAATCTGGTCTTCCGGCTTTCGTACAAGGGACCGGGGTATCAGCGCAGCTTTGCCACCCAGGCCGGGATCCAGGGGCTCCCGTTCGAGCAGCGCGCGGAATACATCAAGCGCTCGCCGCTGTACCACGTGGAGAAGCTGCAGGTACCGCTCCTGGTGCACGTGGCCACGAACGACACGGACGTGGACTACGTCGAGGACCAGCAGCTCATCTGGAAGCTGCGCGCGCTCAAGCCCGATCTGGCCGAGACGAAGATCTACGTCGATCCGGTGCCCGGCCCGTCGAGCGGCGGTCACACGTTCAACCGCCGTGTGAACACGACCACGCTCGAGCGCGACGACTCACCCGATCAGCGCGATTCGTGGAACCGGACGTGGACCTTCTTCGAGTGGTGGCTGCGGCCGTACGAGGACCGGTCGGGGGCGACGGGCCGGTGACGGGAGGCGGCGACGCGGTCCCTGGGCCGGCGGCGCCTACGCCACCGCCGGCTCGTGCCGGGGCGTGGGCCGGCGCGGACCCGTGTTCGCCTCGAGGAGCTCGTCCATGTCGGCCGGGGCGATCGCGCGGCTGAAGAGGAAGCCCTGTGCGGCGTCGCAGCCCAGCTCGCGCAGCTGCGCCTGCTGCCGGGGATCCTCCACACCCTCGGCGATCGTCCGGAGCGTGAGGGACCCGGCCAACGAGATGATCGTGCGGACGAGCGCCGCGTCGTTCGTGCCGCGCAGCAGTCCCTCGATGAACGACTGATCGATCTTGAGCACGTCCACGGGGAACTGCTGCAGGTACGAGAGCGACGAGTAGCCGGTCCCGAAGTCGTCGATCGCGAGCCGCACACCGAGGGTCTTGAAGGCGCGGAGCCGCTCGAGCACGATCTCGGTGTCGTGCATCAGGACCGTCTCCGTGATCTCGAGAACGAGATGCCCCGGCTCGAGCCCCGTCCGCTGCAGCGCCGCCTCGACGTCGTCGACGATCGCCTCGTGCAGGAGCTGTTTCCCGGAGAGGTTGATGGTCACCGTGATGGGCGAGCGGCCCGGGCGGGCATTCCAGCGTGCCCCCTGGCGGCACGCCTCGTGGAGCACCCAGCGGCCTAACGGGATGATGAGGCCCGTTTCCTCGGCCAGGGGGATGAACGCACCCGGGGGGATGTCGCCGCGCTGCGGGTGCGACCAGCGCAGCAGCGCCTCGACCCCCGTGGGCTTGCCGGTCCCGAGATCCACGATCGGCTGGTAGGCGAGGACGAGCTGCTGGCGATCGATCGCGCGGCGCAGGTCCATCTCCATCGAGACGCGATCGACGAGGGCCGCGTGCATGTCGGGATCGAAGATGACCCAGCGCCCGCGGGCCCGGCTCTTGGCCTCGTACATCGCCACGTCGGCGTTCCGGAGCAGCTCCTCCGCTCCCTCGCCGCCGTGGAGGATCGCGATGCCGACGCTCGCGGCGACCGAGGCCACGCGCCCCAGCGAGATCTCCACCGGATGCTGCAGCGTCTCCAGGATGCGCTGGGCCACGATCTGCGCCCCGGCCGAGGCATGCATCTGCTCCAGCAGCACCGCGAACTCGTCCCCGCCCAGGCGTGCCACGGTGTCGCAGCCGCGCGTCGCGCTGCGGAGCCGCGCGGCCACCACCTCGAGCATCCGGTCGCCGGCCGCGTGGCCCTGCGTGTCGTTCACCGTCTTGAAGTTGTCCAGATCGAGCAGCAGCACCGCGACCCGGCCCGGCTCCCGCGCCGTGCGCGCCAGCGCATGCTCCAGCCGGTCGCTGAAGAGCGCACGATTGGCCAGCTCCGTGAGCGGATCGTGGAAGGCCTGATGCAGGAGCTGCGCCTCGAGGGTCTTCCGCTCGGACGTGTCCTGCACCATCGCAATCAGGCGGACCTCGTTGTTCTCCCGTGCATGCGAGACGGTGACCGCGCCCCACGCCAGCTGCCCGGTGCGCCGCGCGAAGCGCAGCTCGGCCGTGGCCGATTCACGATGCCCCTCCGCCACGTCCCGCACCATCAGCGTGGCCGTCTCGGCGTGCTCGGTCACGGCGAGCTCGGACAGGTCGTGACCGATCAGGTCGCGCGAACGATACTCCAGGAAGCGGTCGAACGCGTCGTTCGTCTGCAGGATCCGCGCGCTCTCGTCGAGCAGCGCGATGCCAACGGCCGAGTGTTCGAAGACGGCACGGAAGCGCGATTCCGATTCGCGCATGGAATCGACCGAGCGTCGCAGCGTCCTCGCGTTCCACACGGTGGCGTACGTGAGGATCAATCCGCCGACCATGATGAGCAGGATCTTCGCCCCTTCGTCGGGAATCGTCGTCCCGGTCGTGCGCACGGAGTCGAGCGGACTCTCGAGCAGCACGAGGCGCCCGGAGTACGTGAAGAACAGCGCGAGGATCGCGTACTGCAGCGCGGCCACGCCCGTCGCCGCGGCGGCGCTCCGGGGCGAGCCCGTGAACGGACGCGCGGCCAGGACGATCAGGTATGCCGTCCACATCGGCGACTTCACGGCCAGATCGGGGAACCCGAACAGCCCGTACCCCAGCAACAGCAGCGACACCGCGCTGATGTCGAGAACTGTGTTGAGCGAGGAGAGATGGCGCCGCGTCCGGCCCGGCCGGTGGAAGGCGAAGTGCTGCCCGATGGCCCAGAGGAGCATCGGCGTGCACACGGCCACGTTGACCCAGTTGAGCGGCGCCGTGAGGTACGGCATCCAGAGGGCCGCCGCGATCGCGAGGATGCCGATGACGGCGATGCGGACGCCATTGACGTTTCGCTCCGCAGCGGCGTACTGGGACTCCAGGACGGCCGCCGTGGCGGCGCTGAAGTCGGCCAGAGAACCCGACGGCGTCTTGTCCATGGCGGTAGTGCGGAGGGTGGTGGCCGTGCCTGGCGAGCCCGGCAGGGATCGCCCCAGAATGGACGGGGCCGGTCCCTCCGTCGTCACAGCGGAACGGTGATTCACCCCGTCCCTTGTGGAGGCGGGGGG
>DATIGO010000235.1:0-9061 GCA_035454665.1 Gemmatimonadaceae bacterium | reverse complement strand
TGTCGAGCAGCGCGGCGGCCCGCTCGGCGGAGACGCCGGCGCCGGCCAGTCGCTCCACGAGGACCGGCCGGGGATCGCGCTCGATCTTGTCGATCGCGGCATATGCCGCGGGTACCGACTCGTCAGGCACCCCCCACGCGCGCAGAAGCGCCGTCAGGAGCCGGCGATCGGAGACGCGCGCCACGACGTCCTGCGCGCTGAGCCCCGCGGCCCGCATGATCTCGAGCGCGACCGCGAGCAACTCCGCGTCGGCGGCCACATCGGGCTCGCCCACGATGTCCACGTTGAGCTGGAAGTGCTCGCGCAGCCGCCCCTTCTGCTGGCGCTCGTAACGAAAGAGCTGGGGGATGGAGTACCAGCGCACGGGCTTGCGCAGCGCGTTCGCGCGCGCCGCGACCATCCGCGCGAAGGTCGGCGTCATCTCGGGGCGCAGCGCGACCTCGCGCCCCCCCTTGTCCGTGAAGTTGTAGAGCTGCCCCACGATCTCGTCTCCGCTCTTCTTCGTGTAGAGCTCGAGGGGCTCGAGCGGCGGCCCGTCGTATTCCGCGAAGCCGAAGCGGCGCGCGACGTCACGCCAGACGCGAAAGAGGTGTTCGCGTTCGGCCAGTTCCTTGGGATAGAAGTCGCGAAATCCGGGAAGCGCTCCGGCTGACATTGGGGAAAGCTACCCGGTCAGCGGATCGACCTGCAAGCGAGCCATCGCGTCGCCTACCGTGTGGAACGAGCCGGTGACGAGCACGGTGGCCGCCAGCTCCGTCGACCGCGCCAGGGCCGCGTCGAAGTCCGGCTCCATCACCGCCGGCCACCCCTGTTCCGCGGCGTACGCCAGTGCTTCCTCGACGCGCCAGGCGCGGCTCGCCGGTGCCGTGGGGGCACAGCTCAGGACGAAGAGATCCACGACCGGCGCCAGCGCCCGCATCACCCCCCGCCAGTCCTTGTCCACGAGCACGGTGAGCAGCGCCGCGAGGGGCCGCGCTACGCCCACCATCCCGACCGTCCGGGCCACCACCGTCGCGCCGTCGGGGTTGTGCGCGACATCGAAGATGAAGGGCCCCCGCCGATGGAAGCGCCCGGGAAGCTGCACGCCGGCCAGCGCGGGAGCCGCGTCCGCGAGCGTGGTGAGAAACCCCTCACCCGCCGCCCGCACCATGAGCAGCGCGAGCGTGGTGTTCGACGCCTGGTGCTCGCCGAGGAGCGGGGTGCGCAGGGTGAGGTCCTCGCCGAGCGCGACGAGGCGGAACGTCGTTCCCAGATCGCTCACGCGGACGTTCCGCGGCGGAGCGTCGTGCCAGACGCTGATCACCGGCTCGGCCCGGCGGTCGCGCGCGAACGTCGCGAGCAGCGCGGCGATCCCGAGGTCGGGCTCGCCGATCACCGCCGGGACGCCGGCCTTGAAGATCCCAGCCTTCTCCGCGGCGATCGACTCACGCGTATCGCCCAGGTACTCCACGTGGTCGATGCCGATCGCCGTCACGCCGGCGACCAGCGGCCTAACGACGTTCGTGGAATCGAGGCGCCCGCCCAGCCCGGTCTCGATCACCGCCGCGTCGACGCCGGCCTCCGCGAACCAGGCGAACGCCATCGCCGTCGTGGCCTCGAAGAAGGTGGCGCCGATCCGCTCGACGGTCGGCGTCCACCGCTCGATGAAATCGATCACGTATTCCGCATCCACGGCCGCTCCGTCGACGAGGAAACGCTCCCGGAAGTCGACCAGGTGTGGCGACGTGTAGCGGCCCACGCGCAGGCCGCGATGCCGGAGCACCGCCTCGAGCGTGGCGCAGACACTTCCCTTCCCGTTGGTCCCCGCCACGTGCAGGCAGCGCAGGCGTCGGTGCGGATCGCCCAGGACACGCAGGAGCGCCTCCGTGCGCTCCAGCCCGAACTTGCTCCCCCCGGTCGTGCGCGCGAACAGGAAGTCGAGCGCGTCGCGGTATCGGCTCAGTTCGTGGCCCACCCCGCCGCCGCCGGCTTGCCCGTCATGTGGCGGAGCAACCGACCCACGGTCGGCTTGAGGTCCCGCCGGTGCACCACGGCATCGAGCATCCCGTGGTCGAGCAGGAACTCCGCCGTCTGGAAGCCCTCGGGGAGATCCTGGCCTAACGTCTGCTTGATCACGCGCGGGCCCGCGAAGCCGATCACCGCGCCGGGCTCGGCCAGGATCGCGTCGCCCAGCATCGCGTAGCTCGCGCTCACCCCGCCCGTCGTCGGATTCGTCAGGATCGACACGTAGGGAATCCGCCGCTCGGCGAGCTGCGAGAGCACGGCGCTCACCTTGGCCATCTGCATCAGCGAGAGGACCCCCTCCTGCATCCGCGCGCCGCCCGACGCCGAGATGACGATGAGGGGGTGCTTCCGCTCCAGCGAGCGCTGCGCCAGCCGCGCGATCTTCTCGCCCACCACCGATCCCATCGACCCGCCCATGAACGCGAAGTCCATCACGCCCAGGTTCACGGGCATCTCGCCCAGCGTCCCCGACACGATCAGGATCGCGTCGTAGTCGCCGACATGATCGCGCGCCTTCTTGAGCCGGGCCTGATAGTCGGGGAAACCCAGGGGATCAGTGGAGCGCACGTCGCGCTCCTTTTCGCGCCAGGACCCTTCATCGAGGAGCAGCCGGACGTACTCGAGAGCCCGGATCCGGCGGTGATAGTCGCACGACGGACAGACGTTGAGGTTCCGGACGAACTTTTCGCGAATGTCCGTGTGCGCGCAGGCCTCGCATTTCTCCCAGACGTCGGGGGGAATCTCGAGACGTTCCGTTCGCGGGGAACGGGGCTTCTTTTCGCGGCGCCACCAGGCCATGGAGGTGAAAGATGGGGGCGCCACGCGCTGGCGGCTATGGGGAGAGGGGGGAGGACGCGCTGGTTGCTGGTTGCTGATGGCTGGAGCTGGTTGCTGAGTGCCGCACTACGCTGTCGTCCCGAGGAGCGGCGGGCGACGAGCGATCCTCCATCAGTGCGCCGCAGGGTATGGACCCAGGGGGCGCGTGCGCAGCCCACCGCCGGCCGGTCCAGTACCGTCGCGAATGATCGTCGCCACCAGTACCGACACGGGACCGATCGCCGGGTCGCCGGGGCGAACGCGGCACCCCGGGCTATCGGCCGATCTCGATCGGCATCTCCCCGGCCTTCCCTCGGCCCTCGCTCGAGATCCGCACGAGCACGCCGATCGCGATCCAGCAGGCGAGCAGGAAGGAACCACCGTAGGAGAAGAACGGCAGGGGAATGCCCGTGATGGGCATCAGGTTGATCGTCATCCCGACATTCACCACGACATGCACGAACCAGCTCCCCGCCAGACCGAACGCCACCAGGCTGCTGAACGAGTCGTTCGCCCGCGTCGCCACGCGGATCACCCGCAGAAAGAGCATGACGAACAGGCCGATCGCGGCGAGCACGCCCAGAAAGCCGAGCTCCTCGCCCACCACGGCGAAGATGAAGTCGGTGTGCTGCTCGGGGAGGAAGGCCAGACGCTTCTGCGAACCCATGGTGTATCCCTTCCCCACCCAGCCGCCCGATCCGATCGCGATCTTCGACTGCAGCACCTGATAGCTCGAACCGCCGGGATCCCGCGACGGGTCCAGGAAGACGAGGAGGCGGTTCTGCTGGTGCGGCTTGAGGTTCGCCCAGAGGATCGGCGCGGCGACGCCCATGACGATGTTCGCGACGATCAGGACCACGCCCTCGGCGATGTACGGCTTGTAGAAGAGCACCGCCGCCAGGAGCAGGAAGAACCAGGCCCCCCACAGCCCCGTGCTGAAGGCGAGCACCAGGCTGACCGCCGGACTGGCGGCGAGCAGGAGGAGCGGCCATGACACGCCCGCCCAGAAGAGCATGGCGAAGAACATCCCGATGAAGACCATGCCGGTCCCGAGGTCGGGCTGCGCCATCACGAGCACCCAGGGCACCAGCACCACGGCGGCCGGCTTCACGAGATCGAGCAGCGACTTGGGCGCCCCTTTGCGCGACGAGAGCACGCGCGCCAGCATGAGCGCGACCGTGAGCTTCGCCAGCTCGGAGGGCTGACCCAGCCGGATCCCGCCGATCGTGAGCCACCCCTTCATGCTCGCGGCTGTTCCGCCGCCCTCGCCGATCACGAGCGTGATCACGAGCAGGAGGACACCAAGCACATAGGCCGGCCAGGTCACCCATTCCATGAGCCGGACCGACGCGCGCGTGCAGACCCAGAACGCGACGAGCGCCACCGCGAGCCACATGAGCTGCCGCCGCCACGCGATCTCCACGTAGCGCACCGGCACGTCGGTCTGCCCGGCACTGTACACGATCGCGATGCCAAACGCCGTGAGCAGCAGCGCGATGACGACGAGCGGCGTATCCGCCAGGGACTTCCGGATCATCGGTTCGGTCAGCCGCGCGTGTTCGTCGGCTCGATGGCCGGCCGCTTGAGGTAGCGCTCGATGACCTTCGTGGCGATCCGCGCGGCCGAGTACCCGTGCAGGCCGTGTTCGATCATCACGGCGACCACGATGGCCGGCTCCTCGACCGGCGCGAACCCGACGAACCAGGCGTGGTCGGGACCGGCGTTCTGAGCCGTGCCCGTCTTTCCCGCGACCTGCACGCCCTCGATCGCGGCACTCGCCGCCGTTCCACGCGTGGAGACCACGTCGACGAGCGCGCGCCGCAGTCCCGCGAATTGCTCGCTGGTCAGATGGAAGACCCGCTCGCGGCGCACCGAATCGGCCGGGACGATCCACGGATCCACGAGATAGCCGTCGCTCGCCAGGGCGGTGTACAGCCGCGCCATGCTCAGCACCGTCTGGGCGTTCTCGCCCTGCCCGATCGAGAGATTGAGCGTGACCGCCTGCGTCCAGTTGCGCGGACCGTACTTCCGATCGTAGTACTCGGCGGCGTCGTACGGCCACTCGGGACGCTTCTCGTCGGGCAGGTCGATGCCCGTGAGCTCGCGCAGCTTGAGCGCCACGCCGCCTTCGATGAACCGCTCCAGGCCGAGTTTCAGTCCGAGCTGATAGAAGTAGACGTCGCAGGACTTCGCGATCGCCTGGGCCAGAGTGAGACTGCCGTGTCCCTGTCGCTCCCAGCACCGGAAGTACCGCGTGCCGAACAGGTACCCTCCGGTGCATGGCGCCGGCTGGTAGTCTTCGAGCCGGACCACGCCCGCCTCCATCGCGAGCGCCGCGGTCACCAGCTTGAACGTGGAGGCCGGCGGATACCACCCCTGCAGCGCCTTGTTGTACATGGGCCGGCGCGGATCGCTCATGAGCTCGCGCCAGTACGACGCCGGGATGCGGCCGATGAAACGATTGGGATCGTAGGCCGGCGCGCTGTGCAGTGCCAGCACGGCGCCGGACCGGGGATCCATCGCGACCACCCCGCCCTGCAGCGTGTCCATGATCTGCGCCACGAAGAGCTGCAGGTCGAGGTCCAGCCCCGTCCGCAGCGTCGGCCCCGCGACCGCCTGCAGGTCGGGACGGGCCCCCATCTCGCGCACCACGCGACCTAACGCGTCGACCTCGACGAAGCGGGAGCCCTCCTTGCCGCGCAGCCGGGCCTCGTACTGCCGCTCCAGCCCGATCTTCCCGATCTGATGCCCGGGCCGATATCCCTGCTCCTGGTACCGGCTCGAGGCGAGCTCGTTCTCACCGATCTCGCCCGTATACCCCACGAGCGCCGACACCGCCGGCCCGTTCGGGTAGTGCCGCTTGGGCGCGGCCTGGATGATGAGGCTCGGGAAGCTCGTGCGATGCTCCTCGAGGATCGACACCTGCTCGAAGGACGCGTCGCTGAACACCACCGCTGGACGGCCGCGCTCCCGGCGGTACCGCCGCAACACGCCCTCGATGTCGCCGTCGCTCAGCTCGATGATCCGCGCCAGCCGCCGCAGTTGCGCGCGCAGCGAGTCCTCACCCCGCGCCAGGAGGGAGACCGAGTACCCGGGGATGTTGTCCGCGATCACGCGGTTGTGGCGGTCCAGGATCACGCCGCGGGGCGCCGGCAGCGGCACCTGCTCCAGGCGGTTCTCCTCCGACCGCAGCGCGTAGCGCGCATGATCGATCACCTGCGTGCGGAAGAACGCCGCCGCCAGCAGCAGCAGCGCACCGGCGATCACGAGACCGGCCACGCGGCCGCGGCGCTGCACCTCGTTCGGGTGGAAGCTCATGCGGGCTGTGGTTCGAGGGTCGTCCGGAACAACACGATGATCACCACGCCGGCCAGCGCGGTGGCCAGCGCCGACAGCGGCGACCAGACGAGCAGCTGCCCCGGCAGGCTTCCGAGATCGATCCGCCGCTCGGCCACGAGATACAGCACGTCGTACGCCCACTTGCCGACGAAGAAGAATATCGCGTGCAGGAGCACGTTGTCGGCGAAGAAGACCGCCTTGAGCCATGAGGCGCCGTATCCGAGCAGCGCGAGCGCCAGTGCCCCCGCGCCGAACGACAAGGGCGCCAGGGAGTCGGCCACCAGTCCGCTGAAGAACCCGAGCAGCGCCGCCGCGCCGGGACGCATCCGCACGGAGAGCAGCAGAACGGCGATCACCAGGAAGTCCATCGTCACGCGCGCACCGAGCAGCGGGCGGACGCTGTAGTGCAGCACGACCAGCAGGATGAAGACGGCCGTTCCCTTCAGCAGGCGCCTGAAGCTCATCGCCGTTCCGTCCCCGGGCCGGGGGGGACCGGCGCGCGCGCGAGGGTGTCGCGCCGCGCGCTGTCGACGGCGACCGGAAGCCGGCGGAGCGAGTCCTGCCGCGCGAGGGCCGCGAGCGAGTCGCCCGCGCGGACCACCGCCGCAGCGGCGGAGTCGGCGCGGGGCGAGGCCCACACCGAGGCGAGATCGGTCGAGACGCGCGACGGCAGCAACACCATCACTTCGCTCACGTCACTGGGAACGACGGCCGGACGCACGAGGTACGTCCGGGACCACCCCTGCGCCCCCTCCAGCTCGCCGAGCACGGTGCCGATGAGGATGCCGCGCGGGAAGACCCCTCCCATTCCAGAGCTCCTGACGGGCGTCCCCGGCGCCAGCGTGTCCCGGTACGCGACCCCGCGGAGTTCCAGCAGGTAGCGGTCGGCCTCGTCGCCCTGATGCGGCGCGACGATCCCGAACACGGTACCGTCGCCCGCGATGGCGCTCACGCGGAAGTTGGGATGCGTCCAGAGAATGGCCGTGCTGGTGTTGGGGTCGACGGTGGCGATGCGTCCGACCAGCCCGGCGGGGGCGATGACGCCGGACGAGTCGGCCACGATGCCGCTGGAAGCCCCGGCCGTGATGATAATGCTGTGCTCGTCGCCGAGTCCGCGGCCGCGGAGGGCCTCCGCGGGAACGAAGCCCCAGCGGAGGCTGCGCGCGAGGCCGAGGAGGCGGCGCAGGCGCACGTTCTCGGACTCGAGCGACTCCAGGGCCGCCACACGGAGCACGAGGCTGTCGATGCGTGCCGTGGTGGCGTCGCGCGTGAGAAAGGCGATCCGGGTGCGTTCCACGCGGGCCTGCAGCGCGATCACCGGCGCCAGAACGGTCTGGCGCAGCGCCGCCGCCATCGTTTCGCGGAGACCGGTAGGGAGGAAGGTGAGCAGGAGGGAGAGCGCGGCACACGCAACCAGGATCGCGGTATCCGCACGCGAGCCCGACCGGACAGCGCGAGCCACAGCGGGTCTCTCAGGTGCTCAGAACGGACCAGTACTTCTCTTCGTCGTCGAGGATGCGACCCGTGCCGCGGACGACGCAGGTGAGCGGATCCTCGTCGACGTGGATGGGGAGGCCCGTTTCCTGGTGGAGGACGAGGTCGAGACCGCGGATGAGCGCGCCGCCGCCGGTCATGACGATGCCGCGGTCGACGATGTCGCTGGCGAGCTCCGGGGGCGTGATCTCGAGGGCTCGGCGCACGGCGTCGACGACCTGCTGAATGGGCTCCTGGATGGCCTCGCGGATCTCCGACGAGTGCACGCGGACGGTCTTGGGGATGCCGGAGACGAGGTCGCGGCCCTTGACCTCCATCTCGCGTTCCTCACCGACGGGGGCGGCGGAGCCGATGGAGATCTTGATCTGCTCGGCGGTGGGTTCCCCGATGAGCAGGTTGTAGTTCTTGCGCATGAACTGCACGATGGCCGTGTCGAGCTCGTCGCCGCCGGTGCGGATGGAGGTGTCGGAGACGATGCCGGAGAGGGCAATGACGGCGATCTCGGTGGTACCGCCGCCGATGTCGATGACCATGTTGCCGGTGGGGGTCTCGATCGGCAGGCCCACGCCGATGGCGGCGGCCATGGGCTCGGCCACCATGAAGACCTCCTTGGCGCCGGCGCCTAACGCGGAGTCACGCACGGCGCGCTTCTCGACCTCGGTGATGCCCGAGGGGACGCAGACGATCACGCGCGGCTTGATCTTGAACATCCGGTTCCGGATGATGAGCTCCAGGAAGTAGCGGAGCATCTTCTCCGTGACGTCGAAGTCGGCGATGACGCCGTCCTTCATGGGGCGAACGGCGATGACGCCGTCCGGGGTGCGGCCGAGCATGCGCTTGGCCTCGAGGCCCACGCCCTTGACGTTCTTGGTCTCGCGATCGATCGCGACCACGGACGGTTCGTTGAGGACGATGCCCTCGTCCTTCACGTAGATGAGTGTGTTCGCGGTGCCGAGGTCGACGGCGATCGCGTGGGCGGGAAAGAAGCCCCCCGCCTTGAAGAGTGGCCAGCGCATCTAGGAGGAACGGCGCCGGGCGCGCCGTGTGGTTCGCAAGGTGGTGAGAGCGGCGGGGATGACGGAGGTGCGGGGCGTGCCCGCGACGGTGCCGGTGACGGCCGGAAGCGCCGTCCGTGGGAGAGTCAGGAGTTTGGGGATGGTGGACGCCCGGTAACCTAGCGGCCGGGGCCGAGTGGTGCAAGGCATTGGCTTTTCACAACCTAGACGCTCGCGTTTACACAATGCTCGAACCTCCTCCGGGAGGTCCGGGTAGTCATCGGCCTTCACCTGCTCTCCCTCACCCCCCGGGGGACGCGTCCTGCCGTCGCGGACGAGCGGCGGGACGACGGATCGGACCCCATGAATGCCCTCGCGCGACCATAGACGCGCGAGCCTGCCCGTGCGCCACA
>DATIGO010000234.1:0-11373 GCA_035454665.1 Gemmatimonadaceae bacterium | reverse complement strand
GCCGTCCCGCGCGAGCGCCGCGCTCACGAACCAGTCGACGTTGCGCGCGAAGACTTCCGTCGGCCGCGCGGCCGATCCCGAACGCGACCGCGACGAATCGCCGTGCGCTGCGCTCGCCATGAGCCGCAACGCCCCGGAGAGCTGATCGGATGCCTGACGCACGGCCCGATCGGTGCGATACCAGCCCGCGCCGTTGTAGTACCGGCGCGCGGCGAGCCAATCCAGGTCGTGGGCAAACTCGTGCGCCATCACCCCCGCACTGCTTCCCGGCGGGAAGTAGATCGTGCGCTTGCCGGGATCGTGCAGCGCGAGGGCACGCCCGCCGAGCGGGCTCTCGCCGAAATGCACCCGCAACCCGCGCGTGTCGTACGACGAGAAAACGCGCCGGAGATCGGTGACGGCGGACGCGAGCGCTCGCCGCAGGTATGGACGCCACGAGGACCGGACCGAGTCATCGTACGACAGCGTGATGCCGTAGCGCGATTGCAGGTCGCGGGCCGTGGGCGCGTCGTCCCCGGGGAGCCAGGCCTTCTCCTGCGCATACGGCCGCAACGCGACTCCGGCGGTCAGCACCGCGACGCTCGCCGCCGAGAGACTTTCGGGGAGGCGGGATCGCAGGAACGCATACTCGGCGGCGAGCGTCTCCTCATTCCGTGCGTTGGCGGCAAACCGCGCGCGCCAGGCCCGCTCGTGCGGCGTGCTGCCACGCCGGATGAGCGGCGCGTAGCCAGTCAGGGTGACCGTGACCGGCGCCTGCGGCGGGAGATCACGGACTGCGGCGATCTGTGCGACGCGCTGAGCCAACCCGGTTCCGAGTGGCCGCGACACGTGGACCGGCCACGAAACGACGGGGGAATCGAGCGAATCCCCGTTCTCGGCCGGGCGATGCGCCCTGGCCGATTCGCCGCCCGCGCGCTCCTCGAGGCGGGCGATCAGAGCCGGAAGCCTTTCGACGGCGGCGCGCTCCGCCCGGGGCGACAGCGGGACGATCACGGGACGCTCGACCAGGAATCGCCGCGCGTCGCGCCATTCCCGCAACACCGCGAACGGATCGCCATGCGTCCGCGCCGCGGCGTCCACGAGCGCCCGGGCATCGCGGGCGGCAAGCACCCGGTCGCGAACCTGCGATGCGGCGCTGATGGCGATCTCGGGCGCCCGGCGGGAAAGCGCCCCGGACGCGGAGGCCAGCCGGTAGGCGATGCGGACCGTCAGCTCGCCGACCCTGGGATCCCGGGACGTGGAGACGACACTGTCGATGATCGCGAGGTGGCGCCGCCCGCTCGAGCTGGGCGCATCCGCGTCGCTCTCATCAGCCAGCGCGAGCGCCGCCGGGTCGATCTCGTAAGCGTGACCATCGAGTGTCCGGGCCAGGAGGGCCAGCGCGATCCGACGGCGCCCCGCGGCGAGCTGCGGATCGCGCAACGCCTGGTCGATCAGCCGGAAGGGGCTCCCCAGTCCCAGCCGCAGCCGCTCGAGGTAGAGCGCGGCCACGGCGCCCTGTGTGCGCACACCGGTCGGAGGAAGATCCCGAAGCGCCGTCATGAGCGAATCGGCGTACGCACGGCCCTGTGCCAGCTGCTGCTCGATGACCGTGGCGGTGCTGTGGGCGCGCACGCGACGGATCAGCAGTGGCGCCGCCGCGAGCGTCGCGACCGTCACTGCCGCTCCTGCCATCCCGATGTTCCAGCGCGCTCCCCGCGCTCGCCAGCCGGCTCGGGTCATACTGACTCCCTTCGACTTCCGAATATGCATCGCCGGGACCGCTCTTCCGCCAGTGACGACGGCCTCTGTGATTCGACACACAGAACCCCGGATTGGTCACCTCGAACTCATACCGGAGAGTCGACGCACGGGTCCCCTTCGTTAAGCTTTCTCTCCCGTGGCGATCGCTTGCCACGTCCCGGCGCACGACCGACCGGCTGCTCTCTGGTTCCTCTGGTTCCGCTGGTCCCCCAGATCCCCCGGCTTCCCCTGCTCCCACTGCTTCTACTCCCTCCCTTCCATCGTTTGCGCATTCGCTGCCCTGGATGGCGCGTGGCGACCCTGGCGGGGGCGCTGCCGCTGCTGGTCATGGCGGCCGGGCCGGCCGCCGCCCAGCGGGACCTCCCTCCCCAGCCTGCTCCTGCGTCGAACCTCGGTCTGACCGCGGTGGGGGCGCTGGGATTCCACCTGGGCGCGGCGACGTCGCTGGAGCACACCGCGGAGGGGTATGAGGGCGGGGCGTTGGTGGACCTCGGATGGGTTCGGGGGCGTGCGCTGCGGCTCCAGGGCGAGGTCGCCGTGCTGCGCGCGACGCTGGCGGAGACCGTCGAGGTCGAGGACGAGACGTACCGGGACTACTTCATCGACCTGACGGGCTCGCTGTCTTTGGTCCTGCAGGGCGGCGGTTCGCGCGGTCGTTTCGCCCCGTTTCTGCTCGCGGGTCTCGGCGTGCACGCGTTGTCCAGCGCATTCGGGTCGATTCCGATCGACCGGCGCTACAACGGGAATACGTTCGGGAGTCATGTGGGGGCGGGGGGCCGGATCTGGCTGGGCGGCTCGGGGCGCAATGGCCTCTTCGTGGAGGTGCGCCGGAGCATCGCGGAGCACGTGAACCGCACCACCGTACGCGTGGGCGGGCTCGTGTTCTACAACGACCTGGTGCGGCCGGATCGTTAGGCAGCCGCGGGCGGCCCGGCGCTCAGTCCAGTGACTTGCGGAACCGCATCGCACTGAACGTCACCAGCACCACGGCGAACGCGACGAGCGACAGGCCGTCGCGCCAGAGCGCCTCCAGGCCGGCCCCTCGCAGCAGGATGCCGCGCAGGATGCGGAGATAATAGGTGATCGGGATGGCGCCGCCGATCCATTGCGCGGCGACGGGCATGGCCTCGCGGGGGAACATGAAGCCCGACAGCAGCACGGACGGGAGGATGACGAGGAAGGAGAGCTGCACCGCCTGCACCTGCGACTTCACAGCCGTGGAGATGAAGAGCCCCAGCGCCAGGCTGGCCACGATGAAAGGGAAGGTGCCCAGATAGAGGAGCACGAGACTCCCCTGCAGCGGTACGTCGAAGACGAAGCGTCCGAGGAGGAGGATCACGGTCATCTGGACGTAGCCCACGACGACGAACGGGAGGATCTTGCCCAGCATCAGGCCGGCCTTCGTGATCGGCGTGACGATGAGCTGCTCGAGCGTGCCGCGTTCCCGTTCGCGGACCACGGCGAGCGAGGTGACGGCGGTCATCGTGAGGGTGAGGAGGATGCCGATGACCCCGGGGACGATGTAGGTCGCGCTCTCGAGCGCGGGATTGTACCACGGGCGCACGCGGACCTCGAGGCGCGGCGTCGCGGTGCGTCCCGCGAGGGCGGCGTTGCGCATCGCCGCGGCGAGCGCGGCACCGGAGATCGCGGTCTGCGACGCGAGGGGATCGGCGGCGTCGATGATGAACTGCGCGCTGGCCGTGCGCCGCCGCTTGAGGTCGACCTCGAAGTCGGGCGGGATGACGAGGGCCGCCCGGGCATCGCCGCGCTCGATCACGCGTCGCAGCTCCTCGCGATCCGCGACGGGACCGAGGAGGTCGAAGTTCCGCGTGTTCAGCATCGCCTGCACCAGCGCGCGACTCTCGGCCGTGCGCGACTCGTCGAGCACGACCGTGGGCAGGTGACGCACCTCCATCCGGATCGCGAAGCCGAAGAGGAGGAGCTGAATCGCCGGGATGCCGATGAGCATGCCGAGCGTGAACCGGTCCCGCCGCATCTGGACGAACTCCTTCCAGAGCATGGGCCAGAGGGGAGAGGCGGAGATGCGGGCGGTAAGACGCATCGGAGTGGCCGGGTGATTCGTGACTCGTGGCTCGCGGTAGCTGATCGCTGATCGATGTCCGCTTTTCAGCCAGCTACGAGCTGTCCCGTCGCTGCAACTCGATGAAGACATCCTCGATCGTCGGCTGCCCGAAGGCGTGCGAGATCTCGGCGACGCTCCCGAGCGCGATCAGATGCCCGCGCGAGAGGAAGCCCAGCCGTTCACAGCGCTCCGCCTCATCCATGTAGTGCGTCGTGACGAGGATCGTCGTGCCCTGGCGTGCCAGGCCGTAGATCCGCTCCCAGAAGAGGCGCCGCGACGCGGGGTCGACGCCGGCGGTCGGCTCGTCGAGGAAGAGCATGGCCGGGCGATGCGACGTCGCACAGGCCAGCGCCAGGCGCTGCTTCCAGCCGCCGCTCAGGCCTCCGGCAAACTGGCGGCGCCGCTCGCCCAGATCGAAGGCCTCGATCTGCTCCGCGAGCCGGTGCTCACGCCCGGGGCCGCGCAGGCCGTACATCGACGCGTAGAAGCGCAGGTTCTCCTCGACCGTGAGGTCGTCGTACAGGCCGTATCGCTGCGACATGTAACCGATGCGTGCGCGCACGGCTTCGGGCTCCCGCGCCACGTCGTAACCCACCACCGTCGCCGACCCCGACGTGGGCTCGAGGAGGCCACAGAGCATCCGGATGGTGGTCGTCTTCCCGGAGCCGTTCGGACCGAGAAGCCCGAATACCTCACCACGATGGATCACGAGGTCCAGCCCCTCCACTGCGACGAGGGACCCGAAGGTCCGGCGCAGCTTCACGGTGCGGACCGCGACGGACGATTCGTCGTCCGGGACGGGACGGGATCCGGCGACGTGGACGTCGGGGAGCACGATCACTCCGGCCGCACGACGGCCACGGTGTCAAAGACCACCGTCGCCGGCAACCCGGCCTTCAGCGCGCCCGTGGTGTCGGCGAGATCCAGCTTCACGCCGAAGAGCAGGTCCGCGCGCTCGCTCTCGGTCATGGCCACGCGCGGCGTGAACTCCGCCTGTGGGGAGATGGCCACGACGCGCCCCTCGAACACCCGGTCGCGGACGCCTTCGAGGGTAACCTCGGCGCGCTGGCCCAGCCGGATCGCGGCGAGCGCCGGGGCGGAAACGTAGACGCGGATCCACGGCCGCCGGGGGTCGCCTAACGAAATCGCGGGGATTCCCGCCGCCAGCACCTCGCCGGGCTCCACGAGGCGCGACAGCACGACGCCGTCGGCGGGCGCCGTCAGCACCAGGTCTGCGGCCACGGCCTCCGCCATCGCGAGGGTCCCGCGCGCGCTGGCCACGGCCGCGCGCGCCGCGCGGATGCGCTCGGGGCGGGACCCCTGCTGCAGGAGCTGCAGGGCCTCCCGCGTGGCGTCTCGTCGAGCGGTCGCGACGCGAGCGGCCGTGAGCGCAGCCTCGAGCTGCGACTGGCTGATCCCACCCGCGTCCGCGAGCCGCTGCAGGCGCTCCGCCTCGCGTGCCGTGCGCTCGGCCTCGCTCTCTGCGCTGGCCAGCTCGGCACTGGCGCGATCCAGTTCCGGCTGGCGCGCGCCCGCCAGAAGGTCCCGCAACTCGGCTTCGGCGGCGGCGAGGCGCGCCCGCCGCTGCTCGATGTCACCCGGCAGCGTGCTCTGACTCAGGAGAACGAGCGTGTCACCGCGCTTCACCCACTCCCCTTCGTCCACGACGACCCGGAGGACCTGCGCCGCGACGGTCGCCGCGACGTCGGTCTGGGTGAGCTCGATCGTTCCCGTTGCACTCGAGCGCCCGGAGTCGCGGGAGCAGGCGGCAGAGAGGGCGATGCCACCCATCATGAACCGCAACGCTGCGGTCCTCACGACGCGCCTCCCGGTTCTCGTTGCAGGGTCACCGCCTCGCCTGCCGCGGGCTGAGCGATGCGGTCCGGCCCCTGATGCGGTTCGGCCGGTGATCGAAGTGCCGCGATCGCGAAGGCGGCGGCGTGCTGGCCGAAGAGCGCCAGGTCTCCGGCCGTCGGGCCTTCGGCGCCACGCCCCAGAAGCACGCCGGCGATGGGGCGAGCGAGGATCAGGTAGGCCACCTGCGCGACAACGGAGATGGCCGCGTAGCGCGGGTTGAGGTCGGAGCGGAACGAGCCGGAGCGCTGCCCATCCTCGATGGCCACGCGAAGGCGCTCGAAGAGCGTCGACGCGAGGTGGCGGATGGCACCCTCGGCGTGCGCAGCTTTCCAGTCGATGAGCTCGCGGGTCAGGAGGAGGGGGAGGTACGAGCGGCGGGAGAGGACGCTGACCTGGGCGGCCACAACGGCGCGGATGACATCTTCCGGGGACGTGGCGGCTGCGGCGCGCGCTCCGCCCTCCCCGGCGATCTCGCCGATGATCCTGTCGAGGACGTGGCGGTATAGTGTCGCTTTGTTGTCGAAATAATAGTAGATCAGAGCTGTGTTTTGGCCCGATTTCTCACCTATTTGCTTGATAGTGGTGGCGGAGAATCCGGACTCTGCGAAGAGTTGCTCGGCCGCGTCGAGGATCGCGGTCCGGGCGTCGGGTGCGCGAGCGATCATGGCACTTAATTAAACGTTTAATTGAAGTCGTGCAAGACTCGGCTCGCGTAAGCGCTATTCCCTCCTCAAGGTGGCTCGCGTCCGTTCCACCCCCCGGGTTACAGTCCGTGACCATGACCGACCCCGCCGAAACACCACAGCAGACCCCGCCTACCGTGGAGCGGGTGCTGAGCCGCTTCAGCGCCCTGGGGCGCGAGGAACGGATGCAGGCCCTCGTGACCTTCGCGCGCAGGTTGGAGCCCGTGCCCCCGCACTTCCTCGCGCTACAGGACGAAAGCTTCAATGTCCCGGAATGCCAGACGCCCGTGCGCCTCTTCCCGGAGATGCGCGACGGCCGAATCCACTTCTACGCCGACATCGACACGCGCCGATCCC
This sequence comes from Gemmatimonadaceae bacterium, assembly GCA_035454665.1. Classification (GTDB taxonomy): domain Bacteria; phylum Gemmatimonadota; class Gemmatimonadetes; order Gemmatimonadales; family Gemmatimonadaceae; genus DATIGO01. The sequence goes on along the minus strand of DATIGO010000234.1, from coordinate 4,650 downwards.
CCACCGTCGCGGCGTTCCTGAGTGTCCTCTTCAGCGCGGTGAACGATCAGCCGCCGGAAGTCGTGCTGCAGATCCCTCGGGACTTCGTCCGCGTCGTGATGCAGAGCATGGGCCTCGGCACCCGCGAGGTCGGGCTGGACGCGCTCGTGCATCGCGTGAAGCGCCTGGCGCGCGAGGCGCTCAGCGACGACGCCGCGCGGTTCCCCTAGTGCCGCGCGCGCTCAGTGAAGGATCATTCCGATCCGGAGGGTGCGACCCGGCTCCGGAAGTCCGCACTGGCTGTAGATCGCCGCGTCCGTCACGTTGTCGATCGAGACGAGGCCCCGCAGGCGGGACAGCATCCCCTCGCTGCGCACCTGCCACTCGCGCTCCAGGCTGACGTCTGTCCGGGTCTGGCTGCTCAGGCGCACCGTCCGGCCAAGGTCGGTGTTCACGCAGTACTGGCTGCCCGTGTAGCTCATGGCGACGGCGCCCCGGGCCTGGAGCCAGAACGGGAATGCGGCGCTCCCTCCCACGCGAAATTCGGGAACGTGCTCGGGACGGCGATCAGCGCCGCTCGCGGCGGGGTCGGAGAGGCGCACGTGCTGCAGCATCAGGTCGCCGTTCCAGGAGACCTCACCGGTACGGATCGCCCCCAGCAGTTCCACGCCGCTGCTCCGCATCTGATCGCGGTTCACGCGCATGAAGTTCCCGTTGGGCGTGCTGATCCGGACCACGGCGTCGCTCAACTGCTGATGAAAGACGACGGCCTGGAGCTGCGACTGTGAGCGGATGAAGGTGAGTCCGGCCTCTCCACCGACGAGGCGCTCGGGCTGCAGGTCGGGGTTGGGCTCGAAGCGGCCGAGCGAGCCGGAATACAGTTCCCGCAGTGAAGCGAATCGGGAGCGCGTGCTGACCGATGCGTGGAGACGCGCTCCGGCTTCCGGCAACACGGTGCTGAGACCGAAGCGCCCCGCCCAGTCGCTCAGGCGCCCCAGCGAGGGCTTCCCGCCCGTCTCGGGCGTATCGGAGCCGTCGAGGGCGACGCCCACATTGACACGCCACAGCCCCGCCAGCGGCTGCTCGATCTCGGTCGCCGCGCTCCACAACCGCTGCTCGTAACGGCTCGGCGCATCGGTGTCGAACTGCTCGCGAAAGCGCACGTTCGCGTAGGTGAACGCGGTCCGCAGTTCACCGCGGCCGAGCGAATGGTCGGCCAGGAGACGAGTCGTGAGCGTGCGCTCCTCGTCGAACTCACGGCCCACGATCGCATCGTAGGCGAGGGAACCATAGTCCTCGATCTCGGTGTCCCCTTCGTTCAGGGCCACGACGAGCTCCATGTCACCGCTGCCCCATCCGGTTCGCTGCCGCCCGGTCCCCGCCGATGCGATCGCGAGCATGCGCGAGGCATCGGGGTAGCGCCAGAGGCGCGGCTCGGAGAGGTGCAGCTCGGGCGGCACGCCGCGCTCCCCGCTGTACCCGGTGGCCGAGATTCCCACCCATGGCCCCCAGTCCGAGGAGTAGCGCATCGCCACGTATCCGTCGACCTGCCGGGCGTCGCTGTTCGTGCGGCGGTCGTTGCGCGCCGTCGGGTCGCTGACCGCGTCGCTGAGTGCGACGCCCGAGGTGTACCGGTAGCCGCCCCCCGCGCGCAGGGTGAGCCTGGCGTTCGTCAACAACCACGGTGCCACCAGCGAGGCGCTCGTCGCCGTGGCGCCCAGGTGGTCGGTTCCCGTGCGGAGCGCGAGGGCTCGATCCGAGGTCTCGTCCGATTCACCCGAGTTGATGTCGATGCTGACGACTCCCCCGAGGACGTTCGGGCCCTCGAGCAGCGAGGAGAGACCGCGCACGACCGCGATGGAGCGGGCGCCACTCATGGGGACCAGCGAGGGATCGGTGCGGCTGTCCCAGCCGATTGTGAGGGGAATGCGGTCGAGGAGGATGGCCGACTGCCGCGACTCGGAGCCCCGGATGGACAGCTCCGATTCGCCGCGCGAATTCTGGCGCACGAGCACGAAGGGGATCTCTCGCAGAACGTCCCTGAGAGCCGGCGCGGGCGAGAGGCGGAGGGAATCGGGGGTGATGCTCACCACGCTCACGCCTCCGACGGCCGTCACGACGGGCGCCCGTTCCGCAACGACACGCACGGCCTGCAGGGTCCGCGTGGTATCGCGGCGGATCGAGTCGGGCGGCGGCTGTTGGGCCTCCGTCCGACCGGCGATCGCGAGCCAGCCGGCGGCGAGGGCGGATACGGCGAACGCGGGACGCATCGGGCGGGGGACTCCTGTGGACCGACCTGGCGAGCGAAGCTGTGCGATTAGAGTCGCCTCCGGCCGTGGGAGAACGCAAGCCACGCGCCGCGGCCGCGACCGTCTCGCCGCGGGGGTCAGGCCCCCGGGCGCTCGTCCGGCTCTGCTTCCGGGGTTACGATTCGCGAAGGTCCTTCGTTGACCGGTGCGCCCCATGCCTGACGAGCCTTCGATCCCACGTCGGTCCCCCATCACGATTCGCGTGAAGCAGAACGGCCCGTACCTGATCGAGCTGGCCGATGTCCCACACGTGCGGATCGTGGACACGGCGGGCCGGGAGCTGACGCCCGAACCGGGCCGGTCGATCGCGCTCTGCCGATGTGGCGGGTCGGCGACCAAGCCGTTCTGCGACAAGTCCCACCGGCAGATCGGGTTCTGCGATCCGACGCCGGCCCGCGAACCCGGCTGGGTCGGCGGCGCGGGAGGGACGGAACCCGCGAGGGACGGCGCGTGAAGTTCGGGACGCCCGCACGGGCCGCTCGCGTCGCGCCGCGATCGGAATCGGAGCTCGAGGAGATGCTCTCCCGGCCTACGGAGGAGGTGGTCGACGCGCTCCGACGGGCGCCCGGAGACGTGATCGTCCTTGGCGCCGGCGGGAAGATGGGACCGTCCCTGGCCCGCATGATCCGGCGCGCCGCGGAGGAGCTCGGTGACGGCCGCCGGGTGTACGCGGCGTCGCGGTTCGGCGCGAACACGGCCGGGGCCATGCTGGAAGCGGCGGGCGTGGAGGTGCTGCGCGTGGATCTCAGCGACCGCGACGCGCTCGCGGCACTCCCCGACGCGCCTAACGTGATCTTCATGGCGGGCCAGAAGTTCGGTACGCGCGAGCTCCCCGCGCTGACGTGGATGGTCAATACCGTGATGCCGGCGCTCTGCCTCGAGCGCTACCGGTCCTCGCGGTTCGTGGCCTTCTCGACCGGAAACGTCTACCCGCTCACCCCGGTGGCGGGTGGTGGTTCGCGGGAGTCGGACGCGCCCGGCCCCGTGGGGGAATACGCCTGGTCCTGCCTGGGGCGCGAGCGCGTGCTGGAGTATGGATCGCGTACGCGCGGCACGCCGGTCGCGATCGTGCGGCTGAACTACGCGGTCGAGCTGCGATACGGCGTGCTGGTCGACCTCGCGCTCAGGATCATGGCCGGCGAGCCGATCGATCTGCGGATGGGACACGTGAACGTGTTGTGGCAGGGGGACGCGAACGCGCAGGCGATCGAGAGCCTGCCGCACGCGGCGGTTCCGCCGTTCGTGGTGAATGTGACGGGCCCGGAGATGCTCTCGGTGCGGGCGGTGGCTCAGGAGCTGGGGCGGGTGCTTGGCCGCGAGCCTGTTCTGCACGGGCAGGAGCAGGGAGACGCGCTGCTCAGCAACACCTCCCTCGCGCAATCGCTGTTCGGCCTGCCCGCGGTATCGGCGGAGACGGTCCTGGCGTGGGTTGGCGAGTGGGTGCGGCACGGCGGCGCGACCTTCGGGAAGGCCACACGGTTCGAGGAACGGGAGGGGACGTTCTGAACGTCCGGCGGCATCTCCTGGCCGGAGCGGTCATTCCGGCGCATCCGCTGGCGCTGACGCCGCGGCGCACGCTCGACGAGCGAAGGCAGCGCGCCCTGACGCGCTACTACATCGACGCGGGCGCGGGTGGACTCGCCGTGGGCGTGCACACGACGCAGTTCGCGATCCGGGAGCCGCGACACGGGCTCTTCCGCCCGGTCCTCGAGCTCGCGGCGGCGACGGCGCGGGAATGGGAACGCGGCACGAAGCGCCCGGTGGCGCTCATCGCCGGCGTCTGCGGGGAGACGCGACAGGCCGTGCAGGAGGCGGGGCTCGCCGCGTCGCTGGGCTACCACGCCGGCCTGGTGAGTCTCGCCGCCCTGGCCGACGCACCGGACGCGCGCCTCGTACGCCACTGCCGGGCAGTGGCGGAGGTGCTGCCGGTCATGGGATTCTACCTGCAGCCGGCGGTCGGCGGCCGCCCGTTAGGCTTCCGCTTCTGGCGCGAGCTCGCCGAGATCCCCGGCGTGGTGGCGATCAAGATCGCGCCCTTCAACCGGTACGCGACGATCGACGTGGTGCGCGCCGTGGCCGGGGCCGGGCGCGACGACATCGCGCTGTACACGGGGAACGACGACGCGATCGTGATCGATCTGCTCACGCCGTTCCGGTGCGAGACGGGGGGCGGCGTGGTGGAGCGGCGGATCGTGGGCGGGCTCCTGGGGCAATGGGCGGTGTGGACGCGCGCGGCGGTGGAGCTGCTGCAGCGCGCCCGGCGCGATGCGGCGAAGGCCCGCCTCGCACGCGACTGGCTGGCGCTGGCCGCGGCCCTCACCGACGCGAATGGCGCGATCTTCGATGCGCGACACGGCTTCGT
>DATIGO010000233.1:0-8102 GCA_035454665.1 Gemmatimonadaceae bacterium | reverse complement strand
CAATTCGACTCGTCCCCCGCTCGCCGGGTACAGCGGTGATCGACGCTCGCAGGCTCGCGTTCCGCGAGGCGGCGCTTGTGCTCGAGGACGCGCCGGGCGGGTACTCCTATCCGGCGGTCATTCGGAGCGGTGAGGGCCTCGTGCACATCACCCACACGTGGAGACGGGAGCGGATCAAGCATGTCGTCATTGATCTCCTCATGGCTTCCTCCTGGGTTATTCCCTGGTGCGCTCGAGCAAATCTCCGAGGCGGTTGAGGCGGTCGGTCACCAGCTGCCGATACGCTTCGATCCAGTCCCGCTCCGCCTCGAGGCGGCGCGGGCCGAGACGGCAGCTCCGCACGCGGCCGATCTTCTCCGTGGTCACGAGCCCCGCCTCCTCCAGCACGCTCACGTGCTTCTTCATGCCGGTGAGGGTCATGCCGTAGACGGTGGCCAGGTCGGTGATGGAGGCCGGCCCGCGGCTGAGGCGCTCGAGTACTCCGCGGCGGGTCGGATCGGAGAGAGCCGAGAAGCCCTGGTCGATGGCGGGCGTATACTGAACCATATGGTTCAGTAGAGGGCCGTGGGAGACGAATGTCAACTGGGCGTCGGAACGACCACGCCCACGGAGGGTTGGGCTCTGCCGCCGGGTCGAGGGACAGCCCAGGCCCGGAGCAACGTTCGAGGCGTCGTTGTGCCTCGGTCCGGGGAGCGTCATACTGGAGCCTCCCGATAACGGCTGCGGTTGCCGGAGGCTCCTGTCACCCGAACCGGATTCGAGCCATGCCCAGAACGCCCACCGCTCGTGGCGCCGCGCTGGTGGCGGCCAGCCTCACCGTCGCGCTGTTCGGCTGCACGGACAGTTCCTCCGACGCTCCCCTCGCCCCCACAGTCCTCGCTCCCGTCACCGCCGTCGCACCACCGCAGCAGTCGATCGACGGCGTGATCACCGCGCAGGAGCGGCACACGGCGGCCCTCATGCGGATCCCAGGCGTCGTCGGCACCGCGGTGACGCGCCGGGCGAACGGGCAGCCCGCGATCCAGGTCTTCCTCGAGCGCGCCGACGTCGGCGGCATTCCGGCTACGCTCGACAACTTCCCTGTCGACCGGCTGGTCACGGGTCTGTTCCACATCATCTCCAACCCGACGACCTTCGTCCGGCCCGCCCCCCTCGGCTTCTCGGTCGGGCACCCGAGCATCACCGCGGGAACGATCGGCTTCCGTGTGAAGAACGCGGGGGGCAGCGTCTTCATTCTGAGCAACAACCACGTGCTGGCCAACAGCAACAACGCCAGCATCGGGGACCTCACGCTGCAGCCTGGCCCCGCGGACGGCGGTTCCACCGGCAATTCCGCGCATCACATCGGCACGCTGGCGGACTTCCAGGTCATCAACTTCAGCAGCTCGAACAACACGATGGACGCGGCCATCTCGCTCGTGAATCCGGCGGATCTGCTGGGCGCCACGCCGACCGATGATGGCTACGGGGCGCCGAGCGCCACGATCTGGGGCGACGCCAACAACGACGGCACATTCGACAACGTGGCCAACCTGCTGAACGTGGCGGTGATGAAGTACGGCCGCACCACGGAGTTCACGCAGGGAACGATCACCTCCGTGAACGCCACGGTGGCCGTGTGTTACGCCGGCTTCATCTTCTGCACGAAATCCGCGACGTTCACCAACCAGCTCCTCGTGGGCCAGAGCGGTTTCAGCAGCGGTGGCGACTCGGGTTCCGGCATCGTGACCGTGAGCGGCAAGAATCCGGTCGGGCTGCTCTTCGCCGGCAGCGCGAGCCAGACGATTCTGAACCGGATCGACCTCGTCCTGAACCGGTTCAACGTGACGGTGGACCCCACCAATGACGCGCCGCCCCCGCCCGATCCCGTGACGGACGTGGCGGTGGACGCGGTCAGCACGGCCTCACCGGCCACGGAAGGCTCGGCCCAGAACGTGACGGTGACCGTGCGGAACGCCGGCAATACGACGGTGACGACGAACTTCGACGTGCGGCTGCGCGACCAGACCGCCAGCGCCACCGTCGGTACACAGACGGTGACGACCGACCTGGCCCCGGGCGCCACGACGAACGTGATGTTCTCCTGGACGCCCGCCGCGCCCACGGGAGTGAATCACACGCTCGAGGGGGCGCAGCTCCTGGCCGATGACGACGCGGCCAACGATACGAAGACCACGACGGTGCTGGTGAACGCGCCGGGTGGCGGGGGCACGCCCACGAGCATGCACGTCGCGGCGATGGGCGGTTCTTCCACGAACAACGGCTCGACCTGGACCGCGCACGCCACGATCACGATCCGGAACGACCAGGGCGGCCTGGTGTCGAACGCCACGGTCAGCGGGAACTGGAGCAACGGGACGACCGGCTCCGGCAGCTGCCTGACGAACACCAGCGGCGTCTGCACGATCAGCAGGACGGGGATTCCGAAGCGCACCGGCACCGTGACGTTCACGGTGAGCGGGGTCACGCACGCGACGTTGACGTACAACCCGGGCGCCAACGCCACGTCGTCCGTCGTGGTGAGCAAGTAGTACGGAACGTCATCGCAGAGGTCCCGGCCGGTCAGGTGCCCGGCCGGGCTTCCTCGCGCTCGCTACATGATGCTTCGCCTGCTCGTGTTGATGCTGTTGACGGGGCTGGCCTGTTCGGGCCGGCAACCTGGCGACGACCGATCCGATTCCGCCGTGCCTTCCCGACCGATCGACCAGGTGCTCGCAGAGCACACGCCGTCCCTGATGCGCATTCCAGGTGTGACCGGCACGGCGCAGTCGTTATGCGCTGGCGAGCCGTGCATTCAGGTGTTCGTGATCGACACCACGCCCGAGCTGCGCCGGCGGATCCCGGACCGGATCGAGGGCTACCCGGTGCAGCTGCAGGCCACGGGAGTGATCCGGCCACGGCGCGACACGACATGATGTGAGCCTCAGGAGGCGCCGTTCGGCTCACGCCTCCCTGTACGCCCACGCCCCGGCCACGCTGCCGACGCACACCGTGACCAGCGAGAGTATCGAAGCCTTGACGAAGAGCGCCATGGCGATGAGTCCGCCCTGCGTGAGCCCGAACAGGACGAGCGTGACGCTCAGATACACCACGAGCCCGGCGACGATGGCGGTCTTCGGGCCCGGTCCGAATCGCGGGCGCATCGCCGCGTAGGTGAAGACCGCCAGGATGCCCAGGAGGAAGTCGATTACGACCCAGGTCATGATCCCGCCCACCGACTCCGCCACGGCCGGATCGAGGCCCAGTCGCGTCGCATTGGCGCGAAAGTCCTCGGCAAGGAACACACCGTTCGAGACGAAATCGAGGATGTTGAAGACCAGTCCCGCCAACAGCCCGCCCGCGATGACCTTCCCGGTGTTGATGCTGGACATGGGGGCTCCTTTCGAGGGTGTGTTGCTGAGGTCGTCAGAAACGCTACCACAATCCGGAGCATCAGGCCAGAATCTTCCGGCCCGTCAGGGTCACGGCGCTGCCATCCGGCATCGCATCGCGCGTTCCCGGAGGGTGCGCGCCGCGGCAGCGAGAAGGGCTGTCCGTGCTTGCGATCGGCGGCGATCGGCGATTGAATCCTGCACGGGAGGTGCGGTGAGCCTGCACGGCTCACCCGGCGGCTACCACACGGAGGAGCAGGCGAATGAGCGGTGTGCGCGTGCTCGCGGGTACCCGGAAGGGGGCGTTCGTTCTGACGGCGGACGGCAAGCGCGACAAGTGGGAGGTCTCGGGGCCGCATTTCGGCGGCTGGGAGATCTACCATATGAAGGGATCCCCGGTGGACCCGAATCGTATCTACGCCTCGCAGTCCAGCGGCTGGTTCGGGCAGGTGATGCAGCGCTCGAACGACGGCGGCAGGACCTGGGAGGCCGTGGGAAAGGAGTTCACCTACGATGGCGTGCCAGGGACGCATCAGTGGTACGACGGCACGCCGCACCCGTGGGAGTTCAAGCGCGTCTGGCATCTCGAGCCGTCGCTCGATGATCCCGACACGGTCTACGCGGGTGTCGAAGACGCGGCGCTCTTCCGCTCCACGGATGGCGGCCAGTCGTGGCACGAGCTCTCGGGCCTCCGCTGCCACAGCACGGGTTCGGCGTGGGCACCCGGTGCGGGCGGGCTTTGCCTGCACACCATCCTGATCGATCCCGCCAACGCCCAGCGGATCTTCGTCGCGATCTCGGCCGCCGGCGCGTTCCGCAGCGACGACGGAGGGACGACGTGGAAGACGATCACCAAAGGACTGCACTCGAACTACATCCCCGATCCCACCGCCGAGGTGGGACACTGCGTGCACCGCATCGCCCAGAACCGCGCGCGGCCCAACGTCCTCTTCATGCAGAAGCACTGGGACGTGCTGCGCACGGACGACGCCGGCGACAACTGGCGCGAGGTGAGCGGCAACCTGCCCACTGACTTCGGGTTCTGCATCGACGTGCACGCGCACGAGCCCGAGACCGTGTACGTGGTCCCGATCAAGAGCGACTCGGAGCACTATCCGCCGGATGGGGCGCTGCGCGTGTACCGCAGCCGTACGGGCGGCAACGAGTGGGAGGCGCTCACGAAGGGGCTCCCGCAGGAGAACTGCTACGTGAACGTGCTGCGCGACGCGATGGCGGTGGACACGCTCGATGCGTGCGGCGTCTACTTCGGGACGACGGGCGGGCAGGTATACGTGTCGCCGGACGGGGGAGACAGCTGGAAGCCGATCGTGCGGGATCTGCCGTCGGTGCTGTCGGTCGAGGTGCAGACACTGGCGTGAGCGAAGCGATGATCCGCGTCGAGATCCCATATCACCTGCAGACGCTGTCGAAGGCGGGTCCCGAGGTGCAGCTCGAGGTGGGCGCGCCGGTGACGCCGCGCGCGATCCTCGACGCGCTCGAGGCGCGCTATCCGGTCCTGCGCGGGACGGTGCGGGACACGATCACCGGGGAACGGCGCCCACTCGTCAGGTTCTTCGCATGCGCGGAGGATCTGTCGCACGTCTCCACCGACACGCCGCTCCCCGAGGCCGTGGCGAGGGGGAAGGAACCGTTCCTGATCATCGGCGCGATCGCCGGGGGCTAGCGCGCCACGACCGGCAACGACGCTCGCAGAGACCGCGATGAGAGAACGCGCGTGAACCCGGGGACGCCCGGGTCGAATGACCGTACGGTCATCCCGGACGGTTTCTCGTGCCGGGCCGGCAGTGCCGTCTTCCTCACGAAGCGAGGCACACCGTAAGGAAGTCGCTCACTTCGCGCACTCTCGTGTGCGTCATCCCCCGCTCGGGACGAAGTGCGCGACCGCCGCGGGGTAGTCCACCGTGACCCGGAAGAACCTGAGGGCGTTTCCCCCCAGCGCGCCGTCCACCCGCCGGTCCATGAACTGGGTCATGAACTCGTGGAAGTTCCGGTCGGGGCGCTCGGTGAACCAGACCGGCCCCACGGTGAAGCCGGCGATCTCGACCCGCGGGACCTCGATCAGGCGCATCCCCGGGATCATCTCGTCCGCGTCCGCAAGCACGCGCCAGTCGGGGTGGCGCTCCCGCCACCGGTTCAGCACCTCGCTCGTTATGAAGCTCGTGGCGCGGACGGCGGGTGCGGAGTCGGCGATGGCGCTCATGGCCGACGCGCTCAACGCGCCGGTGGCGCCGGTGTCGAACAGGAGTTGCAGCGTGTCGCCATCGACCACCGCGACGATCCGGGGAAACGACAGCGCGCGCTTCCCGGTGGAATCGGTCCGGAATCCGAGGCTGGCGGTGTGCGCACCCGGCGCCGGAGCCGGGGTCTCGGGATGCAGCAGGAGCTTCCGGGCGGCATAGTCGAAGGTCCACACGCGATCGGCGAACCACGCCTGGCCGAGCATGCCCTCGAATTCCAATGCGCGCGTCGGCGGCGGCTGGAGAATCGGCACCTTGCGATCGGACATGCCGAGGGGCTCGGGGAACTGTGAATCGGCCGCGACCTCGCGGAGCAGCACGCCCGTGGTGTCCTGCCAGCCGAGCCGCCGGGCGACGTCGCGCAGGATGAAGAGCCCTCCGCCGGTGTCGGTGTAGAGGTCGAGGGTGTCGCCGCCGTGTGTCACCAGGTCCACGAAGATACGATCGGCGATGAAGCGGGCCGGCAGTTCGACGGCCTGGGCGGGCGCCGGCACGCTCTCGCGCGCGCTGCAACCCATGAGCGCCGCGAGGAGACCGGCGGCGATGATCGAGCGAAGGGCGCGGAGGCGGGGACGGGGGCTGGGGCTGGTCGACATTTCGTGTGAGCTCTTTCCGGGGAATTCTGCAGAGTGAGGGGGCGGCGCCGGCGCTGCGATCCACGCACTCCGGAATGCTCGCCCGGCATGCTGTCAACCTACACGGGTCTCTTCCGGCCGACAGACACAGCATGGTACCGTAGTGAGGACTGGGCGGCAGGTGGTGCCGCCGGCCAGAGCTGCGTGAACTGACCATGCCCGATTCCATCAAGGCCGTCGTCTTCGCGGCGTGGCGTACCGTGGGCGCCTTCCTCAGCCCGTCGCGGGCGGGCAACCTCCGTCGGCTTCGGGAGCGCGGCGAATCGATGGAATCACTCATTCTCCGGGAGGCGACGGCCGCGGACATCCCCGCGCTGGCGCAGCTCCACGTCACGACGTGGAATGCGACCTATGCGCCGATGCTCATGAACGGTCCGCCGGCGCACGTGCGCGAGCAGCAGTGGCGCGACGCGTTCGCGAAGCAGGACGGGACGTGGTTCTGCTTCGTCGTCGAGAACCTGCGGGGCGAGCTGGTGGGGTTCGCGAAGGGGGTGCGGAGCGACCACCCCGAGTACGGCGGCGAGTTGAGCAAGATCTACCTGCTGCGGGAGTATCAGGGGATGGGTCTGGGGAAGCGGCTGCTGGGTCACGTGGCGCGGCGCTTCCTGAGTCAGGGGATCACGAGCATGTGGCTGTTCGGAGACGCGCGGAACCCATCGGCGGCCGTGTGGCGGGCGTTGGGCGCGATCAAGACGGACGCTGACCCCGGGAACGGGAACTACGGCTGGCGGGATCTGCGGGCACTGGCGGCGCGCTGTCCGGCAGAGTGAAGGGCGACCGCGCACCCCTCTAGCGACGCGGCGGGCGGCGCGCCGAATCAACTACGGGGACGGCGGGCCCCAGCTGCGCGAGCGCGCGTCCTGCTTCATCCATGTGCCGGCTGCCCGTACAGAAAAAGGTCCAGAGACTCGCGGCAGCCCCACCGCTCAGACGCAGGCGGTCCGATGTCGCCAGAATGCTGTCCCTGAGCTCGGACAGCCGCGCGCCCGACATGGCGATGAGCGAGTCTGCCAGCACGACACCGGTGAACAGTGCCGTCGACTGCGAGCGGACTCCACGCATGTCCTCGACGCGTGGGCAGGAACAGAGGGGCATGCGGAGCGCCACGGGCCGTGCAGGGGCGACCAATGCAACGAGCAGTGATGCCGCGCCGGCAGAAAACCAGAAGGGGCCCATTCAACCTCCCTCGGAACACTGGCATGACTCCCGCGGAACCGCATCGGAGCGAGCTTCGCCATGCCCTGGGAAGACGCGCCCCCGGCGCGTCGCGTTACGGCCGCCTACCTGCCGAAGAGCTGGATGAGGTTCCCGGCGTTGTCCCGGATCATGAAGTTCGCCGGCACCGCGTCCCGTGCGGGAAACGGCCCCGCCACGACCGTCACGCCGCGCTCCCGAAGCCGGGCGAGCGCCTGGTCGTAGTCGTTCACCACGATCCCGACCTTGAACGGACCGTGAACGAGCGTCGTGTGACTGATGGAAGGCGCCGCGGTCCGCAGCGGAACCGCCGCGGGGTTGTGCAGCAGCTCGACGGTGAGTCCACCCCCCTCGAGCACGACGACGCTCGTCCCCTCGTAGGGCGGGGGGCGGAAGATCACCCGCATGCCGAGCTTCTCCTCGTACCAGCGCGTGCTCGCCTCCAGATCGGGCACCGAGAGGCCCGCGAACGCGCCGGCCGCGTGGAATGCCGGCGCCGCCGGTGTCGCCTGCGCCGCGATCGGCGTCGGAAGCAGCGCGAGGCACAACACGGAGAACGTGCGCACGCGACGCCCCGCTAGGATGACTTCATGAAGCTGCATCCCTTCTCCTGTGCAAGCAGCGTGGCAAAGATTCCCGTGGGC
>DATIGO010000232.1:0-6109 GCA_035454665.1 Gemmatimonadaceae bacterium | reverse complement strand
TCGGCGGTGTCACTCTTCTCGGTGGTGCCGCGCGAGACCTCCATGTCGTCCGCCCGCCGGGACACGACGGACAACTTGGCATCCGGGATCCCATACTGGCGCAGGTCGGTGATGGCGCGCTCGGCCTGCGAGCGGTCGTCGAAGATTGCGGTCACTCGTGCCATGGCTCGTCCTCCGTGCCGGTTCACTCACGCGAGCCGGAGTTCCGCCGGCTGTGCGTGCCTGGCGAGGATATCCGCGGCCGAGGAAGCCAGATCGCCACCGGCGCGCAAGGGAACGGCTCTCTTCACGTTCCGTGCCCGGCGCGGCGGGGGCGTGCCTGACGAGCGAGGCACGACCGCGAACGAGGCGCGACCGCAGGCAGGCGCGAGCGTACCGCGCTTCCGCTTCAGAGATCGTTCGCGAAGCTCACGAGCTTGAAGTGCCCGGCGCGCTCGACGATGTCGCCAAAGAGTCGGAGCGCGCGGTGCGTGCCGTCGGGCTGCGTTAGGCGCACCCGGCACCGGCGCCAGATGCGGTTCTCACCCTGACGCTCGGGCTCGCCGTCGCACGAGTGGCCCGCGTACCCGAGTGGGCGCCCCGCAAGCCGGGCGAGCAGGCGCGCCCGTCCGCTCCCACTGCCGAGCGCGATCTGCATCCAGACCAGTCCGGGCATCTGCCGGTACGGCGGCGCGACGAAGGGCGACGTCGGATAGACGAGCCAGGCGAACTCCGCCGGCGTGAGCGCGAGCGCCCCGAGCGCCGCGCTGTCGCGCGCCTCGAGCGCGCGCACGACGGCGTGCACCAGCCCTTCCCGGCTCCGCGTGCCGCCCGACAGGGCCGTGGGCACCGGTCCCGGGAGCTCCGCACGGAACCGGCGCAGCGCCTCGTCGATGGGCAGGATGCTGTCGACGATGTAGCCGGGCTGCGCGCGATTGATCGAATCCTGGCCCGCGCGTGCGACCGAATCCCGGCGCGCCGAATCCGCCGGTGATCCCTTCCCATCCGAGACGCGGGCGTCGACCCGGCCACACCCGGCGCCGGTGATCAGCGCCAGGAGGACCAGGCCGACGACTCTTGACGACCGTGGGGAGAGCGACGCGCGGACGGCCGATCTCACCGTTGGGCGTAGCTCGTCCATCCCTGCCACCACTTGGCGCCGCCCGGCTCCGCGGCTCCGCGGTAGGCCGTCCCGGTCACGAACGATCCCGCGGCGGTCTGGAGCTTGCCCGTGAACGTGGCCAGACCGCCTGACGCCGCAGCGGATCCCGAAACCGGCGTCCAGTCGAACGCGGCCTCGGTGGTGCTGCTCGTGATCGTGGCCGGGAAGGCGGTCAGGAGTGACGACGTCGTCGCGGCCTCCTGCGTGATCCCGTTCCCCGCGAGATCGAGGGAGTTCTGGGTACTGCTCCCACCGGTCTGGAAGACGACAGGCGACTCGGCCACGAGGACGCCCCGGATCGCCAGGTCGGCCGTAGCGAGATCGGGCGTCGGTGTGCTTCCGGCGCGAACGTAGGTCTCCCCGTCGCGGAGGCTGATCGCGGCGCGCGGCCAGCGCGAGATCAGGCCGTTGACGTACCAGCCGCCGGTCCCGCGGCGGAGCATCATGCCGACACCGCCCGAGCTGCCCGAGGTGGCCACGTCGTTCGTGCCCACCAGTGTGAAGTTGGCGACCACCGGGGTGTTGAACGGCGTGGAGTTGCGCCCCTGGGTGCAGCCCGCACCCTCGCAGCCGTCGTTCTCGATGCCCTGGGGATCGCTCGAGGCCGAACCCGCGCCCGTGCGCGGCGTGAGCCGCGCCGACTGCAGCGCGATCAGATACTGCAGGCGGCCGCGATACCCCTCGGACATGTCGAAATGGTCGTCGCCCGACTCGTACGAGACGAGGTGCGTTGCGTCGGCCGTGCCGCCGAACCACTCGAAGGAGTCGTCGAGGCCCGCCATGACCTGGAGGTGCGAGAGCTGCGTGCCGCTGCCGACCGCAGCGAAGGTGAAGGCGTTGAGCTCGGCGTTGAGCGACGGGGCGTATCCGGCGAACTCCACACGGACGTAGCGGAGTACGCCGCTGTTGTCGCTGTCCGTGGTGCCGCCGCTGTAGAGGACCTGGTAGTTGGTCCCCGATGCGCTGCCGCTCACGGTGTTGGTCCCCTCGAGCTCGATGTCGACGCCGGTGCGGTTCAGGGTGGCGTTGCCCACGATGATGAGGCCGCCCCAGTCGCCCGGCTGTCGCTGCCCTACCGGACGCGTGGAGGTGAAGACGATGGGCGCGGCAGGGGTCCCCTGCGCCATGATCTTTGCGCCGCGCAGCACGAAGAGCGACGCGCCCAGCGTGTCACCCTTGATCGTCGTCCCGGGCTGGATCGTGAGCGTGGCGCCGTTGGCCACGTGGATGAAGCCCTTGAGGATGTACGTCGTGTCGGCGTACCACGTGGTACTGGTCGTGATGTCGCCGGTGACGTCCTTCGTCGAAACGCCGGCGGCACCGGTGGTCACGGACTGCTCCGCCGTGTAGGCGCTCTCCGACGACCCGCGAACCGCCTTCACCCGGTAACGATACACGGTCTGCGGTGCGAGCCCGCCGTCGTCGTACGTCACGAGCCCCGCCGTCGCCGGCGCGGCGGCCGTGTGGACCTGCGCGAACGTTCCCGCGGCGCCCTCGGCCCGCTCGATGATGTAGCTGTCGTCGCCTGCCGTGCTGGTGAACGAGACGCGAATGACCGACGCGCCCTGAGCCGTCACCTGAAGCCCCAGGGGCGGATTGAGCGACGGACCCGCGGGATCATCATCGTCGCTGCAGGCCGCGACAGCCAGGAGGCTCGCCGTCAGCAGGAAGGAGAAGCGCCGGAGAAAGCTCTTCATGGAAGCAACTCGCACGTTGAAAGTCCGCATGCATACGTGGTTGGCAGACAGAAAGAGCATTCGTTCTGTCGCGTCGCGGTGTCGTCCGAGTCACAGCCCTGTCACGCTCACCCATCGTTTCGCGCGCTCCGCGCTGATCCTTTCGCCCGGCTCACGGACGCCAGACCAACCCCATCTGGTACACCCGACCCGCGCGCCACGACTCCCGCGTGACGGTGCCTTGCATGACCTCGTAGGGCTCGTCGAAGAGATTCCTCGCGTCGAACCGCGCGGACACGGCGCTCAGCACCGGGAAGCGCACCGAGAAGTCCAGCACGTTCCGCGGCCGCTGCACCACGTCAGGCAGGGGCAGGTCCCCGGCCGTCTCGATCCGCTCGCCCACGCGATTGAACAACAGCGTGGCGCTCGTGCTGCCCGTCTGCGAGGCATACGCCACACCGAGGTTGACGATGTACGGGGCCTGGCCGACCATGGGGCGCTCCGGGTTCGTCGCGGCCGCGCGATTCGCGCCGAGGTCGATCTCGCTCCGCATCAGCGTGACGTTCGAGAACATCGAGAAGGGATCCAGCGCCGAGTGCAGGAAGCCCAGTCCCTTGCGCAGCTCCAACTCCACACCGTAGTTCTCGGCCCGCTCGGCGTTCACGAAGCCGACGAAGCGCGAGCTGGCTCCCGCGGCGCGATACACGCGCTCGATCGGATCATCGAAGCGCTTCGCGAAGAGCCCGATGCTCACGACCTCGCCGCTCGCCGGGTACCACTCCCACCGCACGTCGGCGTTCTGGATGCGCGTGCGCTGGAGATCGGGATTCCCTTCGAGATCGTCGCCGTTCAGCACGTCGCGGCTCTTGATCGGCACCAGCTCGCGATACTCCGGGCGCGCGAGCGTGCGCGAGACCGAGATGCGCAGGTTCTGGAACTCGCTCAGGGAGACGTTCATCGCGAGCGAGGGAAGCACGTCGGTCCAGGTGTTCTCGGCCTGGACCGGCTGGCCCAGCGTGGAGGTCGCGTCGACCACCAGCCGGTCGCGCTCGTACCGCGCGCCGCCGATCAGGCGCACGCGGTCGGTCAGGGCCACCTCGGTCATCAGGTAGCCGGCCGAGAGCTCGTCGCGCGCGCCGTAGGCGCCCCCCTGGGCCAGCGGCACGATGTTGAAGACGGAATCGGCCGGCGAGAAGAATCGGCCGTCGAAGAGCAGCTCGGGTTCCAGCTCCCGGATGGCGTTGCTCGCCGTGGGCGCCGAGATCGAGTAGGCTCGTGTGTCCGCGTCGCGCTCGGTCTCGCGATACAGCCCGCCCGTCTTGACGAAGTGTCGCCGCCCGAACAGCTCGAAATCGAGCTGATAGTTGAGCCGGCCCTCGAGGTTGTCCTCCGTGAGCTCCGAGAAGGTCCGCACGGCACCCGCGTTGCCGCTGTTCAGCCAGCGGAAGAGGTCCGGGCTCCCGGGCGCGTCCTGCTCGATCACGTAGACGAACTCCGTGCGATCCGGCTCGTCGCGCGTTACGCCGCTCCCGGTGACCGCCCAGTCGAGCTGCTGGCGGGCGCCGAGCTGGTGCTCGGCCGCAAGCTGCGTCGAACGCACCGACCGCTCCACGTACTGCATCCGATCGATGCGCGCGCGGATACCCTCGTTCTCGAAGCTGCCGAACTCGCGGCGCGCGTCGTTGTCGGCGGTGCGGCTGTACGTGTTGTTGAAGGCGAGCCGCGTGTGGCCGCCCAGAAGCGTGCTGAAGTTCGCCAGCCCGCCCCAGAGCACCCCGGTGCTGCCCGTCTCGCCCTCGAAGCGGTCCATCTCGACCGTCTCCCCCGCGGTCGTGCCGCGGTTGGCCAGCGCGCGCACCTGATCGGACTTGCGATCGTGCGTGAGCGAGTATGTCCCGGAGACGAGATACCCGATGTGCTGCCCGAAGAGCGGATCGTTCCCGCCGATCGAGAAGGACGTCGAGGTGTTCGGCCCCGCCGTCTGGAGCGTGGGCGTCCACGCATTGCGGAAGGAGCTGACCAGGAGGTTCTTGTCGCTCTGGTTCAGGTTGATGCCCTGGAAGTTCCCCGCGGCCTGCAGCAGCGGTGGCATGCCGCGGTTGGCGCTCGCGCTGGCCACGAACTCGCCGCCCGCGCGGAAGGCGTTCAGGATCTCGTCGCCCGTGGTGCCCGGGCTGAATCCGGTCGTGACCGAATAGGTGAACTGCCGGACGGCCGGGAACTCGCGCGTCTTGATCTCGAGTTGCGCGCCGCTGAAGTCCCCCTGCTGGTCGGGCGTGAAGGTCTTGGACGTCGCGACGGCCTCGAGCAGGTTCGAGGGAAAGAGATCCAGCGGGACCGTCCGCTTCTCCGGCTCCGGACTCGGCACCCGCGTGCCGTTGAGCTGCGTCGTCGTGTAGCGTTCGCCCAGCCCGCGCACGTTCACCAGCCCGCCGCGCTGGATCGTCACGCCGCTCACACGCTGCGCGGCCTGTGCCGCGTCGCCGTCGGGGCTCCTGGAGATCTGCTCACTGCTCACCGCGCTCATGATGGCGGTCGCGGTGCGCTGGGCGTCCATCGCCTCGTTCACGCTGCCGCGTTCCGCCGCGGCGGTCACCACGGTCGCCGAGAGCTGCGCGGCGGAGGCCTCGAGTGAGATGCTCTGCTCGAGCGTCCGCCCCACCTCCAGCATGATCCCGGTCACCGTCTTGGGCTGGAAGCCGATGCGCCGCGCCTGCAGCGTCACGGTGCCGGCGGGAACCGACGGGATCGTGAAGCGCCCGTCGACGCCGGACACGGCGCCCAGCCGGGTGCCGACGACCTGAACGCCCACGTCGGAGATGCCCTGTCCGGTGCCGGCGTCGATCACCCGGCCGACGATGCGCCCGGTGCGGTCCGGCGTCCGGGGGGCGTTCTGTTGTGCGCGACCCACGTGCGACGTGGCGACAACAAGCGTGAAGACGCCGAGGATCACAGAGAGGAGACGCGGTTTCATGGACAGTCCTGTGCGGTTGAGCCGGCGAGAATCGACCGTGGTACGTCTGGCGCCATGAACGAGTGCTTCGATGGCGTCTCGGCTTTCGCACGGAACTGCAACGAAACGGTCACGGGGCCCGGTGCAGCCCGGTGAGGGGGTTCAGTGCGCCGGGCTGTCGCCCTTGGCCATTCGGTCGGGGAAGCGCGCCGTAACGGTCGTCCCGGCGCCCGGCGTGCTCTCGGCACTCACGTCGCCCCCGTGCGCCTCGACCATGTGGCGTACGATCGCGAGGCCAAGCCCGGTGCCCCCCTCCTCCCGCGACCGGCCCGGATCGAC
>DATIGO010000231.1:0-9390 GCA_035454665.1 Gemmatimonadaceae bacterium | reverse complement strand
TGGAATCCGCCCACGCATCCCGCTGGATGTCGCGCTCGGGAGCCTGCCGTTCGAGGCGGAGATGGTGGGTCGCGCGACTCGCGAGGAGCTGGTCGCCACCCGGGCTGGCTGGGAATCGCCACGGCGTGCCCACGAGACGGGGCGTCGTCTCGCGCCCCCCCCCGTGTCAACCGCAGGCAGCCCACGGCTGAGAGCCCTTGGGAGCATTCCATCCCAGGAGCCGTTTCCCTGCTGTGACGGGGGTGACCCACTCAACCCTCCCCGAGCCTTCAGCGTATTCTTTACTTGTCGAGGGCCGGCAGGGCCTGCCCGCGCCCCGGGGAGCTCGCGGAACCCGGCGATGGCTGTCACCCTCAGCACTCTACAACCGTCCGGAGGACCCTCCATGAATAGACTGGTCCTGTTCACTGCAGCGGCCGCCCTCGCGGCCCCCCTCGCGCCCCCCTCGCCCGTCCTGGCCCAGGCCGCGAACAACTTCGACATGAAGGAGTGGCCCATCGAACGCGGCGGGCGCTCGAGAGATCCCTACGTGGCCCCGGACGGCAAGGTCTTCTTCGCCGGCCAGCAGGGTAACTACGTGGGCAGACTGGATCCCGCCAGCGGCGAGGTGCGCTACTACGAGCTCGAGGAAAGCACGAATCCCCACACCGTCATCGTCGACGACCAGGGCATCGTGTGGTACGCGGGCAACCGCAATGGCCGCATCGGCAGGCTGAACCCGGTCAACGGCGAGCTCAAGACGTTCCCGACGGGTGAGGCTCGCGACCCGCACACGATGCACTTCGACGGCAAGGGCAACATCTGGTTCAGCTCGCAGGGTGCCAGCCGCATCGGCCGCCTCAACATGGCGACGGGCAAGGTCGACATCATCAACCCGCTCGGCGAGCAGCGCGCCAATCCGTATGGACTCGACCTCGACAAAGACGGCCGCCTCTTCGTGAGCCTGTTCGCGACAAACAACATCGCGATGGTCACGCCCGACATGCAGTTCAAGATCTTCCCCACCGCCGAGGGCGGGCGCGTCCGTCGTAACGCGGTGACGGCCGACGGCATGGTCTGGTACGTGGACTATGCGCGCGGGTACGTGGGCCGCCTGGATCCCAACACCGGTCAGACGAAGGAGTGGATGAGCCCGGGCGGCGCCCAGTCGCGCCCCTACGCGATCACCGCCGACGGCGACGGGCGCCTCTGGGTATCGGAGACCGGAGCGGAGAAGAAGCTCGTCGGGTTCGACCCCAAGACCGAGAAGTTCTTCGCGAACTTCCCGGTGAGCCACAACATCCGGCACATGATGTTCGACCCGAAGACCAACACCATGTGGTTCGGCACGGACTCCAACACCATCGGTCGCGTCGTTACCCGACAGATCGTCCAGTGAGGCAGGCACGGGCTGCGTCCGAACCGCAGTCGAAATCGCCGGCGTCCGCGAAAGCGGACGCCGGTCGTTTCATGTTGTTTCATGTGGCGTAGTCGGGTCCGCGGCATCCTGCTCGTGATCGCGTCCCTCTCGGCGAGCGCGTGGGTGGTGCAGGCGCACGGGAACGGTGTCGAGCCCGCCGTGGCTGAGGCCCGGGAAGCGCCGGCGTACTTGTACCGCGACGGACCGCCGCCCGGATTCTCCGGGGGCTTCGGCGAGGACCACTGCCAGGCGTGCCACTTCGGTGACACGCTGAACGCCAAACCGGGAAGCCTCACGATCTCGGCTCCCGCGCGCTACTCGCCGCGCCAGACCTACACGCTGACGCTGACGCTCACGCGCCCGGGTATGGTGGTCGGCGGTTTCCAGCTCACGGCGCGCTTCGAAGACGGAGGGGCGCAGGCGGGCACCCTGGCGGTCACCCACGGGGATCGGGACCGAGTCAAGGTGACAACCGATCGAGGCGTTCAGTACGCCTACCATCAGCGGCCCGGCACGGCTCTCACGGGTCGCAACGTCGTGCGCTGGACGCTCCGCTGGACGGCGCCAGCCAGCGGAGGGAGCGTCCGGTTCCACGCCGCGGCGAACGCCGCCAACGAAGACGATTCCCAGTTCGGGGACTTCGTGTACACGGCTTCGGTGCGCACCGCGGCCACGCCCGGTCGTTCGCGATAGCGCTCGTTGGATGACCCATGAGCCTGGAACAGCGGGTGCGGGACGCCCTCGCGGCTTCGCAAGAATGACCTCTGATCCCCGCGCAACCATGATCCGCATTCGCGTCGCCGACCTGGTGTTCAGGGCACGGCTCGAGTGGGAGCGCGCTCCTCACACCGTGGAGGCGCTGCTTCGCCTGCTACCTCTTTCGGGTTCACTCCTTCAGGCTCGCTGGAGTGGCGAAGCGGCCTGGATGCCGCTGGGCAGTCTCGAGACAGGCGTCGGCACCGAGAACGACACGCAGCATCCGGAGCCCGGTCAGGTCCTGCTCCACCCGATGGGCATCAGCGAGACCGAAATCCTGATTCCGTATGGCGTCACCGTCTTTGGCAGCAGGGCCGGTCCCCTCCGCGGCAATCACGTCATGACGATCGTGGAAGGCATGGAGCAGTTGCCGGAGCTGGGCCGCCGCGTGCTGTGGGAAGGCGCGCAGTCCATTCATCTCGTGGCAGTCTCACAGCCAGCCGGGGCTCCATCGTAAGCAACGCGCCGACGGCATTCGACGTCTCTCCCGACCTCGTCGTCGCTCCGGCCGCTCGATGGCTCAGGGGATTGCGATCTCGATGCGGCGCGACGACCCGAGCGAATCCCCGCGGAAGAGGCGCAGCATCGTCGCGACGATCTCCGGCGAGCCGAGGAACAGGTCGTCGCCATGCGAGGCCCCGGTGACCACGAGATGCACGCCGTTCCGCAGGTGCGCCAGCGCATCGTCGGCGTTGCGCGGCGGTGTGCGCCCGTCGAGCGTGCCGCTGATCAGCAGGACGCGTCCGGTCGACCGCACGGGCTCACGGTAGCTGCCGTCCAGCGGCGCGACGCCCCATCCGGCGCACGCCTCGGGAAAGTCCAGCGTCGCGCGCCCGAGCAGCGCGGTGCGCGACTGCGTCGCTGCGAGCCGCGCGCGCTCCACGGGCGCTCCGGTCTGGCAGTCCATCAACGCTTCGAATGCGGACGTGATTCCCTGCCTCGCCGCGCCGAGCTTCATCATCGCGAACGGGCCGAAGTTGCCACGCGCTGCCTGGCCGGCCAGCCCCGCCATCATCGACATCTGGCGGCGGTCGCCCAGCGTGGCGGAAACGAGCAACTGGACGTCGAACGCGCCGAGGCTCACGCGCACCGTGTCACCGCGCGGAGTAGCCACCGCGACCACCCGCGGCTCAGCGCCGAGCGTGTCGAGCACGCTACGCAGCGACGCGATCAGGTCGGCGCTCGCCGTATCCCGCGCGCGAAGGCCCGCCGCGAGCGCGCGCACGACCGCTTCCTGGTCCGCCGGCATGTGCATGTTCTGATCGGGCGCCTGCACGCCGGCGGCGACGACCGCGTCCACGCGCGAGCCGTGCCGGCGGAGATACTCGAGCGCGAGCTGCGACCCCGTGCTGATCCCCACGAGGCGGATGCGCGGGACATTCAGCGCGCGCCGCAGCGACTCGACGTCCTCCACGACCTCGCGGACGTTGTGTCCGGCAAGATCCACCCCGGCTCGGCGCAGTGAGTCGGCGCAACGGGTGGCGTAACGATTGAGCGCGCCGGCGAGCGAGTCGTAGCCGATCGGCTGGGTGACGTCGAGCGCCGGGCCCGCGCCGCAATCGACGCGCGGCGTCGATCGGCCGGCGCCTCGGAGGTCGAACGTGATGACATCGCCGAGCTCGCGCAGCGCAAGGAACATCGCGAACCGCGGACCGCGCGCCGCGGCGATCCCGGAGCCCGTCCCGCCCGAGAGGTACACGATGGGCGCGCCGGGTTGCCCCGCGGTCGATCGGAAGCGGACGATGGGGATCGTCACGACACCGCGCGATCCGGGCACGGCGCGATTCGCGGGAACGAGCAGGGTCGCGGTATCCACGTCCGTGGTGCGGTCGCCTTCCGCCGAAAAGACGGCGGGCCCGAAGCTCAGGCGCTCGGATTGCGCGGCGGCTGGTGAAGCGCTGAGGAGCAGAATTGCGACCGACGACACGAATGGGCGCAGCTCGCGCTGGAGGGTGGTCATTTTCGGCTCTCCTAGGGCGCCGAGGTGGCGCGCTGAATGGTGATGTCGCCGGCGATGGACGACAGAATGAGCGGAGGCCCGCCGGAGCCAAGCCGGCCGGTGATCTGCCGGCCCAGGCTGCCGCGCCACTGGAAGCGCGACCAGAATCGTTGCGGCGGCACCAGGACGCCGCCGAAGTCGGAGCGCACGCGCCCCGTGCGCGTGTCTGCCACGACGTCGGCGTGCGCCGTGTCGGGAAGGACGACACGGACGTCTCCCGAGAGGCTCGAAACGCGCAGCGTGTCACGCCACCCGCCGGTCATGCGTACCGTGACGTCGCCGGCGGCCGACGTTGCGGACGCCCACGAGCTCGTGACCACGTTCACGTCGCCGACCAGGTTGTGCGCCGCGAATCCGACGCCGCGCGGGAGGCGCACGAGAAAGTCGATCTCGACGTCGTTGGCCTTCACGTTGAGCGACGGACCGCTCCCACCCTGGCGGCACACGTTAGGCTCCCGCCCGGCCGGGACGGGATACAGCGCGCAGATCGTGACGCCGGCGGCATGGCGCACGACGCTGAATCGCACGTCGGGATCCGGCGCGTGGCCGTGCCGTGTCGCGTGGACGACGACGCTGGCGCCCTCGCCAGGCTCGGCCCGGATCGCTCCGAGGACGCCGATCACTTCCACGGCCTGTCCGGCGTTCATCACGCCTTCCCACCGAAACGCCGGCGTTCCCCACGCGCGTACGGAGCTCGCCGTCACCAGGGGAGCGCAGGCGGCGGCGACGCACACCGGGAGCACCGCGACCAGCGTGCGTCGTGCGATCGACCAGCGCGTCTCCCGCCGATCCCCGGGCGCGGTGAGTGTCGCGACGCGGCGCACGAGCGTGGCGTGTGATTCCATCAGAGCTGGTGCGAGCACCGTGTGCGGCACCGTGACCTGCGACACCCACTCGGCGACTCGCGCCAATCCGCGCGCCAGCGGCAGGGCGCCGCCGTGCCGCGCCGCCATCTCGTCGGCCAGGAACTCGGCATCGTCCATCAGTCCCCGCCGCACCACGCGATTGAGCGGCTGAAAGAAGAAGAGCGACTCCGCCGACGCCGCCGCCAGGAGCCATGCAGGATCGTTGCGCACGAGGTGCGCGATCTCGTGCGCCAGGATGCTGCGTTGTTCCGCCGGCGCGAGGTCGTCGATCACGCACGCCGGAAGACACACCTCGGCACGTCCGATCACGATCGGACTCGTGGCATGGTCGATGACCGTGAGCTCGACTGGGCGGCGGATGCCCATGCGCGCGACCAGTTCCACGAAGGCCGAACGCACCGCGGCATGATGCAGCACGCGACGAGGTCCGAGCGCGGCGCGTGCGCGGCGCGCGGCGAGGAGCAGCCGGCGCGCGACGACGAGCGCGTAGGCGAGCCACGCCAGCACGAGTACGACCGGGAGGAAGCGCGCGGCGCCCGCGGGCGACGCGAGACGCGACGCGTACGACGCGTGCGTCGTGGAGCTCTCGAGGGGGAGAGCGGCCGGGAGCGACGCCCAGACCGTGGACTCGACCCAACCGGAGACGTCGCGCTCCGCGCCGAGCGGCGACCAACCCGCGGCGCTCTGGAGCGTCGCGGTGAGGGGTGCGCCGACGAGGGCGAGCTTCCAGATGATGTCGCGCAACGCGTGATCGCCCACGCCGCGTCCGCGCCGCGTGAGCCATGCGAGCGCCAGCGCGATGCCAATGACGATCGTGCTGTGAACCGCGTAGGTCGCGAGCCAGGCCGCGATCGCGGCGGAGACGCGGACGACGAGGAAGACGAGGCTGTCGAGTGCCATCAGCGCCGCCGTTTCTTCGCCGGCTTCTTTGCCGCCGCCTTCAACTCCTGCTCCTTCTGCGCGATCAGGAGCTTCACGTCCTCGAGGTCCTGCGGGCGCACGTTGCGCGTGTCGAGGAGCTGATGGACCAGCGCGGGCAGGTCGCCGCCGAAGAGCGAGTCCCTGATCTGCGAGACGAAGGAACGCCGCACGCTGCTCTCGGAGATGACCGCGCGATAGACGAACTGGCGTCCTTCGGTGCGGTGCGCGACGGCGCCCTTCTTCTCGAGCCGGGAGAGCAGCGTCGCGACCGTGGGCAGCGCGAGCCCTCGCTCCTGTTCGATGGCGCGATGCACGTCGACGACCGTGGCTTCGCCCGCGCGCCAGAGGACGCGCATGATGTCGAGCTGGAGGTCCGTCAGGTCCGTCGCGGCCATGCAGGGTTCCGTATGTATTACAAGTGTAATATTACGGGCGACGTACAAACCGTCAATAGCCCGATTTACATTGCGGCCGAAAACGCCGAGGTCACCTGCTTCCGAGTGGGCGACCCACGGCGGACTGGAGGCGAATCCTCCAGGCGACGAAGGTGATCACGGCTGATATCCTCGGGCGACGCGATCAGGGAGCGTCCTGATGGGCATGGTCTGCACTCTCTTCCGAGTGACGCCTGCGGAGGTCGATGAGATCATCCGCGAGCCCGACGCCATCCATCGCATTCTCCGTCTTGACGAAGGCCTGGCAGTCCGCGAAGTGCGGCCCAAAGGGATACTGGGGTTCCTCCTTCGCCTCACTCCGATCACGATCAGTGAAGTCGATCCCGACGCGCCGGCCGTGAAGGACCATGTGCCGAACCCCGACCGGGAGATCGACATCGACAAGGGATGGCACGGCCTGCATTACCTGCTCACCGGGACGTCCGGTGAGGGAAAGGAGCCGGCCTGCTACATGATCAAGGGCGGGACGGACCTGGACGACGAAGGCGTCGGCCGCGTGCTGCGGCCCAGTCAGGTTCAGCGCTTCGCCGCGTTTCTGGGTGCGTTGACGCGGGAGCAGGTCGAGCAGCGCTACGATCCGGTTCGGATGCTGGCGCTCGAGATCTATCCGGAGATCTGGGATCGGACGTCTTCGGCGGAGGAAGACCCCAGGGCCTGGCTGATCGGGTGCTTCGAGGACGTGCGGTCATTTGTCCAGCGCGCCGCCGCCGCGGGTGATGGGGTCGTGATCTACACCAGCTGACGCTGCCTTCGGCCTGCGCGATGACCAGGCCACGAAGATGATCACGAACGGTGCGCCTGGATCGGCGCAGTGGTCGTGAGGAAGAATGAGATCAGCGAAGCAGCGTCCGGAGACGCTTCGCAACGCGATCCCAGGTGTCGTACATGGACGTAGCCGTCCATTCTTCCTCGACCACCTTCTGCCCCGCCTCGGTCCATGCGAATCCGTCCGCGGTGGCCACAACGAGGCCGGCCCTGCGCAACCAGTCGACGGCAGCATCGATCTCTGCGTCGGTTGCTGGCACCTTATTGAGCGCCTCGGCGCGCCAGTGCACATCGTCCTTCGTGGTTGCCGTGGGCCGGATGGCGAGGAGAATCCACGCGTACGTTGACCAGGAATCCATGCGACCGGTGCTCTGCAGTGGGGGATACGGACCCGCCGAGACAGTACATGACATGAGACCCCGCGTACAGCGGTTGCGTGCGGGATTCGGCGTCGAGCGCGAGCCCCGAGTGCTGGCAATCCTGGCCGGGTTTCGACCGCCATGGCCTGGCGAAAGGTCGGATCGGCGACTGGGACGCGGTCGGTTGATCGGCTCATCCCTGAATCCGACCATCTGACATCAGGGCATTGACGCTATAGCCACATTGGCTATACACTATGGCCACCCTGGCTATAATGAGCGGCATGATCACACGAACCGCACTGGGCATGGCGGTGGCGCTGACGCTCGCCGCCGCACGAGGGGTGGCGCAGGCACCGCCCGAGGACGTCACGGGCCTCTGGTATGCCAAGCTGCGGTTTGGGCCGGACGTCCAGGGCCGTCTCGTGCTGGACCGGGTGAACGGGGCGTGGCGCGCGTCGCTCGCGGGACGATCCGCGACGGTTCGCATGCAGGGCGACTCCGTGACGTTCGAGCTTCCGGGGAATGCCGGCACGTTCCGTGGCCGGATGCGCCGCGGGCCCGCATCGCCGGGTCGCACCGCGCCCGACTCCGTCATCGCCGGCTGGTGGGGGTATCCCACCCGCTCCACCGCACCGCTGACCCTGACGTCCTGCGGCACATCGTGCTTCGAGGGTGATGTCGTCGCCCTCGAGGACGCGTTCACCTTCTGGCTCAAGGTCACCCGTCTCGCCGACGGCTCGTTCAATGCGTTCCTCCGCAATCCGGAACGCAACCTCGGCGGCCCCTGGTTTCCGGTTCGCTCGATCCGGCTCGACAGCGGGACGGTTGCCTTCCTCGATCGCAACGGCAGGACGATCACCTCGGGATCGTTCCGTGACGGCGTGATGAGCGTTCCGCTGCGCGGCGGTACCTACGACTTCCGCCGCCTCGCCGACACCGCGTACACGGACTTCCATCCCCGCGGCAGACCCACGGCGAAGTACACCTACGTGCCGCCGCGCGCGTTGAACGATGGATGGGAGGTCGGACGCCTGCGCGACGTAGGTATCATCGAGGATTCGATCACCCGGTTCGTGCAGCGTCTCGTCGACATGCCGATCGATTCCGTGACGACGCCGCAGACGCACGCCCTGCTGATCGCGCGGCACGGCAGGCTCGTCCTGGAGGAGTACTTTCACGGCGAGCACGCCGACAAGCCGCACGACACACGCTCGGCATCGAAGACGCACGTGACGGCGTTGATCGGCGCGGCCATGCAGGCCGGTGTGCGCATCGGTCCCGAGACGCGGGTGTACGCGACGCTGCGACCGACCGCGACGAACCTGCCGCCGCGCAAGCGGGCGATGACGCTCGAGCACCTGCTCACCATGACGGGCGGATTCGACTGCAACGACAGCGGCGAGCGTCCCGGCGATGAAGACGTGATCGCGGATCAGGACACGAACCCCGACTGGGCGAGTCTGATCCTTGGCGTCGACATGGTGCGAGATCCGGGATCGGAGGCGGTCTACTGCAGCATGGAGCCATTTCTCGCGGGACTGATGCTGGCCCGCGTCTCGGGCCGTGCGCTGCCGGAACTCTTTCACGAGCTCCTGGCCGGGCCGCTCGATTTTCGGCGCTACTACCTCGGGCTTGCGCCACTCGGCGAGGTCTACTTCGGCGGCGGGCATCGCTTCGTCGCGCGCGACTTCCTCAAGCTGCCACAACTGTATCTGAACGGCGGCACCTGGCGCGGCCGCCGCATTCTCTCCAATGAATGGGTCGAGCGTTCGAGCGCTCCGCGCTACCGGATCGGGTCGCGCACGTACGGCTACCTCTGGTGGAGTCGGGACTATCAATACCGTGGGCGCACGATCAAGGCCTTCAT
>DATIGO010000230.1:0-12898 GCA_035454665.1 Gemmatimonadaceae bacterium | reverse complement strand
CATCGGTCTCGATGCGCTGCGTCGCGGGGTTCCAGCCGACCTGTCCGGCGAGCAGGATCATCCGCCCTTCCGCGATGATCACATCCGCGTAGCCGCTGGGCGAGGGCCAGCCGGAAACCTCCACCACTTCGTGACTCGTGACTCGTGACTCGACATGTCGAATTGGGGTCGGACTCCAGGTCTGCGTGACTCAGCTCGGCGACGCCTGGGGCGCGCTGCTCTCTTCCCGCAGGCGAAAGCGCTGCAGCTTGCCAGTTGTGGTGCGGGGGAGGACGTCGACGAACTCCACGATGCGTGGATACTTGTAGGGCGCCAGCTCGGCCTTCACCCATTCCTGCAGCGCGCGCACCATGTCGGGCGACGCGGAATGGCCCTGCTTGAGCACGACGACCGCCTTGACCACCTGGCCGCGCTGCTCGTCCGGTATGCCGATCACGCCGCACTCCTGCACGGCCGGATGCTCGAGCAGCACGCCCTCGATCTCCGGTCCGGAGATGTTGTAGCCCGAGGAGATGATCATGTCGTCAGTGCGCGCCTGGTACCAGAAGTAGCCGTCGGCGTCGCGCCTGTACGAATCGCCCGTCAGGTTCCACCCGTCCCGCACGTACGCGCGTTGTCGTTCGAGGTTGTTCAGATAACGGCAGCCGGTGGGCCCCCGTACCGCGAGCCGGCCGATCTCGCCCGCCGGGACATCGCGCATCTCGTCGTCCACCACGCGCGCCTCGTAACCCGGCACCACCTTCCCGGTGGCGCCGGGGCGGATGTCGTCGCCGGCGGCGCTGATGAAGATGTGCAGCATCTCGGTGGCGCCGATGCCGTCGATGATTCGGATGCCGGTGGCCGCGAGCCAGGCCTGGTAGGTCGCCACGGGAAGCGCCTCGCCGGCGGAGACGCAGCGCTCGAGACTCGAGACGTCGTGCGCGCCGAGCAGCGGCAGCATGGCGCGGTAGGCCGTGGGGGCGGTGAAGACGACCGTGGCGCGGTACTGCTGGATGCCCTGGATGAGAAACGGCGGTGCAGCCTGCTCGAGCAGCACGGCCGAAGCACCGAAGCGCATCGGAAAGAGCACGAGTCCGCCCAGGCCGAAGGTGAATGCGAACGGCGGCGATCCGATGAAGACGTCGCGGGCCTCCGGGCGCAGCACGTAACGCGGGAAGCAGTCGCAGATCGCCATCACGTCGCGGTGGAAATGCATCGTCCCCTTGCCCTCGCCGGTCGTCCCCGACGTGAAGGCGATGAGCGCGACATCGTCGGCCGCGGTCGCCACGTTGTCGAACGTGTCGGGCCGGGCCGCCATGAGCTGCTCCAGCGAGGCCGCGCCGCCCGGCGCCCCGTTCGGTGCGCCGAAGTGCAGGACCCGCGCGCCCTCGCGCCGGTGGCCGTTGGCATGATGGGCCATCGCCTGTTCGCAGTCCGCAGCCAGACGCGTGTCGGTGAGCGCAAGGCGGATCCTTGCCTTGTCGGCGGTGAAGACGAGCTCGCGCACGCGCAGCAGCGGCATCGTGCACACCACGACGCCTCCCGCCTTCAACACGGCGAACCAGCACGCGACCATCATCGGATTGTTGGGACCGCGCAGGAGCACGCGCTCTCCGGGCACCAGTCCCAGGTCCTCGACGAGCACGCGCGCGATGCGATTGGCGCGCTGGAGGAGCTCGGCATAGGTCCATGCACCATCCGCGAAGCGGAAGGCCACGCGGTCGCCCCAGCCGCGTGCGATGGCGCCGTCGAGCAGCTCGGTCGCGCAGTTGAGGCGATCCGGGTAAGCGAGCTCGGGCACGCCGGTGTAACTCATCTCGGGCCAGAGCTCGGGGGGCGGGAGCGCGTCGCGCGTGAACGTGTCGCGGTGCGCGCCCGGGACTCCGCCCGGGGCGTTCCGTGTCGAGGTCGCGGTGTCACGCATGGTCCTTCTCCTGGGAGCCCGCACCGTCGTCAAGCAGCTGCGCGGCGATCACGAGCTGCTGGATCTCGCTCGTTCCTTCATATATCCGGAGGGAGCGGATTTCGCGGTAGAGGCGCTCCACCGGTTCGCCGGCCCGCACGCCGCGGCCGCCGAGGAGTTGCACGGCGTCGTCGATGACGCGCTGGGCGGCCTCGGTCGCGTACCACTTGGCCATCGCCGCCTCGCGTGTGACGCGGGCGGTTCCGGTGTCGCGGGCCCAGGCGGCGCGATAGACGAGGAGGGCGCTGGCATCGATGGCCGTGGCCATGCCGGCCAGGCGGGCCTGTGTGAGCTGGTGAGCGGCGAGCGGGCGCCCGAAGGCCTGGCGGTCGCGCGCGTACGCGACCGCCTCGTCGAGGGCCCGGCGCGCGAAGCCGAGCGCGGCGGCGCCCACGGTGGGGCGGAAGACGTCGAGCGTACCCAAGGCCACACGCATCCCCCGTCCGGCCTCCCCGATCAGCGCGTCGCCGCCCACGCGGCAATCCTCGAGCACCAGCCGGCCCAGGGGGTGCGGCGCGATCGTCTCGATGCGCTCGGCGACGCGGAAGCCCGGCGCGCCGGCCTCGACCAGGAATGCGGCGAAGCTCCGGTCACCGCCCGCGGGCCAGCGGGCGAAGACCACGTAGAAGTCGGCGATCCCGCCGTTCGAGATCCAGGTCTTCTCGCCGTCCAGCACCCAGTCCCCGCCGATCTGGCGCGCGGTCGTGCGCATGGCGGCGACGTCGCTCCCGGCCTCCGGCTCGGAGATGGCGAACGCGGCGATCGCGTCGCCGCGCGCCACCAGGGGGAGCCAACGCGCCCGCAACGCGTCGGAACCGAAGAGCGAGACCGGCCCGCTGCCCAGGCCCTGCATGGCAAAGGCGAAGTCGGCCAGGCCGTGGCGTCGCGCCAGCACGTCGCGCGCGAGACAGATCGTGCGGGCGTCCAGGCGCTCCGCGGCTCCGCCGTGGGCCGCGGGGACCACGTGGCGGAGCCACCCGGCTTCGCCGTACTGCCTGACGAGGGCCCGGCAGGCCTGGTCGGGAGCGCCCGACTCGAGCACGCCGGCGTCGAGGTGCGACCCCGCCCAGCGGTCGAGCTCGCGGGCGAAGGTGCGATGCCGCTCGTCGAAGAACGGCCAGGACAGGAATGTGGAATCGGGCACCGGGATCCTGTGGCTCGCGCGCGGGTTCCTACCGGCCTTCGAATTCCGGCGTGGTCTTTGCCACGAACGCGCGATAGGCGGCCGCGAAGTCGCGGGTCTCCATGCACAGCGCCTGCGCGCGCGCCTCGGCGTCGATGGCGTCGTCCACCGACATCGCCCACTCGTTATGCAGGCAGGCCTTCGTCGTCGCGTGGGCGAAGGCGGGCCCGTCCGCCAGGCTTCGCGCGAGCGCCCGCGCCTGCGGCTGCAGCGACTCCGGCGCCACCAGCCGGTTGAAGAAGCCCCACCGCTCCGCCTCCTCGGCGCCGAGGAAGCGCCCGGTGAACAGCAGCTCGCTCGCGCGGCCCTGGCCGATCAGGCGCGGCAGCAGCGCGCACGCGCCCATGTCGGCGCCGCTCAGCCCCACGCGGGTGAAGAGGAACGCCACGCGGCTCCGCGGAGTGCCCAGCCGGAGATCGCTCGCGAGGGCCAGAATCGCGCCGGCCCCGGCGCAGACGCCGTCCACAGCCGCGACGATCGGCTGCGGGCACGCCCGCATCGCCTTCACCAGGCCGCCCGTCATCCGCGTGAAGGCCAGCAGGTCATCGACGCGTCCCTCCTCCCGCGCCGCCACCAGCGGCCCGATGATCTCGTGCACGTCGCCGCCGCTGCAGAAATCTTCGCCCGCGCCCGTCAGCACGACTGCCTTCACCTCACGCACGTGCGTGAGCCTTCGGAAGATCTCCGTGAGCTCTTCGTACGACGCGAACGTGAGCGGGTTCTTCCGCTCAGGCCGGTTGAGCGTGATGGTGGCGACCGTGCCGTCCACCGCCCAGAGCACGTGGTGCGGCTGGATGCCTTCGACGGAAACGCGTGGTGACGTCATCGGTGGCAGCGGCATGAAACCGGGAGAGGGTCGCGGCCCGCGTGCCGGCCCGCGACGAAGATCGCGAGGAGGACCGCGACGAATTGATGAATTACGGCGTGAATCCCCTCGCGTCCAGTCGCCCGTGTGTATGCGGCGGCCACGGTCCGCGCGACTGGCCCCTCCCCGGCGGCCGGCGTACCTTCGTACGCTCGAGCATCGCGTCGGTCGGATCACCACGGGAGAAGCCGGAGCTCGCATGCGCGGATCATTCGCTCGCCTCGCGTTCTCGTTCGTCGTGTGGTCGATCGCGGCGCCGGGCCTTGCCGCGCAGGGGCGGCAGGGGCAGCCGGGCCAGCAGGCACGTCCGGCACAGCCGGCCGGGCCGGCGTGGACGCCGCAGCTGCAATCGCAGGTGAAGCGGATCCAGGCCGTGAGCGTGGCACCGGACGGACGCCGGGTGGCGTTCGAGGTGGCCACCGCCGACACCGCGGGCGAGCGGAGCGAGTGGGTCTCACAGCTCTTCGTGGCCGATGCCGACGGATCCGCCGCGCGGCAGCTCACGTACGGGGAGCGTTCGTCGCGCGCGCCCGCGTGGTCGCCGGACGGCCAATGGATCGCCTTTCTCTCGACCCGCGAGGGGAAGTCGGATCTGTATCGGCTGTCCGTCGGCGGGGGCGAGGCACAGCGCCTCACGCGAGTGAAATCGGGGGTCGTGGACTTCGCGTGGGCGCCAGGTGGCGACCGGATCGCGCTGCTCATCACGGATTCGACCACCACGGCGGAGGACGCCGCGGCGAAGGAGAAGCGCGACGTCCGCGTGATCGACGAGTCGCCGAAGCTCGCCCGCCTCCACGTGCTGGAGCTGTCCGCCAGCGGGGCCGCCGGCGCGCCGCGCCTCCTCACGCCCGGCAGCGTGCACGTGCAGGCCGGCGAGTTCGACTGGGCGCCGGACGGCACCGCGATCGTCTACTCGTTCCAGCCCACGCCGTCGATGAACGACTGGCCGCGCGCCGACGTGGCGGTCATCGAGCTGGTCAGCGGCACGCGCCGCGTGCTGGCGGCGACGCGGCGCGCCGAGACCACGCCGCGCTATGCGCCCGACGGCGCGAGCATCGCGTTCACCGCCTCCGACGATCCGCCCACGTGGGGGTTCACGTCGCGCGTGTACGTGGTCCCGGCCGCGGGCGGCGAGCCGCGAGCGCTGGCGGAGAGCTACGATGGCCAGCCGGATCTGCTGGGCTGGAGCGGCGACGGCGCGCGGGTCCTCATCGCGGAGACGCGCCGGAGCGTGGGACGGGTGAGCGCCCTCCCGGGGGACGGCGGCGCGCCCGTGGACGTCTCGGCGGCGGACGCCATGGTCACGGGCGCGCGGCTCAACGCCACGCGCACGCACCTGGGCTTCGTGTCGCAGGACGTCGATCGGCCGCCCGAGGCGTGGATCGCGGCGCTGGGGGCGCGCTTCGAGCCGAAGCAGGTGAGCCGGGTCCAGACGCTCCCCGAGGCCCCGTTAGGCAGGACCGAAGTGGTGCGCTGGCGGTCCACCGATGGCACCGAGATCGAGGGACTGCTCACGACGCCGGTGGGGTGGCGCCAGGGGACGCGCGTGCCCCTGCTCGTGGTGGTGCACGGCGGCCCGACGGGCGTGTTCACGCGCACCTTCATCGGCGTCGCCAGCCAGTATCCCGTGGCGACATTCGCCGCGAAGGGCTACGCGGTGCTGCGCTGCAACGTGCGCGGCTCGAGCGGCTACGGCCGCCAGTTCCGCTACGCGAACTACAAGGACTGGGGCGGCGGCGACTACCAGGACATCATGTCCGGCGTCGACGCCATGGTCACGCGCGGCATCGCCGATTCCACGCGGCTCGGCATCATGGGCTGGAGCTACGGCGGCTATATGACGTCGTGGGTGATCACGCAGACGAAGCGCTTCCGCGCCGCGTCGGTCGGTGCCGGTGTGACGAACCTCATGTCGTTCACCGGCACCGCCGACATTCCGGGCTTCATCCCCGACTACTTCGGCGGCGAGTTCTGGGACACCTTCGACGCGTGGCGCGGCCGCTCGGCGATGTTCCACGTCAAGGGCGTCACGACGCCCACGCTCATCCAGCACGGCGAGGAGGACCGTCGCGTGCCGGTGTCGCAGGGGTATGAGCTCTACAACGCGCTCCGCCGCCAGAACGTCGCCACGCGGATGGTCGTCTACCCGCGCATGGGACACGGGCTCACGGAGCCCAAGTTCCAGCTCGACGCGGCGGAACGGAACCTGGAATGGTTCGAGCGCTGGCTGGCGGCAAGGGCGGCGACGCAGTGAGGGAGGCTGCCAGGCGCCGTGCGCCGCGCTCCTGCTGTCCTCCCGAAGCAGCGTGAGCGCCTGAGGGAACCCCTCACCCTGCTCCCCGACCAGCCGCGAGAGCAGGGCGCAGATTCCCCTCGGCTGGCGCTCGCTCGGCGCCCGCTCTCATCGCTGTCCCTCGCTCGGCGCACGCTCTCGTCGCCTGCGTCACCTCGCGGGCAACGACAGCATGGTGGAGCGCCACTCAGCAACCAGCTCCAGCCATCAGCAACCAGCAACCAGCGCTCTTTCACCCCCCCGCCTTCTGCCGCTCGATCAGACGCTCGAGCTGTTCCTTCCCCGACAGGTATTGCCGCGGCCATGCCTGGGCCGTCCACCCGAGCTGCGCCGCCGCGTGCAGGGTCCAGTGGGGATCCGAGAGGTGCGGCCTGCCTAACGCGCACAGGTCGGCGCGTCCGGCAGCAATGATCGAGTTCGCCTGATCGGCATCCGTGATCGCGCCCACCGCGATCGTCGGGATACCTGCCTCGTTGCGGATCCGGTCGCTGAAGGGCGTCTGCCACATCCGGCCGTACACCGGCCGCGCATCGGGCGACGTCTGCCCCGTCGAGACGTGAATGATGTCCGCGCCCGCACGGTGGAAGGCCCGCGCGATCTCCACCGACTCGGCGGCGTGCACCCCGCCGTCCACCCAGTCCGTGGCCGAGATCCGTACCGACACGGGACGCTCCGGCGGCCAGACCTCGCGCATCGCGGCCAGTACCTCCACGGGAAAGCGCAGGCGGTTCTCCAGGCAACCCCCGTAGGCGTCGGTGCGACGATTGGCCAGCGGCGTGATGAAGCTCGACAGGAGATAGCCGTGCGCGCAGTGCAGCTCGAGCATGTCGAAGCCGGCGCGCACGGCGAGTCGCGCGGCGCGGACGAAGTCGTTTCGCACCTGCGCCAGATCGTCGATCGTCATCGCGCGGGGGGTCTGCATCGTGGGCCGGTGCGGGACCGCCGAGGGGGCGATCACCGGCCAGGCCCCCTCGCGCAGCGGCTCGTCGCCGCGCTCGAGGCCCAGCTCCACCGCGCCCTTGCGCCCCGAGTGCCCGAGCTGGAGACAGAGGCGTGCCCGCGTCCACTCATGCACGAAGGCGGTGATGCGGCGCCAGGCCTCGCCCTGCGCGGCGTTGTAGAGTCCCGTGCACCCGGTGGTGATCCGGCCCTCGGGCGAGACGCAGGTCATCTCGGTCACGACCAGCCCCGCGCCGCCTAACGCGCGCGCCCCGTAGTGCACGAGGTGAAAGTCGCCGGGCAGACCGTCGGTGGCGCTGTACATGTCCATCGGCGAGACGACGATCCGGTTCTCCAGCACGAGGCCGCGCAGGCGGAACGGGGTGAAGATTGGCGGCGGGGGTGGGGGGGCGGGGGCGGGGACGGACGAGGCGGGCGGCTCGCTTCCGGCTGCCGGCGCGGCGATCGCGCGCACGCCGTGCGACGCCCGCGCGGCGAACCAGCGCTCGACATCGCCCAGATAGGCTCCGTCGCGCAGGCGCAGGTTCTCGTGGCTCACCCGCTGGCTGCGCGTCAGCAGGCTGTAGGCAAACTGCTCGGGCTCGAGCCGGATGTACCGCTTCACATGCTCGAACCACTCCATCGAGTTGCGGGCCGCGTTCTGCAGGCGGAGCACCTCGACCTGGCGCTCGCCTTCATACGCTCGCAGCGCGTCGGCGTGTGACTCCTGACTGGTGACTCGTGACTCGGCGGTCAACACACGGGCCAGCGCGATCGCGTCTTCCATGGCGAGCTTGGTGCCGGAGCCCACCGAGAAATGGGCGGTGTGCGCAGCGTCGCCCAGGAGCACCACGTTGTCGTGTACCCAGCGCTCGCAGCGCACCTGCAGGAAGCTCGTCCACGGCTCGCGATGCCGGTGCGGTGTGGCGTTGAAGAGCAGCGCATGGCCGCCAAGCCACGGGGCGAAGAGCGACTCGCACGCCGCCGCGCTCTGCACGGCGTCCATCCGGTCGAATCCGGCCGCGCGCCAGGAGGCCTCGTCGCACTCCACGATGAACGCCGAGTGGCGCTCGTCGAACCGATAGGCATGCGCCTGGAAGACGCCACGGTCGTTCTCGACGAAGGCGAACGTGAAGGCGTCGAAGCGCCGCGTCGTGCCGAACCAGATGTAGCGCGCGGTCCGCTGGTCGAGCGAGGGCCGGAAGTGCTCCTGCCACGTGCGCCGCACCAGGCTGTTCACGCCGTCGGCGCCGATGAGCAGGTCGGCTTCGGCCGCCAGCCGCTCTACCTCGGCGGGCTCGCTCACCTCCAGGCAGAAGCGCGTCGCCACGCCCAGCGATTCCGCGCGCTGCCGCAGGAGGTGCAGCAGCGTCCGCCGCGAGAGCCCCGAGAAGCCGTGACCGCCAGAGGTGATCACGCGCCCGCGCACGTGTACGTCGATGTCGTCCCAGTGCGCGAAGTGCGACGTGATGGCGCGCCACGTGGGCTCGTCGGCGGCGCGGAAGTTCTCGAGGGTCTGGTCGGAGAAGACGACGCCCCACCCGAACGTATCGTCGGGCGCGTTGCGCTCGATCACCGTGACCTCGGGGGCTCGTGGCGCCTTCCGGAGCAGCAGCGCCACGTAAAGCCCCGCCGGCCCACCGCCAAGGACGGTGACCTTCACGCGCCCACACCACCTGAACCCGGCACCGGGGTACGAGTCACGAGCGCGGGCGCGGCACGCCTCACCTGGGCGGTCTCGCCGCGTTGCGCCGTGTCCCCGTCCAGATGGCCAGCACGCCGCACTGCGTCGCCGAGGCAAACTCCGCCGGCATCGCCACGCCCCGGTGATACACCTCGATCCGCCGCACCGTCAGGTGACTCACGATCATGTCGAGATCGGTCCTGCCACCGAGCAGCAGGTTCCCGTCGAGGTAGATCGCGGGGAGACAGGGGGCGGAGCGGCCGCCGAAAGTGAATTCGATGTACTCCTGCCAGGAGTCGTCGAGGCGCTGGCCCCGCGTAAACCGGACGCCGGGAATCGCTCGCACGAGATCCTTGAAGGAGAACGCACGGATGGTATCGATCTGCTGCTCATCGAGAAAATAGCCGGCGCCCCCCCGGCGGCGACGCTCGAATCCCTCCCGGGCCGCCGCCTCGAGCTTGCGCACGGCTGCCACGCGGACCGTGTCGAGCAGGAACGCGTTCACGTCGAGCAGCTGGAACTCCGCCGTCGACTCGCGGAACGTCACGATGTCCACGATGGTCTGTGCCGGCAGGTACCCGATGGCGCGCGCCTCCAGTGTGTGGGTGCCGTGCGGCAGGGCGGGGAGCTGGAACCGCCCCCGGTCGTCGCTCCGGGCCTCGTTGGCGCCGGACAGGAGGGCGATGCGCACCCCGGTGATGGGACGCCCGTCCGTCCCCCGGACGATGCCGCTCACGGCCCCCGTACCCCGCGTGATGATCCGCTCCCCCTCGCTCGGAGCGCCCCCGCGCCGTGTCGAGTCCGGGCCCACGACCGACGCATCGGCATGTCCGATGTAGAGATCCCGGCGCAGCACGGTGTGCGCCACGACCGAAAGCTCGACGTCGCCCGACACGTCGTTGCCATGACTCCCGCGCGTGAGCACCGGCGTGCTCCCGGGGACGCAGGCGCGGAACCACCCCTCCTCGTTCGTGAAGAGGTCGAGGATGGGCGTGTCGCGCCGGATCCCGCCGCGCGAGAGGAACACCTCGCCCCAGCGCATCGAGACGTACGCGCCGGCGATCGCCGCGTCACTGCGTGCATCGCGCACGGCGCCGATCAGCACACCCATGGAATCCGTTGGCGGGCGGCGGCCGCAGACCGCGCTGACGATCGAGATCTGCGAGGGAACGGCGAGCAGAACGCGGACGCCGGAAGGGGTTCGGACGTCGACGCGGTGCAGCGGACTCCGCAGACCCAGCGAATCGATAGCGACGTGCTGGAAGCCGAGGAGATATGTGCCAGGACTTACGCCCGTGAACCGGTACAGCCCCGCCGAGTCGCTCCGGGCCGACCGGACCGTGCCTACCTGCCCGTTCCCCGGCACCTCCGCGAGCTGTACTACGGCGTCGGTGAGCGGGCGCATGGTGATCGAGTCGTACACGCTTCCCGTGATGCTGGCGCGCCCGGCGGCGTCCTGGGCGACGGCACGGTCCGGTCCCCCGCTCACGAGACTGACGAGCAGTCCGAGGGTGCTCAGTCGGGTCGTGGGGCTCACCCCCATGCCGTTCCCCCTCAGCGTACGGTGCTCAGAAACTCCAGCAGTGATCCTCGCTGCGCCTTGATTTCGCCATGCTCGAGGCGATCCAGAATCTGCTCCAGCGCAAGTTGTGCGCGCGAGAGCTTGCGCCGCTGCGCCCGTGCGACGGCCGCGGCCACCAGCCCGCCGATCATCGTCCAGGCCGTTCCGATCGCGCCGCCGATGAGGAGCCCGGCCACCTCCGGCGCCATGGAGCCCAGGGCGACGAGGCCCGCGCCGCTCGCCACGCCCACGCCCGCCACGGTACCGGCGCCGGCGACACTGCGCCGGCGGCTGGGTTCGAAGTCGGCGTCCAGGCTCACGACCACGCGCTCCGGGTCCACGGGCACCACGGTCGCGCCGACCTCCGCGGCGTTCGTCAACGCGTAGGCGCGGCCGCCGAGGTTGAAGCCGGCCTGGATGCTCCCCAGAAAGTCCCGCCGCGCTTCCCACGTGAGGCGTTCGCCGAAGCGCCGCCGCGGCCGCAGCAGTTCTTCCCGCTGCATCCACCCGTCGAGCAGCGACAGAATCTGGGCCGGCGTCCCGCGCACCACGCGCGAGGCGGTCGCGACGGTGGGGCCGAACCAGGACCCCACCACGCCGTGCTCGACCGGGACCGCGACCCGCGTGCGCTCCTCGGCCAGCGCCTGGCGGAGGTGCTCGGCGGAGATTCCGACCTCCTGGCCGACCTCGAGCAGTTGCGTGTCGCTCAAGCCTTCGGGCGGGTGCGCGGCGCGGGCCTGCAGCTCGCCCGCGCGCGCCAGCACACGCTCGAGCGCCGCGCGGTCGAGCGGTGGTGACGGCAGGCCGGCGCCGGGCGCCGGAACAGGGGGCTTCGGCTCGTCAGGCATCGCACGTCGGCATGGTCAGATCCCGCCGAGAATAATATCGATCTGGCGCTCCAGAGCGCCCCGGATGGGATCGGGCAGCGGGAACACCGTTGCGAAGCGTGTTTCGGACTCGGCGCCCCGGTCCTGGCCCGCGAGCGCGAGATAATACCGCTGGTATCCCTCCACCAGCTCGGGCGCGACGCGCTGGAGCAGCAGGGCGCCACCTCGAACCGCCGCCAGGCTCGCCCACTGGTCCGCGAGCCCCGACCGGCGGTCGGCAGGGGCGCTGTTGTCGAGCACCACGGCGTTGGCCGTGGACCCGACGATCTCATGAGCGAAGACGTACACGAGCTCGATCGCGCGCGCGGAATCGGACGGATACCCTACGACGACCGTGATCCCGCTGTTTCCGGCGCCGGCGCCGCCGGTCAGTGTGCGCCCCTCGCCCGCGAGCGCGAGCGCGGCGAAGAGATCCCCCTCGCGCTGGCGCGAGTTCCGGAGGAAGGTGGCGAAACGCTGCCGGTAGGCGTTGCGCCACAGCGCGTCCGCGCGATCGAAGGTGGGTCCCAGGCGGCGCTGCTCGGCGCGCCAGAACTGCGCGAAGAACCGCGTGTGCTCGTCCTCGAGCGCCTCGAGGAAGTGCAGCAGCCAGTCGCGGTCCGCGGCGGACGGAAAGTAGGTGGCCATCGTGGCGACGGCCTCGGCGTCGCGACGGGTGTTCGCGCGGCGGGGGTCGCCGTCGAGCCGGACGAGGAGGTCGGCGGCGGTGCGCAGCTCCTCCCACCGCTCGAAGTACAGCGCCACGAACTGCGCGCTCAGGAGCGCGGGGTTCGCGACCAGCCGCCCGCGCAGCTCGCCGGCGTCCGTGTCGAGACGGCTCGTTAGGCCGAGGCGGCGGCGTTCGGCGGCGACGCGCTGGGCGTAGCCCGGCCGGAAATACGGGACGAGCGTCGAGTCCCGGTGCAGCAGCGCGAAGCCGTGCAGCCAGAGGTCGATGTGCTCGCGCACCCGGAGCGGCCACGCCCCGACGGCACCGGCCGTCGTGCTCTCCGCGGGCGTGGCCATGACGACGGAACGCCCGCTCGTCGCGCACGCCACCAGCCCCGCGACGAGGGCGGCCCCGAGGCCGCAGGCGCGCCACCGCGGCCCCCGTGGCGCGGCTCGCGCCACGCCAGGAGACCGTTCGGGGGTGGAATGAGGAACGCGAGGAGCCACGCGATACTCTCCGAGACACTCGCCGGGGACCTGATCGCCTGCTACCCGCTCGCGCGCGGTGCGTTTCGGTCTCGCATCGGAATGTAGCCGGGCCCGCGCGACCGGAACGTGCGAGCCTCGGGCTACTCGACCTGCCGGCCGCAGTTCACGCAGAAGTGCCACGAGAGCTCGAGCTCCGTGCTGCACGCCGGACACTGCTTGAGCGTGAGGTTCTGTCCGCAGTGCGGACAGAAGTGCACGTCGCGCCCTGCCGGGAGCTCACCACCGCAATACCGGCACGCGGCCGGGGTCTTGTGAGGGGCGGCGGGCACGGCGCGCGCGGCAGGCGCAGGGGGCGCGGCAGGCGCTGGCGCGTTCGGGGCCCGCTCACGCGTGGTCGCCGCGGCGGT
>DATIGO010000229.1:0-22468 GCA_035454665.1 Gemmatimonadaceae bacterium | reverse complement strand
GCGGCGGCCTTCCCGGGCGCGCCTGACTGCACCAGGGTGTCGTCCCGCATGTGCCGCGGCGAGCCCTCGTCCCGGCTTCCTTGAATAAGCCGGCCCCGCGGGCGATTCTGCACTCTCCATGGCCTCGCCCGCCCCCCGCGGTTCCCGCCCGTTCGATCGTTCCATCGTCGAAGGCCCGATTGGCCGCGCCGTCTGGCGACTCGCCTGGCCCACGATGCTGCAGAACGCGATCGGCGGGCTTCAGGGCATCGTCGACCACGTGATGGTCGGCAACTTCGTCGGCTTCGCGGCCAACGCCGCCATCGGCGTCTCCTGGCAGATCTTCCTGGTGGTCATGGTCTTCGTGAGCTCGCTCTTCACGGGCATGGCCGTTCTCGTGGCCCGGTTCGCCGGAGCGAACGAGCCCGAGAAGGTCAACCGGACCGTCACCCAGGCATTCGTCACCGCTGCCGCGCTCTCCCTCGGCGTGCTGGCGCCGCTGGGCTGGATCTTCGCGCCGCGCCTGCTGCTGCTCGTGAACGCCGAGCCCGCGGTGCAGGCGGAGGCCTTGCCGTACCTCCGGCTGATGTTCGTGTTCAGCCTGGGGATGATGGTCTTCTTCATGCTGGGGGGCGCGCTGCGATCCGCCGGCGACGCGCGCACGCCGCTCCGCCTCGGGATCGTGCTCACGGTGCTCAACATCGTGCTCAACGTGATCCTGATTCCCGGCCTCGGGCCGATCCCGGCGCTCGGCACCATGGGTGCCGCGTTAGGCACCGTGATCGCCGGCACGGCCGTGAGCCTGTACGCGTTCGTGCGTCTCTTCTCGGGCCGGTGGGTCATCGACCTGCGTGGGGCGCGCTGGCGTCCCGACTGGAGCGTCATCCGCGCGCTCTTCCGCTTCGGGCTCCCCGCCGGGGTGCAGGGAGTCGCGATGAACATCGCCGGCGTGCTCCTGCTCCGCTTCATCGGGTCGCTCGAGCAGAGCGCCGAGGCGCAGGCGGCGTACGCGGTGGCGTACACGGAGCTCTTCTCGCTCATCACCTGGACCTCCGTCGGCCTCATGGGCGCCGCGGCCGCGGTGGCCGGTCAGAACCTGGGCGCCGGTTCTCCGGAGCGTGCGAGCGCCGGCGTGGCCGTCGCGTCCCGCATCGCCGTCGGCGTCGCGGTCACGGTGGGGCTGGCCTTTCTCACGCTTCCGCGCCTGCTGCTCGCCGCCTTCGGGATGGACGACCCGCTGGTCGCGGACATCGGCGTGCAGCTCCTGCGATATCTGAGCCTCTCGGGGCTCTTCGTGTCGGTGGCGCTCACCTACACGGGCGGACTCCAGGGCACGGGTGACACCCGCAGCCCGCTCTACATCTCGATCATCTCCCAGATCGTGGTGCCCCTGGGCCTCTGCACGGTGCTGCAGGCCACGCGCGGCCTCACCCCCGGCGACATCTGGACCGCCATCCTCGCGGGCCACGCGACGCGTTGCGTGCTGAGCATGGCACGCTTTCGCCAGGAGAAGTGGCGCCAGATCCGCGTGGACATCGAGCCCGCACGGCGCTGAGCGCCCATCCTGAGACGCGAGAGCGACGAGAGCCTGCCCCGGCACGACGATGGCGGGATGCCACAATCAGCGCCGCGGGGTGATGCCACTCGAGATGATGAACATCCGGCCCGAGTGAAAGCCGCTCACGCCGCTCCAGCCCGACGTGATGAGCAGGTCCAGCGTGCCGTCGCCGTCCACGTCGCCCATCCCCACGGCGTCGAAGCCGAACGTGTCCCCCGGGATCCGGCAGGTGAACGTGGCCAGGACGCGGCCGTCCTTGCCGGAGAAGAGCGTCGCCCGTCCGCCCGACGTGGCTGCGCCGGCGTACTGCCAGGCGCCGATGATGAGATCGTCGTGACCGTCGCCGTTCACGTCGCCCGCACTCGCGGGACCGACTCCGAAGCCCTCACCCGCCGTCTCGCCGGTCAGCGTGAGCAGGCGGCGGCCGTCCGCACCGGAATGCACGTAGACACGACCCGTCGACGGCCCCTTCGCGGTGTTGGTGAAGTCCGAAGCGTAGATGTCCATCTCGCCGTCACCGTCCAGATCTCCCGCCGGGGAGACGAACATGGCGCCTAACGCCGCACCCGTCTCGTCGGCCTCGATCACGAACTTCGGCGTGGACGAGAGCCCGCTGTACACGTAGGTGCGTCCGCGGCGGCGCCCGTCCGGCCCCGCGCCGGGCGCTCCCACGATGATCGCCGAGCGTTCCCCGTCGGCATGGCCCGCCACGGTGCTGCCGAAGGCGTCGCGCTCGCGCTCAC
The DNA here is from genome assembly GCA_035454665.1 of Gemmatimonadaceae bacterium. Taxonomy (GTDB): domain Bacteria; phylum Gemmatimonadota; class Gemmatimonadetes; order Gemmatimonadales; family Gemmatimonadaceae; genus DATIGO01. Next base: position 20,188 of record DATIGO010000229.1, on the reverse strand, counting down.
CCGTCAGCGTGAGCAGCGTGCGGCCGTCCCGCCCGGAGAAGACGTAGGCGCGACCCGCGTTGGGACCACCCGTCGCGTTCCCGGGAGCGCCCACGATCACGTCGGCATGCCCGTCGCGATCGATGTCGCCCACCCCCGACACGTGCCGCCCGAACGTGTCCGCCGCCGCCTCGGCGCTCAGCGTGAGCAGCACGCGGCCGTCCCGCCCGGAGTAGACGTACGCCTTCCCCGTTCCCGGTGCGCTGGCGATCACGTCGGGCACACCGTCCCGGTTCGTGTCTCCGGCTCCTTCCACGCCGAGTCCCAGTTGCGCCCCGGCCTCGCCATCCACCTGCCAGAGCAGGCGGCCGCTCTTCGTGGAGTAGACGTACACACGCCCCACCACCGCGCCATTGACCTGCTTCGTGGGGGCGGACGTGACGACGTCGTTCACGCCGTCGCCGTCCACGTCGCCGAGATTGCGGGCGATCCACCCGAACTGGTCGTTGATCGATTCGCCGATCCATTCGCGAATCACCTTCACCGGCTCCACGAACGCGTTGGCGAAGTCCTCGCGCGTGGGCATCAGCGCCACGACGCGGGGATCGCGCAGCAGCGCGTTCCAGGCGGTGTCGGCCTGGATCTGGGTGAGATCGACGTTGCGCGTGGCCCTGGCCTTCGCCAGCCATTCCAGCGCGGCCACGGTGTCCTTCCGCAACGCGTGGATGCTCGCGATGGCGATCGGCGCAAGCCCCAGCCTCGGCTCCAGCTCAGCGGCGCGGGTGTATGCCGCGATCGCGCCATCGAGTCGCGCCGCCTGACGACTCGCCGCACCAAGCATGCGCCAGGCACGCGCGTTCGACGGCTCGCGCCCGGTCACGCCTTCGAGGATGGTGACGGCCCCTGCGGGATCACCCGCCTGGAGCCGGGCCAGGGCCTCGGGAATCCCGGAGCCGGATGCCGCGGTGTCCTGCGAGCGGGCGACGGGCGCAAGTCCGAGCGTAGCCGCGACGCCGGTGACGGCGACGAGGCGCAAGTTCGCGCGATTCCTCCAGAAGATCCACAGCATGCCGTTCCTCCCCTGCAAGTCTCCTTCACCGCTGCGCGACGATGGTCGTCGCACGGCACCCGGCGCGCTCGAACTCTCGCACCGCCCATTGCGTCAGGACAGAGCGCCGGGGTGGACCCGTGGAGAGCAGGGGCGAGCGGACCGCCCCCGAGGGGCGCAGCGAGGGCGTGACGGACCCAACGCCTCCGCCCTGCCGGGGATCGGCGAACGTGGACACCGGGCGATGCCTCGAGTGGGCTCGTCGGGTGACACCTCTTGCGAATCTCGTGGGACGAATCCGCGTCGCCGGGCTCACTCCGCGTCGTCGAGGACCGAACGGAACAGTTCCGGCAGCTCGATCACGAGTGGCGTACGTGCCCCCATCGGATGCCACGCGATCCCGTCCTGGCGTGACTCCGCACGCCCGTCAGCCGGCCGCCACCGTTCGAACGCCTGCGACTCCTGGTCCAGGATCCAGTACTCCGGCACCCCGGCGCGCTGGTAATGCTTCCGCTTCGTGATCCGATCGTGCCGGATCGAACCGGGGGAAAGCACCTCGACGATCAGGATCGAGCTCGTGACCGGCACGTCCGCGCGCGGCCGGCGCCCGTTCACCGACGGCACGACGTAGAGATCCGGCTGGAAGATCGTCCGCGGCGCCACGGCGATCGGCGAGGGGCCCAGTCGCACCTCTCCCAGCGCATGCCCCCGCACGTACGGATCGATGATCCGGTACAGATCGAGAATGATCCGCTGGTGATACCCGCTCGGCGCCGGCGTCACGAGCAAGTGCCCGTCGGCGTACTCGTACCGGATCGAGCGGTCTTCCTGGGCGTCGATGAGGTCCCAGACCTCGTCGTACGTCCAGCGGCGTGGCTCCACGGCTGGCATGGACATAGTCTGCTCGGCTCGGCGCGCAAGAGGCAAGGGACCACGCCGAGATGGTAGCGAGCTCTCCGGAGGAAGCGTTACCGAACGAACGCATCGCGTATCGCCGCATTGCGCGCCCCTCGGCGTCCGTGTTTGCGAGCCCGGCCCTGGCATCGCATCTTGGCATCGATCTCTTGAACGAGCAGCATCGTGGTCTTCCGCTGCCCCAAGTGCGATTTGCCTCTTGGCTCCGTCGGCGACGACGGGACCCTGGAGACGGTCTGCGCCGGCTGCCGCTTCCGTTTTCGCATCTGGCAGGGGCGCCTTCACTCGCGCTCCTCGCAGCAGATCACGCTCCGCGAGCCGACCGTCGAGCTGCGGGGCGCCTACCGACGCTCCTACGAGTTCCGACTGGCCATGCCGGACGGAGACATCGCGGTCGTCGGCTTCGATATCCCAGGACGCGACGACGTCATTCCGTTTCGCGAGGGCGACACGCTCGCGGCAGCGTGGTCCCTTCGCGGTGGGCAGCTCGAGGAACTGCTCTACGTCATGAACCGCACTTCGGGCCGCACGTTTCACGTCTCGGCACCGGGCGAATCGGCGCGGAATCGCGCGGTCGCGATCGGTGCCCTGGTCTTCTTCTCGGTCTTCGCGCTCACCTGCACGGCGTCGGACGAGAACGTCCCGCTCGCATTCCTCATGGCCCTGGCGCTGGGCGTGGGTAGCGGGCTCGCCGTCGGGCGGCGCGGGCAACCGAGACACGAGCTGCCACCGGACACGCATGCGGCGATTGCTGCTGCCCAATCACTTCTGAGCCGGCGCGAGGAGCTGGTCCGCGATCGGGCGGACGTCGAAGCGGACGTCAGTCTGAAGAAGGGCGCGATCACGCGACTACGCGCCCTCGCGGCGAAGATGGAGGCGACCGATCCGTCGCTATACGCGGAGCGACTCAATGCGCTGCGCCGGGGCATTGCTGCGATCGAGAACCAGCTCGAGGTCGAACGGCAACTGCTCGACGCGCATTCCCGTCTGATCGCCACCCTCGAGATCGAGGCCGAATCGGCGAGCGCGTCCCTGGTCCTCGATGCCGCCGTGGCCGAAGCCATAGAGCAGAAACTCGAGGAACTGCGCGCGCTCGGCGAGGCCAGCGCGGATCTGGAGCATCAGCTCCGCGCCAACGACGAGGTGGAGCACATCTTGCGCGGTCGAGCAACGCCTTGACGCCAACGCAGTTGTCCTTGCCTGGTGCGCGAGGAGGCGGCCCGCTCGTTCCGCGAGGCGCAGAAGCGCGATCCCGATTGCGCGATGTGCCACCCGGACGAGGCATGGGCCTGGGGGCCGTACCGCAACGGCCAGATGGGGTCCGAGATTGCGCCGCGCGCGTACGCGGCGATTCAGCGCGCCCTCGCGCTCAAGGCGAACGCAGTACTGTGTGAATCGGTCTGGGTCCTCACACAGCGCGCGCAGGCGACGCGCGCGGAGATCGCCGATCTGCTCGACCGGCTCCTGCTGACCGAGTTGACGGTCGTACCGGACACCGCCGTTGTGGAGGACGAAACGCCTGACGGGGCGTGCCGGGCTGCAGTCGCGACGCCGCTCGCGGGCTGAGCCCCCTCATCCGCCCCACCGGGACAGGTGGTCCCTGCCACTCCGGCTCACGGCAACCAGCTGTCTCGCAATGTGTTGAAGCGATGAGATGGGAGTGAGCCGCGCCACGATCTTCTGGCGCGTGGAATCAACCGCTCACACCCAACACGAGGACACGATCATGATGCGCATGGCCTCGGCGGCACGCCGCCGCCCTGGATCTGGATACGGAGCCATCGCCCGGCCTTTCGCCCTCCTGCTTGCCGTCGCGCTCGCCGGCACGGCCTGCACCAGCGGCGGCGGCACCGGGCCGAGCGGCGACGACGCCTCCGGTACCTACGAGCTCCTGACCGTCGAGGAAGTCCCGGTTCCCGTGCGTGTCTGGCAGGGCCCCCTCGGGTACCAGGGCTACGTGATCGCCGACGTCAACGGCGGGACCCTCGAGCTGACCGATGACGGCGAGTTCACGATCCGCCTGGACGTGTGGTTCAACTGGGACGGCGAGATCGAGACCGACGTCAGGATCCTGCGCGGCTTCTACGAGATCGACGGTCCCGAGATCATCTTCAGCTTCCCCAACAACGGCGACGTCTGGGGACTCTACGAGGACGGGGTGGTCGAGATCACGCTCAACGGGGCGGGCATCGGCGTCTTTCACACTTACGCGTTCGGGCGCTGAGACGGGAGTGGCTCGACACGCACAGCTTCCAGGCCGCGATGAACAGCGGGCAGAGGGTCAGACTCCAGTTTGCTGCCAATTTGCTGGATCTTGGAGTCTGACCGTCTGACCCCGGTTTCCGGACCCCGATCTCCTGGCCAGCATCGCTGAGTTGGACACGCGGAGTACCACGGAAACCACCGGAGCGCCTCTCTCCGACCCCACCGAGATCTGCCCTGGGACACTGAACACCCAGCCCACGCCCTCCGGCTATTCTGCCGAATAAAGATCGCGCGGATCAGCCTCGGCCAGTTCAACGAGGAGCCCGGCGACGCGATCGGTCACCGCATGGAGGTAGCGCTTCCCTTTCTTGCTCGTCGCCGCGCGCGGATTCCCGACTCCCGTATCCTCCGTGACCTCGACCCAGTGCCGCGGCGTCCACGCCCAACCCTCGCGCAGCGCCGCGATACGGAACTGCTTCGCCTCTCCGCCACCCCACTCTTTCGGCGGCCTGACGAGTGACGGCGCGACCTCGAGCATCAGGCTCGTTTCCAGCTCCCCCGCGTGGTCGCCGGGTTCATCGAAGAAGTCGGCCGCCTTCACACTCTGGTACCAGTTCACCTGGACGATCAGCAGATCCACGGCAGGCGCGAGCTCGCGGATCATCTGGCGGAAGTCGTTCCCCCCGTGACCGTTCAGGATCACGAGCTTGCGGATGCCGTGCGGGCGAATGCTCTCCGCGATGTCCCACAGCAGCGCGAGCTGCGTGCTCGGGTTCATGTTGAGGCAGAGCGGGATCTCGCGCTGGCCCGTGTTTACGCCGAACGGCACGGCAGGGAGCACGACGACCCGCGCACCCCGTTCCCAGGCACGGGCGGCAGACGCGATTGCGATCGCCTCGGACTCGATCGTATCGGTCGCATACGGCAGGTGCGTGTTGTGCGCCTCGGTCGCACCCCAGGGGAGTACCGCCAACTCGTAGGGCGTCTCGCGCACGGCCGCCCACGTGCACTCGGCGAGCACATAGGGCCGGAAGGCGGTCGATCGGGGACCGTTCGTCGTCATCGCGGCGGGCCCATTGCGGCCTGCCAGTTCGGTACGAGGGTGAGTGAGCGGCGCCGCGGCGGCGTCACGACGGGGAAGCGCTGCGGACGTGTCACGGCGTCGAGCTCGTTCACTCGGCGTTGCGCCCGGCTCGGAGACTCGACTTCGCACGTCATCGTGGCACAAACATGAGGCCGGGACAGGTGTGGCGCGAGCGGCGATGACGACGACGGGACGGACGGGGCGTATCGTTCTCCCCATGGCGGGCCGTCCTTCCTACATTCAGCGCATGCCCGAACACATGGCCGCCGCGCCGCTCGTTGCGGCCGAGGAGCTCCTGCACATGTACGTGCCGGACAAGCGGGTGGAGCTGGTGCGCGGTCAACTGATCGTGCGCGAGCCCGCCGGCTTCGGCCACGGGATCGTCGGATGCCGGAGCCCGGGACCCGCGGATTCCCGCCCCTCGCGCCGGAGCTCGTGGCCAGCGATCGCGGCGTGAGTGAGTAGTGCAGCCCCGCCCTGCTCTGCCCCGCTATGTTTCGATGATCATCCCGATCCCCCCGATGCTCTCCCTGCGCGCGAACCCCGTTCCGTCGTCCGTCCTCCTCATCGTCGCCGTGGGGTTCGCGGCCGCCTGCGCCTCGGGCGGCGCGCCGGCGCGGCCGGCGCCCAGCTCCCTCGAGACCCCATTCCGCGTGGCGGTCCTGGGCGACATGCCGTATCACGCCCCCTCGGCGCCCGACCGGGATTCCATCATGGCCGCGTACCGCGCCGTGCTCGACACCATCGCCGCGGAGCGCGTGGCGTTCGTGGTGCACGTCGGCGACATCACGGGCGCGACCTGTTCCGACTCGCTCTACGCACAGCGCCTTTCGGAATTCTCGTCTCTTCCCCATCCGGTCATCTACACGTTCGGCGACAACGAGTGGACCGACTGCGCGCGCGACGGCCACGACCCCCTCGAGCGGTTGACGAAGCTCCGCCAGGTCTTCACCGCCGGCAGCACGAGCCTGGGTGGACGCCCGCTTCCCCTCGAGCGGCAGAGCGACGACCCGCGCTTCTCCGCCTACCGTGAGAACGTACGATGGACCCACGGCAGCATGCTCTTCCTCACCATTCACGTCGTGGGCTCCAACAACAACCGCGGCCGGGATTCCACACCGCCCAACGAGTTCCTGCAGCGCACCGCGGCCAACATCGCCTGGCTGCGCGAGTCGTTCTCGCTCGCGACCCGTGAACGCCGCCAGGGAATCGCGATCTTCATGCAGGCCAATCCCACCGTGACGCCCGCCGCTCCCGCCGGCCAGCCGCGTCCACCCAGCGGATTCACCGAGACGATGCAGGCGCTGCAGGAGCTCGTCCTGTCGTTCGACGGGCATGTGGCGCTCCTGCACGGCGACACGCACACGTTTCGTGTGGATCAGCCGCTCCGCGACGCACAGGGGCGTATCCGGACCACGTTCACCCGCGCGGAAACCTATGGGAACCCGAGCTTCCACGCGCTCATCATGAGCGTGCATCCGGGCACCCCGGTCATATTCCGCTTCGAGCCGCTGGTGATACCGCGGAACGCGTCGCCCGCTATCATCCGTCCATGACCGGTCCGTCAGGCGACGACGACGGCAACATCCTCACCGACATCGCCCCTCACGCCGCGAGGCGCGTTCACCTCGTGGGCGTCGCGGGCACGGGGATGGGGGCCTTCGCCGGCATGCTGCAGGCGGCCGGTCATGCCGTCACCGGAAGCGATGAGAACGTGTATCCCCCCATGAGCGACATGCTGCGCGAGTGGGGGATCGAGGTGTTCACACCCTACGCCCCCGAGAACCTCGATCGCGCGCGGCCGGACCTCGTCATCATCGGGAACGTGATCCGGCGCGCGAATCCGGAAGCGACGGCGGCGCGCGAGCGCCGCATTCCACAGATGAGCTTCCCCGCCGCCTTCGGCTCGCTCATCGCGGCGGAGCGGCACAGCATCGTGATCGCGGGCACGCACGGGAAGACGACCACGGCGGCGCTCATGGGACACGTGCTCGTGGACGCCGGACTCGATCCCACCTTTCTGGCAGGGGGCGTCACGCTCAACTACGGCGGCAACTTCCGTCTGGGGCACGGCCCGCATGTCGTGGTCGAGGGCGACGAGTACGACACGGCATACTTCGACAAGGGACCCAAGTTCCTGCACTACCGCGCACGCACGGCGCTCCTCACGAGCCTCGAGTTCGACCATGCGGACATCTTCGTCGACATGGCCCATTACGAGTCGGCTTTCGAGCGATTCTGCGCCGCGCTTCCGGCGGACGGGTGGCTCGGCGTGAGCGCGACGTACCCGGGCGCCGTACAGACCGCGCGCGCACACTCGCGCGCGAAGGTGGTCACCTACACCGCGCGCGACGTCGCCGACTATCGCGCGACGCCGGTGACGTTCCGTGCCGACGGCGCCCGGTTCGCGATCCTGGGCCCGGACGGCGAATCCGAACCGCTGCTCCTCCCGATGTCGGGCTACCACAATGTCGAGAATGCCGTTGGCGTCTATGCGGCCGCGCGCGCGCTCGGCGTTTCCGGCGCGGCGATCGCGAAGGCTTTTGCCGGATTCCGCGGCGTGAAGCGCCGGCAGGAGCCGCGCGGCGAGATCGGCGGCGTGCTCGTGATCGACGACTTCGCGCACCACCCCACGGCCGTACGCGAAACGATCGAGGGGATCCGCCAGCGCTACGCCGGCCGCCGTCTCTGGGCCGTCTTCGAGCCGCGCTCGAACACCAGCCGCCGCAACATCCACCAGGCGGAGTACGCGGCGGCCTTCGATCACGCCGATGTCGTCACCCTCCGGCTGCCGGAAGCGCACGACCAGGTCCCCGCCGATCAGCAGCTCGACGTGCCGGCGATCGTACGGACCCTCGAGGGGCGCGGAATCCCGGCCAGCTCGTCAGGCGATGTCGAGGAGCTCACGCGGCTCGTCGCCGCCGGGGCACGGCCGAACGACCTCGTCCTCGTGATGAGCAACGGGTCGTTCGGCGGATTCATTCCGTCGCTGCTGTCGGCGCTGGAGCAGAAGGCAGGCGTTCGGCGATCGGGAGACTGACCCGGAATTCGGTGCGGCCGGGGCGCGAGCTCACGTCGATCTCGCCGTGCATCAGCCGGAGAATCCGCCGTGCGGTCTCGAGGCCCATGCCCACGCCGTGCCCGATGGGCTTCGTGGTGAAGAACGGGTCGAAGATCCGTCCCTTGATCTCATCCGGAATGCCGGGACCATCGTCGATCACGCGCACCACCAGCGCACCATGCTCGCGGCGGGCGGAGACTTCGACATGGCCCCCGCGGGGCGCGGCATCGAGCGCGTTGTCGAGCAGGTTCGCCCAGACCTGATTCAGCTCTGCGGCGGACGCGCGGACCTCGGGCAGATCGGGTTCGACCTCGACGGTCACCGCGATCCCCTTCTGACGCGCCCGGCCGGCGACCACCGCGACCGTGTCGCGCAAGCCGTCGGCGATGCGGAGGAGGTCCGGGACCTGGGCTCGATCCATCTGCGTAAAGCCCTTCACGGCGGCCACCAGGTCGTAGACGCGCGTCGCGGCCTGCTCGATCTCGGCGGTGAGGTTGCGCGCGGTGCATCGCGCCGCGATCAACCGCAGCGCCGGCGCCAGCGCCTCGGATGGAAGCACCCGGGCGAGCTCGTCGAGCGCCTCGAGCGAGATCGGCGATTCCGCGAGCGGCGGGGAAAGGCCGAGATCGACCCCGCGCGCTTCGAGCCAGCCAGCCAGCGCGTCTTCCCGGTCGGCCCGATCGAGCGGAGTCCCTGCCCTGGCCGGCATCGTCAGGCAGGCATCGTACAACCGTCGCACCGCCTCTTGCTGCACGTCGGCCAGGTGGGCGGCCATGAGCGCGTCGGCCGCGAGATCCGCCTCGCGCTGGCTGGCCACGAGCACCTGGGCGCTCCGGGCCACCGCCGTCGCCGGGTTGTTCAGCTCGTGCGCCAGACCCGCCGCCAGCTTGCCCAGCGACAGCATCTTCTCGTCGTGCAGGTCACTGGCGGTGAAGCCTCGCGCCCGATCGAGCAACGCGTGCACGCAGACCGCCGTGAGCTCGGGACACTCGCGAATCATCTCCGGAAACAGCGTCCGCGGCAGGACGGCAATCTCGCACCGTTCCTCGGCGATCCCGTCGCCCAACGCGCGCGTCATGCGGGAGAACGGGAGTATCCCCGACAGGTCGCCCCCTCCCCACTCCATCATCTTCCGCGGCCCCGAGCCCCGGTCCACGTACATGCCGAAGTGGCCCGACAACAGAACGATGAGGCCGTGCACGTCGTCGGGGATGTCGCCCTTCCTGACCACGAAATCGCCCCGCTCGAGCGTCAGAAGCCGCGCGCGCGCGGCAAGCCACTCGAGCTCCCGCCGCGGCACCTTGCTCAACAGCCGGTGCCTGGCGAACCGCTCCACCAGAGTGTCGATCGCGATGTCGACTTCGCTCACCATGATCTCTCGGGGCTCAACGGCTTCTGCGAGCAGGACGCAAGCGCGGGAAATCGGGACAGGAGCCAGAGTCGCGTCTCTCGGCAACCGGGGGGCTCACCCGAATCCCCGCGAAGTGCCACCCGGACTCCGCACCGCACTGCTCCAGCCACGCCGACTCCCACAGCGCCGCCAATCGGCTAATGGAAGCCGAAGAACGTGCGATTCGTTCCCGGGCCGCCCGGTTCCTCGCCGCGGCGCATGGCAGGGCACCGGGCGCGAGCGTAGGTTTCGCGTATCCCCCCCGCCCCCTCCGCACCCCGTCTCGGTCGTATGCAGGTCCTCTGGTGGATCCTCGGCGCCTTGGGCGTCTTCGTCCTGCTGTACGTGGTCATGGGAGTGTACCTCGCGCTCGTTCTTCGCTGGGAGGATGAGCGGACGGTGGGGCTGCAGTATTACGGATTGCCGCCGGCCGGGCGCGAGCGCTTCAAGCGCCGGCTCCGCCGGCACGCCCGGCTGCTCGCTCCCATGCTCTGGCTCAACGCGCGCGCGGTGCGCTTCGACTTTCGCCGGGCGCGGATCCAGTACAAGGGGGTCTCCGCGCCGCCGGGGAGCTGCAGTGTGGAGAGCTTCACGAAGGCGGATGCGTACCGGCCACGACCCGAGGACGTCTTCGTCGCTACGCAGATGAAGTGCGGCACCACGTGGATGCAGCATGTGGTCTACGAGGTACTGTGCCGGGGCCGCGGCGATCTGGTCGAGACAGGGACGGCCATGTACGCGGTGGCGCCGTGGCTCGAGGGACGCAAGAGCGTTCCCGTCGACCAGGCCCCGCTCATCGGTACCGAGCGCCCGTCGCGGATCATCAAGACCCACCTGCCGGCGTCGCTCTGTCCGTTCCGCCGCGAGGCGAAGTACATCTACGTGGCGCGCAACCCGGTCTCGTGCTTCGCGAGCTGCGTCGACTTCGTGGTCACGAACGTCGGAGGAATGGCACCGCCCATGAGCGCCTTCGAGGAGTGGTTCTGCCTGGACGACCTCATGTGGTGGGGAACGTGGACGCGGCACGTCTCCGGCTGGTGGGATCGGGCGCAGGCGGAGCCCAACGTGCTCTACGTGTTCTTCGAGGACATGAAGAAGGACCTGCCCGGTGTGGCGCGCCGGGTCGCGGCGTTCCTGGGCGTGGCCCCGCTGAGTGACGACGAGTTGGCGAGCGTGGTGCACAAGTGCGGCTTCCGGTATATGCAGGAGCATCAGGACAACTTCGAGATGCATCCGCCGCACCTGCTGCAGTCACGCGCCGAGCTGTTCGTGAGCGGCAGCGCCGAGCGGCACAAGGACGTGCCTGACGAGACGCGGCAGCGGCTGCGGGCCTGGGTATCGCGCGAGCTGGCCGGCGGCACGTTCCCCCTCGCGACCGCCTACCCGGACGTGATGACCGATCCCGCCGGAGCGCCGGCTACTGCGCTGCGCTAGGCCGAAGTCAGCGAAATGAGGGTCAGAGTCGAATTACCAGGAATTGCCGCCGCCCGAATCAGCTAGCGCACACAGGCCAGGGCGTCGCTGTTGCTGTAGACCTGTCCCACGCGAGCCGGCACCAGGAAGGCCGCGATGGGGCAGAGCGACTCGACGATCGCGCCACGACGCAGCGAGTACGGCCGGATGAACACGCTGGACTCGTTCACCGGGAGCGTGGCCACGTTCTCGTAGAACGCGTGATCCTTGCGGTCCTGAAAGAGGTACTGCTCCACGTTCGAGACGTAGAAGGCACTCACGACGCCCCCCCGTTCCTTGAGCCAGGCGCCAATCGCGCGGATGGCCTTGGGACCACCGAAGTCCCCCGACACCGGAACGATGAGGTTCTTCTCGTGCAGTCCCTTCACGAAGCGGTAGTTCTCCTCGCTGGAGAGGAAGCTCCGGGGCTGCCCCGACGCATCGTATGAGTAGCCCGTGAGATCGGCGAAGGTCGTGCCGTTCCCCGGTCCGCGCCCGCCCGGCGAGCCGCGCGTGGAAATGACCGGCCCGTAGTTGTAGAAGGCCCGGTAGACCAGGCGGAGCTGCGTTGCCTCCTCGTCGGTGAACGTGAAGCCGTGCGCACGGGTGAGGTGCTCGACGAGGCGCGCGTGGTTCGCGGCCCACGCCGCCGTATCCGACGTCGCCACGGGCCAATAGGCGTCCCAGATCTGCTGAATGCCCGTCGAGGTGTCGATCCCGGGGGGACGCGGCTTGGTGAAGAGCAGCGCAAGAAAATCCGCGCGGTCCTTCGAGAGCTCGAAGATCGCCTTGAACATCAGGTGCTGCATCACCGCCTGACGACGGATGTCGACGATGAACGCCATCTCCGGACGGATGGCGGCGATGTAGGTGAGGTTCTGCTCGGGGCCCACCCCCAGGTAGACACCGCCCTGCGTGCCGCGCTCGCGCAGCATCGTGAAGAGCTGCCCCACCTCCCGCTCGTTCGACGTGAAGTTGTCGACGATCCGGAAATAGCCGCCGGGCTCGGAGATGTCCGTCACCAGCTTCCAGAACTCCGCGCTGCTCAGGCGTTCCGGCAGGGTGGAGACCTGCACCGCGGGCGGCGCGTCGCGCGTCGCCGCGACGAGGGCGATCGGCGCGATCGCGATCGCCAGTGCCAGCGGCACCGCCAGACGAGCGATGCGGGTCGGACGGCCGGGCTGCTGCATCCTCACGGGACGTCTCCGGGTCAGGCGGCGTGTGGTCAACGTCTGCGTCGGCGAGCCAGTGCGCAAGAGTGACAAGGCGCCGGCACCCGTCTCTGTGTTACGGATGACGCCGGAGTGACGCTGCATGGCGATGGTATTGCTCGCGGCCGCCGAGGAGGGCGATACTATGAGCATGCCAGCGCCGACTCCACTTCCCGAACTCATGTCTGCGGAGGAGCTGGCGCGGCTCCACCTTCCGGACAAGCAGACGGAGTTGATCCGGGGACGGCTGGTCGTGCGCGAGCCGCCGGGCACGGAGCACGGTCGCCTCGCGGCAACCCTGTGCCACCTCATCTCGGATCACGTACGGCGCCACCGCCATGGCGTCGTGTTTGGGCAGGACACCGGATTCAAGATCGAATCGGCGCCCGACACGGTCCGCGCCCCCGACGTGGCATTCCTCGCGCAGGACCGCGCTGACCAGATTCCGCGCCGGGGGTATGCCGCCCTGGCCCCCGATCTCCTCGCTGAGATCGTTTCGCCCGACGATTCGCGGGGCGACGTGCTGGCCAAGGTCGGCGGGTGGCTCGCCGCAGGCACACGCCTCGTCTGGGTGATCTACCCCGAGCGTCGCGAGGCGCAGACCTTCCGCTGCGACGGATCGGTGTCGATCATCGGTCTCGACGGCCTGCTCGACGGCGAAGACGTCCTGCCGGGTTTCTCCGCAACGCTCGCCGACGTACTCGGCTGACCCGGACGCCTGCGGCCTGCCTGGGCTGCACAGGGCCGTTACAGCAGCACGTGCGAGCGGCGGTCGACCTCCCGCGCTCGCACTCGGCGGCGACTGTTCTGCACCGTGCTCGCGCGAGGATTCCCCTAACGAATGGCCATTGACCGGCCGGAGGCCACATGATGCAGCAGGATCCCTTCTCCGGGTTTCGCGAAGTATCGCAGAGTGTCGCCGACTCGATCCCGGCGCTGGCCGGCGCTGCCATCCTCATGCTCGCCGGCCTGGTGCTCGCGTGGGTCCTGGCGTGGGTGGCCCGCCGCGCGGTCAATGCCATGCTGGCGCGCCTCGCAAGGCGGCCGTCGCTGCACGGCGCGATCGAGAGCAGCGGGGCCGTGACGCAGGCGCCCGGTGTGATCGGCGGATTCGTCTTCTGGGTCGTCCTGGTGTTCTTCATAGCCGCCGCCATGGAGACCCTCGGGCTGCCGGTCGTCACCGCCTCTCTGAGCCGCGTCGCGTACTACCTGCCGAACGTGCTGGCCGCGCTCGTGGTGGTGTTCGCGGGGCTCATCGCCGGCAAGCTCATCGGCAGCGCGGTAGCCCGCACCGCCGCGAGCACGGGAGTCGCATTCGGGCCCGTGATCGGCGCTACCGCACGTGGCACGGTGATCCTGGTGGCGATGGTCGTCGCAATCGAGCAGATCGGCATCAAGGCCGACGTGCTCATCGTGATCGTCGCGGTCGTCGTGGGGACGGTCCTCGCAGGAGCCGGCCTCGCGTTCGGGCTTGGCGCGCGGACGGCCGTGAGCAACATCATCGTGTCGTACTACGTCTCGCAGGCGTATCGCGTCGGCCAGACGGTCCGCGTGGCCGGCGTCGAGGGGAAGATCCTCGAGACGACTCCGACCGCGGTGTTCGTGGCCGGTCCGGAGGGCCGCGTCCTGATCCCCGCCAGAACGTTCGGCGAGGAGGCGTCGCTCCTGGTCACCGAGCGCGCGCCGTGACCGCGGACGAGCGGGTCGCGGCCGCGTTCATCGGCAAGCACCCCGAGGAGGCGGCGCGGGTGCTGGACCGCGCGCCGCCCGTGGATGCAGCGGCGTTCCTGGCCGGTGTCCCCGCTGACACCGCCGCCGCCGTCTTCCGCGCACTGGGACCGGCGCCCGCCGCGGCCTGCGCAGACGCACTGACCGACGAATCCCTGGCCGGAATCGTCGACGCGCTTCCGCTGGACGCCGCGGGCGCGACGATGCGTGGGATCGAGCGCTCCCGGCATGACGACATCCTGTCGCGGGTCGGAGAGGAGCGTCGCGACCAGCTGCGGGCGACACTCACCTATCCGGACAACACCGCCGGCGCACTCGCCGATCCGCTGGTCCTGTCCATCAGCGACGACCTCGACGCGGGTGACGCGCAGAAGCAGCTGCGCGGCCCACGTCAGCACCTTCTTCCGTACCTCTACGTGGTGACGCGGGAGCGCAGGCTGGTTGGCGTCCTCGCGCTGGGGGAGCTGGTCGCCGCGCGTCCCAGGGCGCGCGTTGCCGCGGTGATGCGACAGCCGGTCGTACGGCTCGACGCCTACGCCGAGCTCGCGACCATCGCGGTGCATCCTGCGTGGCACGACTATGACGCGCTCCCCGTCGTCGATTCCGCCGACAGGCTGGTGGGGGCGATCCGGCACAAGACCGTTCGGCGCCTGAGCCGAGCTACGGGGCAGCAGATGCTGGCCACCCTCGTCGGTCTCTCGGAGCTGTATTGGGCCGGGCTCGCCGGCATGCTCTCCACCATAACGCTGCCCAGAGCGGCCGAACCGGCGTCGAGCGCGCCGGACGGGGAGGTTGATCATGTCGCGTGATCGTCTCGTGCGGCACCTGGCAGAGGCCGCGCTCCGCCGTCATCCCGGAGAGACGGCGCGGCAGCTGGAGCGGATGCGCGGTCGCGACGTGGCCGATCTGCTGGAACGGCAGGACGCCGGCCTCGCCGCCGATGCGTTGCGGAACATGCGGGCCGACAAGGCGACCGAAGTGGTCGAGCTCTTGAACGAGCCCCACGCGTCGAGAATTCTCTCCGCGCTCGAGCCGGCGCAGGCCACGACGCTGCTGGCGCGACTCGATGAGACGGCGCGGCGGGCGCGGCTTGACGCGCTCGGTCCGGCCCTGGCGAGGGAGCTCGGCGAGCTGCTGACGTACCCGCCGGGTGTTGCCGGCGCGGTCATGGATCCGCGTGTGACGACGCTGCGGCCCGATGCGACGGCGCGCGAGGCCCTGTCTCACATCCGCGCCCTCCGGAACAAGTCGATTCACGACGTCTTCATCGTGGACGAGCAGGGGCGGCTGACCGGCTCCGTAGGCATTCAGGACCTGGCGCTGGCGGAGCCGGGCGTGCGGATCGAGGAACTCGCACAGACGGCGCCACCACACGTCCAGGCGTTCGCGCCGCAGGAGGAACTGGTTGCGATCGCCGAGGAGCGACGCCTGACGAGTTTGCCCGTCGTCGATGTCACGAACCGGCTGCTGGGCGTGGTCCGTTACGCGGATCTGCTGACCGCTACCCAGCGTGACGCCACGGCCGACATCCAGACGATGGTGGGCGCCAGCCGGGAGGAGCGCGCCCTCTCCAACGCGTGGTTCGCCGTGCGGAAGCGCCTGCCCTGGCTCCAGATCAATCTCGGGACCGCGTTCCTGGCGGCCGCGGTCGTCGGCCTGTTCGAGGACACCATCGCTCGCGTTACCGCGCTCGCCGTGCTGCTGCCGGTCGTGGCGGGACAGTCCGGGAATGCCGGCGCTCAGGCCCTGGCCGTTGCGATGCGCGGACTTGCACTCCGTGAGGTTAGCGTGCGCCACTGGTTCCGAGTGGGACGCAAGGAGCTGGCGGTCGGTGCGATCAACGGCGTCGCGGTGGCGCTGGTGACGGGGCTCGCCGTTTACGTATGGAGCCGGTCCGTCGGTCTGGCCGCCGTGATCGCGGTTGCGATGGTGTGTTCCATGGTCATCGCCGGAGTGGCCGGCGCCTCGGTCCCGATGGCGCTGACGCTCCTGCGTCAGGATCCCGCCGCCTCGTCGTCGATCGTGCTCACGACGATCACCGACGTGGCGGGCTTCCTGACGTTCCTGGGATTCGCGACGCTCGCGAGCGGACTGCTGTGATGGCGCGCCGCGCCGCCGTGCTCGCTGGCCCTCTCCGGCGTGGCGCCGTAGGTTGGGTTGAACGGCCGCGGTGCTCGACTCGCGGTGGCCCCCGCCCGCCCCTCGGCCATCGAGCGCGACCCGGCCCGGGAGGAACCGCCATGCGCGATCGCACGCTTGCCACCGCCCTCCTGCCCGCGCTCGCCGTGCTCGCGGCCTCCCACGCGGGGGCCCAGCAGCGCACCGCGGCGGACCCGCTCGTTCCTGCCGACACCATCGTTCAGGTGGGCGCGCACACCTGGGTCATCCCCGACCGCGACGTCGGCCTGGTGCCTAACGTCGGCATCGTGGTTGGCACGAGCGCCACGCTGGTGATCGATCCGGGCCTGGGGCGCCGGAACGGAGAGACGGTGCTGCGGCAGGTGCGGCGCCTGAGCCCCGGCAACGCGATCTACGTGGCCTCGACGCATTTCCACACCGAGCACACGACCGGCTTCCTGGCGTTCCCGGAGGAGGCCCGCTACGTGGGCTCGACCATCCAGCTCGAGGAGTTCCGCCAGGGCGGGGCCCAGCAGATCCGGAGCTTCTCCGGCCGCTCGCCGCTGACCGCGGAGCTGCTGCGGGACGCCACCGTGTTCGAGGCGGACATCACGTTCGACCGCGAGCACCGGCTCGACCTGGGCGCTGTCCGCGTGCGGCTCGTGGTCGTGGGACCGACGCACACTCGCGGTGACACCGGCTTTCTGATCGAGGAGGACGGCGTGCTGTTCACCGGCGACGTCGTCATGAACCAGTCGTTCCTGGCGGCGCGCGCGGAGTCGAGCATGCGCGCCTGGCTGCGCGCCTTCGATATCTTCGAGGCGATGCGTCCCCGCGTGATCGTGCCCGCGCACGGGAAGATTGGCGACGGCTCGCTCATCGCCGCCAACCGGGCCGTGATGACGACCATCGACACGCGGGTACGGGCGCTCAAGGCCGGGGGAATGTCGCTCGAGGACATCGTCCGAACCGTGCAGACGGAGCTCCAGGCACGCCATCCCGGCTGGCCGCGAGCGAACGGGATTCCCGCCGCGGTGCGAACGGCATACGCGGAGTCATCCGGGACGACCGGCGGCGGTGGCGATGCCGGCCCATAGCCGGCCGTGCGGGCGGGTCTACAGCAGCAGGTCCCAGGTCTGCCCTACGAGCGACGCGCCGAAGCTCTCGTGCCGCTCGCTCTTCACGAGCCGGAACCCCGCGCGCTCGTAGATCCGCCGCGCCGCCACGAGCACGTCATTCGTCCACAGCGTGAGGCGCGCGCATCCCGCCTCACGAGCACCGTCGATGCAGGTGGCCACGAGCAGGGTGCCGAGCTTGTGTCCCCTCGCCCACGGCTCCACCAGGAGCAGTCGCAGGCGCGCAACCCCGGGTTCCTCGTGCGGCATCAGAAAGACGCAGCCCGCCCGGTGCCCGCCGACCGTCGCGATCCAGCACCGGTTCACCGGGCCTTCCGGCGCGGCGGCGTAGTCCCCGACGATGCGAGCCACGAGGCGTTCATAGTCCGCGTTCCAGCCGTATTCCTGGTGATACAGCTCCGCGTTCCGCTGCACGACCCAGCCCAGATCTCCTGGCGCCGTCGGGCGCAGCCCGACCGTGCCGGCAGGCGGCGCGTCCGACAACAGGGTCTCCACCGTGGCCACCGCGTCCACGAGCTGCTGCTGCCGAGCGGGCGGGAGGTTCCGGATCAGCCGCTCCACGCTGTCCGTGGCGCGCGCGTCGAGGGTCTGAAACGCCCTGCGTCCCTTCGGCGTGAGGGCGAGCCACCGCTGACGTCCATCGTGCTGGGCGGTCCGCGCGCGCACCATGCCGCGCTCGCGCAACCGCTGCAGGATGCGGCTCAGATACCCCTCGTCCACGAGGAGCGCGACGGCGATCTCGCTCGCCGTGGGACGCTCGCGATGCGCGAGCTCGTAGATCACGCGCGCCTCGGCGAGGGTGAACGGACTCTGCAGGTGCCGGGTGTTCAGGAGTCCCAGGCGCTGCGTGTAGAAGCGATTGAAGCGCCGCAGCTGCTGAGCGGCGGCGAGCGTGCCGGACATGGATCCTCGTCCGATAGTTGACAGAGGCAACTATTGCACGCTCCACCCGGCCCCGCAAGCCGCCCCTCCCCTGGCCTGGACCACCGGCGCCGGCCTGGGGGTGAAGGCCATTGTGTCCTGCACGCTCTGCTCCTCTGGTCGTGTATCACAGATTCGGGTATGCTCGGGATGCTCTGTATACTCCATAGTTCTGCACGCTCGTCTGAACCTGCCGTCCGACACGCACGACCCACTCCGCCTTCCTTGCTTCCATCAGCAGGACCTTCTTCATGACTCCGGGACACGTTGTTTTCGTTTGCGAGCACGGCGCCGCGAAGAGCGTCCTCGCGGCGATCGAGTTCAACTGGCTGGCAGAGGCGCGCGGCGCCGCGATCCGCGCCATGGCGCGGGGGGCCGCTCCCGATCCGGCCATCGCACCGGTCGTCGTCGAGCGGCTCGCCTCGGAGGGCGTTCATCTGCGCGAACCGCCCAAGGCCTTTGCGAGCTCGGAGCTGCGGGGGGCGGTGTGCGTCGTCACCTTCGATCAGCCCCAGGTCGCCGCGAAGATTCCGAACGAAGTGCCGATCGAGACCTGGGACGGTCTTCCCGCGGTCAGTGACGGCTTCGACGCGGCTCGTGAGGCCATTCGAAGCAGGGTCCGGGAGCTGCTCGACCAGCTCGTTCACGGCGAGGCATCGGGCGGTACGCGGTAGATCACGCAGCGCGGCGCCGATCAGGCGCCGGTCCCTCTCGACCAGGGAGCTCCATGGCCGGCGAGATCAAGGCGGTGCGCGTACTGCTGCTCACGTGGCTGCTCGCCGGATTCGGAGCGGTGGCCGGCTCCGTGCTGGGCAATGCGTTCGGGCGTGCGGGCCTGTTTGCCGGCGCCATGGTGGGCGGCGTGCTCGCGTCCGTGCTCGCCGTGGCCGCCGCGACCGCTGTCCGCTGGCTGCCGAGGGAACTGCGGGCGGGTGCGCTGGGTGGCGCCCTGCTCGGCTTTCTCATTGCGGCACCGATCGCGGTGGCGAATCTCGGAACACCCGTAGTGCCCATTGCCGTGACGAGCTTCGCCGGGGTCGGTGCGTTGCTCGGCGCCGGGATGGCCCGCGGCCGTGTCTCATGACCCGTCCGCATGGGACGGGCCTGAACGATGAGCGACGACGCCCTTCACGAAGCGCGAGCTCAACCTGGAACGCAACGCGGTCGGTCGGAGCCACCTCGTGCTCGGCGATGTGGGCAGGGAAAGTCGGCAGCGGCACCGGACCGCGAGGGCAATTCCGTTCTCTGCTGTTGCCGGCCCTCGATGAACGACTTCACGCCGGCCGCCCGCCGGCTCGGAACAGGGTCCGCCGTCGCGGTCGTGATCCTCGGTCTCGCCTACGCGATCACGCTGGTCGTCGGCTTCGCGTCCCTCGAGTCACCGCAGGACCCGATCGGCGACCCGATGTTCACGATCCTCGAGATCCTGATCATCGTCATGTCGCCGGCGATGGTCACGCTCATGGTGGCGGTGCACGCGTGGGCGCCGCCGCGAGCCAGGGCCCTCAGCCTGGCGGCGCTCGTCTTCATGGGCCTGCTCGCGGTCCTGACCTGCGCGCTGCACTTCGTCATTCTCACCGTGAGCCGGGCCGCCGACTTCGCCGGACAGCCGGCGTTGATGCGTGCCCTGTCGTTCGAGTGGCCTTCCGTGGCGTACGCGATCGACATCCTCGCGTGGGACGTCTTCTTCGCACTCTCGATGCTGTTCGCCGCGCCGGTCTTCGGCGGCAGCCGGCTGCGCGGTACGATCCGTGCGCTGATGCTCGCGAGCGGAGGCCTCGCGCTCGCCGGGTTGAGCGGCGTGGTTACCGGCGACATGCGGCTCCGCAACATCGGCATCGTGGGGTACGTCGGGGTGTTCCTCGTCGTGGCAGGGCTGCTGGCGGTCCTGTTCCATCGCACCGGAGCGGAGGAGCCACGGGAGCGACAGGAGGCATGAA
>DATIGO010000228.1:0-3135 GCA_035454665.1 Gemmatimonadaceae bacterium | reverse complement strand
GCCGGGGTGTCTTCGACCACGACGCACTGGGCGGGATCCACCCCGAGTCGGGACGCGGCAAGCCGGTAACACTCGGGAGAGGGCTTGCCCGCGCGCACGTCCTCCGCGGCGACGAGGACCGCGGGAAGCGGGAGCCCGACCTGATGAAGGCGCAAGCTGGCGAGCGCGCGCCCACCCGACGTGACGACGGCGCGGCGTGCCTCCGGCAGCGCCGCGATGGCGGCCTGGGCGCCGGGAAGGGCGACCAGGCCATCGGTGTCCAGGAGTTCCGCCTCCGCCAGCCAGCGCACTTCCGTTTCGGCGTCGAGATGCGGTGCGACGTCGAGGACGGTCTCGACGCTCCGGCGGCCGTGTGCCCGCGCCACGAGGCCGGGGATGTGGAGATCGTGTCGGGCGAGCCAGCGCTGCCAGGTGCGCTCGACGACGAGGTGCGAGTCCACCAGCACGCCATCGAGATCGAACAGCACCGCGCGACAGGAGAGTCTCACGCCGAGTGCGCCCGCTCCTGGTCAGGATGGCGTGCCGCGCGCCGCACGGACGGCGCCTGCACTCGTGAGGCGGTCGCGGATCCGGACCAGCACGCCGATCGTCTCCTTGTCGTTAGGGTTCACCGTAGTCATCTCGGGGCGCGTTCCGCCGGTGCGGACGTCGGCCGGGGCCATGACGATCGGCCGCCGCCGCTCGCGTACGCTGACCTCCAGCTCGATCCGCGCGGCGGGCGGGAGGATATCATCGTCGTCGCTGACGCGCCCCGTGAGGAAGACCTCCGTCTCTCCGAGCCCGCCCTGCCGCACGACGAAGGAACCGCGCAGCGTGCGCGCCCCCGCGACCGCGTCCGGCTCCACCAGGACGTGCTCGGCCTCGAGCGCCACGCGCAGCACCCGCATGGCGCTGTCGGTGGGGACGGGGATCGTGAAGGTGTACGGCGGGAGGTCGGCCGGCGCGCCGCGCGTCGTGACGCACGTGGTGAAGGGCACGGCCGCGAGCAGCGCCAGAACGGGTCGTGCGATTGAAGGTGCACACAACGTCGCGAGGCGCATGGTCGGAATATGCCCGCCCTCGGTCCGGCGGGGGAGGTGACGGACATCGCGGCCTGCGGCCACGGAGGCCGGCACCGCCGGCCACTACGGCGTGCGCGCCATGAACGCGCGCGCCTCATCGAACGGCGCCCGTCTCACGCTCCGCGGAGCCAGTTCCAGGAGCTGTCCGTAATAGACGCGCGCCGCCGCCGAATCACCCGTCGCGCGTGCCGCGCGTGCCGCGCCCAGCACGCTGTTGAACCGGCGCGGGTACGACTCCAGCGAGCGGCGGTAGGCCGGGAGGGCCTCCGCCGGGGTGCGACGGGCCATCAGCAGGTCGCCCAGCAACTCCTCCGCCGGAATGGTGGGTCCCGGTGTCACCGCGTGCTTCGGCGTCGACGCCTCCAGCGCCGCGGCTTCTCGCAGCAGTGCCACACCGGTATCCTGGCCCATCCCATGCGCGAGCCAGGCGGCGGCGCCGAGCCGCAGGATGCGGATGTTCCGAGCGAACAACTCCTCGCCCGCTGACGTCGCCGCGCGCTCCAGGACGTTGAGCCGCTCGACGGACGCCTTCGCGGAGGCGAGATCGCCGCCCCGTGCCGCACCGATGGCCCGTGCGAACCACGTCACGGCCTCGGGCCACGGGAAGCGATCCCAGGCGAGCATCGCGGGCTCGCGTGCCACGAGCGCGCCCGCGGCCCGCCAGTCGTGACGCTCCAGCGCGTATCGCGCGCGCGTCGACGCCATGTGGAACGCGGTCTTGAACGATGGCTCCAATCGTGGCGTCTCCTCCAGCCGCCGCAGTTGCGCCGCGGCCGCGTCATCGGCCCCCTGCTGCAGATGCGCGTACACGAGATACTCGATCGCATGGGGAAATTCGTCCCAGACGAACTCTCCCCGATCGCCGGCCGGATGCAGCAGCGCTGCCTCCGCCGCGCCCAGGTTCCCGCGGATCACCGCCTCCCAGTCGCCGAGCCGGGTGTAGACGTGCGTCGGCATGTGCAGCGCGTGCGGATTGCGCGGTGCGATCGTCTCGTATCTTCGAATGATCCCGAGCGACTCGCGTTCCCGGCCGGGCACATCATTCGCGTGGACCAGATAGTGCATCGCCCCCGGATGATCCGGATTTCGCTCGTAGAGCGGCAGGAGCAGCTCCGCGGCGCGATCGGCATGCGCCCGCGTGACCTCGGTCGCCGGCGTGGTCGCGAGATGCGCGAGCGCGTAGAAGGCGGCGGCCTCGGGGTCCTGCGGCAACGCCGCGTAGGTCTTCGCCATTGCCTCCTCCCACCGCCGGATGCGGAGCCAGTAGTCGCTCCCCTCCGGCTCGCGGAAGAACGCGGCCGCCGCGTCTACGTAGAGGCGCTCGCGCTCGCTCCCCGGACGCAGCGCGTAGGCCCGCTGAACCGCCGCCCATCCGCGCGCGAGCTCGGCGGGTCCGGGACGCGTGGGCCAGAGCGGCTGAAAGAGGGTCATCGCGATGCCCCAGTGCGCCATGGCGCACCGGGGATCGGCCACCGCGACGGCTTCGAAGATCTCGCGCGCCCGCGGATAGGTCATGTGATGGAGCAGGGCAACCCCGTCGTTGAACTGGATCCGCGCCGACGCACTACACGAGACCGGAAAATCCACGATGCCCAGGACGTGATCGGCGTGCCGTGGCTGTTGGCCCGGGGCGCGGCTCGTTGCGCTCACGAGGCAGACCAGGATCAGGGCACGGAAGCGAGGCATCATGGCGTTTCTCCCCTTCTCCGCGACCCGTGAGTCGAGGATCGCAATGTCGAATGGCCAGTCGAGCGCTTGCGACGGAGACATCCCGGTCTCAGGTGCGCTCGTCCGGGCGCTCTATGCGCCGGTGGGCGCCAGACGAGCAGCACAACGACGTCCTGCTGCATCGCGTCTGCCGCGTTCGTGAGAATGTACCGCGTCGTGACACCCAGGCGCCGCGGAGTGGCCGGGCGGAACGCCAGACTCAGGTGTGCGGAAGGGCCATAGGCGCCGCGCACTCGCCCCGCCGCAGTACAGAGCGGTGACGCGTCGCCCTGCGCGCATCCACCGCGCCCTGGCGCCGACCGGTGCCCCATCACCACGCCGACGAGAAGACCGGGATCCCCGAGGA
>DATIGO010000227.1:0-2384 GCA_035454665.1 Gemmatimonadaceae bacterium | reverse complement strand
GGCGCGCGGGGGGGACACCGCCTGCGCGCCCCAAGACGCTTGTACACGTGCTAAGCGAGGGAGTTTATTGTGAAAACCCGGCGGGGGGGGGGTGGCTGGGGGCGGGGGGGGGTGTAGGGAGCAAGATGGGGATCACGTGTAATCCGGGCCAGCCGCGAGACGACGCGGAGGAGGCCTGCTGGTTGGCGCGAGATCCAGGTGGCCGCACGCATCCCGCGATGCCGCAGGGCCAGGGATGGCTGGGGCTGGCTCGGCTGGCAGCCGGAAGCACGCTGGAGACTGGCACGGAGTCGGGGTTGACAGGTGACCAAATGGTCACCTATACTCCGCGCCGTGGATCTCGTGTTCAAGGCCCTCGCCGACGCGACCCGCCGGAGTCTCCTGGACGAGCTCTTCCGGCGGGACGGCCAGACGCTGAGCGAGCTCGAGGGACGGATCGCCATGACGCGATTTGGTGTCATGAAGCATCTGCGCGTGCTCGAGGAGGCGGGGCTCGTCGTCACCAGGCGGCGCGGACGCGAGAAGCTGCACTTCCTGAACGCGGTGCCGATCCGGCTCATCCACGACCGGTGGATCGACAAGTACAGCGAGCGGTGGGCCGCGCTGCTCAGCGGCCTCAAGGCCAATCTCGAGGACGGGGAGGGAACGATGCAGAAGGTATTCGAGATCTACATCAAGACGACGCCCGGGCGCCTGTGGCAGGCGATCACCGATCCCGCGCTGCGCCGGAAGTACTCGTTCGGCGTGGGCGTGTACTCGGACTGGACGGCGGGATCGCGGTACGAGGCGCGCACCACGGACATGACCATCGCTCCGGACATGCCGATCTCCGAAGGCGAGAACCTCGAGGTGGATCCACCGCGGCGGCTGGTGCAGAGCTTCCGCGCGCTGTGGAGCGACGACGTGAAGGCCGAGGGGACCTCGCGCGTGACGTGGGAGATCGAGCCGGTCGGTGATTCGTGCCGCCTAACGGTCGTTCACGACCAGCTGCGCGACGGGGCGAACGAGGAGCTGTATGGTGGCTGGCCGATGGTGCTCTCGGGGCTCAAGACGCTGCTCGAGACGGGCGAGATGCTGACGACGCCGGCCTCGCTCATGTACCTGACGACGCAGCCCGTGTGACATCAGGGGCGGCTCCCCTGCCGGACGGTCGGCATGCCGGACCGGGGCGGGGGAGCCTGCGATCGCGGGAGCTGGGACGGCGGCAGAGCGCCGGCTCCTGCTCGCCGGTCGCGCGCTCAGACCCGGCGACGTGTCGTCCCAGTCCTGCTCCACCAATTCTGGCATCCCGGCAGGGTCGGCTGTATCATCTGGCGAGCGTCCCCGTGGTTGGTTCGCGCGCGGGTGCGCGCCCATACGGCCGCCCTTCACCCTTCTCGGTGCGGCTGACAGGGCCGACGTTTCTCCGGCCTTCGGCCTCGGGAGTGCCAATCAATGGCGGGACTCCAGATACTGCTCACGCAGATCGAGGGCCGACTCGAGACACTGCGTGCTGCGAACGGCCTTCTGGAGTCGGACGGATTGCGCCGTCTGATCGGCGGCCAGCTCGAGCCGCACTTCGCCATCGAATTCGCGAACCGCGTGCGCTCACTCGTGGCGCTGCGGACCTCTCTCGCGCAGCGAGCGCCCGATGCGGATCTGGGTGACGGCTGGTCGCGGCTCGAGCAGGAGTCGCGTGCGATCGAACGGCTCTACGATCGCTTCCTCACGCATGTTCAGGCCGAGACCTTTCGCGCCGCCGGGTTCGACCATGGCGCGGCACTCGTGGCCGACGGATTGCTCACTGAGCTCGCCGCCCTGACGGACCTGCCGTGGCGCCGCCAAGCCGTGGTCGGAGGCGGCGACGTCTTCGAGGAGGCCACGGAGGTCATCAGCGTCCGTTTCCCGCAGTACAGCATCTGGCTCCTGCCCGTGGTCGCGCACGAGCTCGGGCACTTTGCGGCGTCGCGTCTCCGGCGCGAGGATGGCACGCCGGTGCGAGCCATGATCGCCGGGCTGGCCGGGGAAGGGCTCACCGCGATGCTGCCCGCGAGCGCGAAGGTCCTGCAGGCGCAGCGCGCGGATTTCCTCGAGGAGCTCTTTGCCGACGTGTTCGCGACCTGGCTGCTGGGACCGGCCTATGCGTGTACGTGCCTCGAGCTGGAACTGAACCCTAACGACGCCGGGGATCGCAGGCATCCGCCGGCGACCGCTCGCGCGCGTGCGATACTCGGCTGTCTCTCCTGGCTCGACGCGGATTCCGTTGGCCGGCCGTACGCGCGTGTGCTCAAGCGCCTCTCGGAGGTCTGGCCGAGTGCGGGCCGGAGCACGAGCGACCTGGACGTGGCGGAAGCGACGGGTCAGTTCATCTCGCTGCTCCAGACCCGGCTGCCTCCGCAGGCGTG
>DATIGO010000226.1:0-3638 GCA_035454665.1 Gemmatimonadaceae bacterium | reverse complement strand
GACACGCCCCGCGGCCTCGCGCCGCTGGCTCGTGTCGTGAATGGCGCTCGCCATGCTGAAGAGCGTCAACCCGCCCAGGATCCCCGCCAGGATCCAGAGGCGGCTGGTTCGCAGCCGACGGCGGCGTTGGCTTTCCGAGTGGTGACCCGCGCGCATGGCTCGTGAAGAATTCACGCGTCGCGCGCGGCGCGCCACTGCATCAGCGCCTTCGAGCGCGCAACGCCTCGCGGCCGATGGTCGCGTCGAGATGGCTAACGCGGCCCGCGGCATCACGTTGGAAGATGACGCGCACACCCGCCACCGGCATGATCGTGAACTCGGCCGTGCCGGTCGCGAGCAGCTCCGCTTCACCACGGCCGGGGAAGGTCGCGAAGAGACGACCCGCATGCACGAACACCCGGATGGCCAGGTCAGGCGAAAGCTCGTACTCCCCGGCGTAGGCGGACAGGAGCGCGGTGTCGAGCGTGACGTAGCGCGTGCGGGGCACCTCCGGCGCCTGACTCGCGAACGGTACCGGCCGCAGCGTCGCGAGCGTCGGCGTGGACGCGGGCTCACCCTGCCGCGCGGCGAGGATCCGTTCGGCAATGGTCCAGGCGTCGCGCCCCGACACCTCGCGGCCGTTGTCCGTGTCGCCACGATGAACGATCACGAGCTCCGCCTCCGGGATGACCAGGACCAGCTGCCCGCCGGTGCCGGATCCCGCGTACATCGTGTATCGCGAGAGCGACGGATAGCGCGCCCCCGGCGAGCCGGGGGCGTACGTCCACCAGAGGAGGCCGTACCCGCGGCCGCCGCCGAAATCGGAGACGGGCCGGGTGCTCCGCGCAACCCAGTCCCCGGGGATCACCTCGCGGCCGTTCCACGACCCGCGCTGCAGATAGAGCTGCCCGAAGCGGGCCAGATCCCGCGCCGAGAGCCGGAAGGTGTGCGCGGGGTGCTGCGACCGGCTCGGCTCATACACGAGGAAACCGTCGTCCGGGCGCCAGTCCTCCATGCCTAACGGCTGGGCGATGCGCCGGGTGAACGCATCGAACAGGCCGTTCGACGTCAGGCGCTCGTAGATCACGCCCAGGACGTTGAAGTCCCAGTTGTTGTAAAAGAAGTGCGTGCCCGGGGCGTGACTCCCGCGTGCGGGGCGCTCGCGGTCCTGGTCCTCGGCCGCATAGGCCGCAGGGAGGTAGACGCCCGAGCGCGCCGCCAGCAGATCGCTCAGCCGCGCCGCGCGTTCCCCGGGGGTGAGCGCCTGACGATCGTCGATGTCCACCTGGGCCAGCGTGAGCGCCGGATCGATCTGTCCGCGCGCGACGGCGTCGCCGTAGAGCGCGCTCACGACGCTCTTGCGCACCGAATGCAGCTCGAGCCGGCGCGTGACGTCGCCCCACGCCACCAGGACGTTCCCCCGGTAGATCGCCATGACGGCGCCCGACCGGACGCTGTCGGCATAACGCCGCGCGTCCTCGAGGGCCGCCGCCGAGAACCCCGCCCCCGCGGGTGACGCGTACTGCCGCCAGGGCCGCGCCGGAGCATCCTGCGCGTCGAGCGCCGTCGCCGCCGCCAGCATCATGATAGTACCGATTCGTCTCGCCGGTCCCACCGATCCTCCAATGCGTGTGCACGTGTCCAAGGTGCACTGGCCCGGAGGATCATGTCTTGATCCCGATCAAGTCGGAGGCAGAGCCGTGACCGGTGACGGGTGAAGGTGCCGAGGCGCCGCCACGGGAATCCGCACGCAGCAATCAGCTCCAGCCATCAGCAACCAGCAACCAGCAACCAGCCCCACGTTACCGCCCTCCCTCATCACTCATCCACCGCCGACACCCCCTTCCGGAGTCTGGCTCGGATGCGGCTCAGCGTCTCGGGGGCGATCTGGAGATACGACGCCAGCTGACGTAGTGGAACGCGCGAGACCAGCGGCGATCGGCGCTCGAGCAGGAGCCGGTAATGCGCCTCGGGCGAGTAGATCCGGAAGCGCGCCTCCTTGTCCTGCCGCCGCAGCCACTGCTGCTCGAGCAGTTTCCGCCCCACCCGCTCCCAGCAGAGGTGGCGCTCGTAGAGATGCTTGAGCATCGCGCCGGGAAACCAGAGCGTGTGCGTGGGCTCCAGCGCCTGCACGTTCACCCCTGACGGATCCCCCGTCAGGATCGACTCGAAGACCGCGACGAAGCGCCCTTCATAGTCGAACCCGCGCACCAACTCGGCACCATCCACGTTGTGGTAGATGCGCACGAGGCCGCTCAACAGGTAATGGATCGCGCGCGCGGGCTTCCCGTCGCGGAAGAGGTGCGCCCCCGACTTGAATCGCTGCTCCTGGACGTGCGACCAGAAGAACTGCCACTCCTCGTCCGGCACGTCGGCCAGCTCGGTGAACACTTGCCGGAATCGCTGCTCGAGTTCGGCCCGCATGACCGGATTACGCGCCACCTCGCCGCCCCGTTTCGTCCTCTCATCCCGGGCGCGTGCGGCAGCCGAGGGTGGAGCCTCACCTCCCGCGCGACGGGTGACGACCGCTGGGTTGCGCGGAGGATCAGCGAGTGACCTGTCGCGCCCCGGTCCCATTGGCGTTCATGACCCAGATCTCCATGCGCCCGGTCCGATCGCTCTGAAAAGCGATGCGCTGCCCGTCGGGAAACCAGGACGGCGTCTCATCCAGGTAAGGCTGAGCATGGGCCGCGAGCTTCGTGGCGGAGCCCGTCGCCACGTCGATGATCCAGATATGGGCCGTGCTCGCGCTCGGCTGCTGGCGGTCGTACTTCCCGGACTGCACGGCGATGCGCCGGCCGTCGGGAGACCAGGCCGGCCACTGCGGGCTTCCGTCGTCGGTGGAAAAGTGCGTGAGTTGCCGCTCGTTCGTGCCGTCGGCGTGCATGACCCAGATCTGCAGCTGGCGGGACGAATCCGCGCGGGCAAAGGCGATCAGCCGCTCATCCGGCGACCAGACGGCGTTGAACTGCATCGAGGGCGAACGCGTGAGCGTCCGCGCCCCGCTCCCGTCCAAACGGGCCTCGACGATCTGGAGCGCTGGAAATGCGCCCTGTGAGAACAGCAGCCGCTGGCCATCGCGCGAGATCAGCGGCGATCGGCCCGTGGCGATGCCGATCTGCCGCACGGCGGTGTCGCCCGATGAAACGGCGAAGACACGCGCCGTGTCGTTGACCCATCGCGAGAAGACCAGCCGTCCGTCGGCGGTCCAGGCCGGCGCGCTCTCGAAGTCGGGGGTGCGCGTCACCTGGATCACCCCGGATCCCTCCACTGATGTCACCCAGACGTCCTGCGCGCCCCCGCGATTCGAGACGAAGGCAATGGCGTCGCCACCGGGCGACACGGCGGGGAGCCCGCCATTGTTGGGACGCGGCGCGGGCTGCTGTGCCGCCATATCGGACGCGAGTGCCGCGACGAGCGCGCACCCGATGGGACCCACCCTGATCCGCTCTGCTCGCATGCGCCACCATGAGTATCGTTGACGGGCATGCTAGCCGCCGGAGATCGTCGCGGTGTCGTCAACCCGTGCGGAAGATGTGCCTTTCTGGTGAAGGCGACACGGACGGTGCGCCCGCGGCCTTCGCCCAACGCAGGTTCACGAGGTAGCTCGACCGGATCTCGCACGTGTCGGAGACCAGCGTGAACACGAGCCGGTTCTC
>DATIGO010000225.1:0-12814 GCA_035454665.1 Gemmatimonadaceae bacterium | reverse complement strand
CGGGGGCGGGGGGAGGGTTGGCGCTTCTCGGCTGGGTGCTGATTGCTGGTTGGGTGGAGCAGGAAGCTGATCGCTGGGCCGGGGATCGAGCGGCGCGGAGGCAACCTACGCGCGGCTGGCATGCACGTTCAAGCTGACCGGTGCCATGGCATCGCGATGCGCTCCTTCCTTACACCGCACGAGCGTGACAACCCGCCCGGGAACACCCAGACCCTCCGGCAGTGCAGCATCACTCGCGTCGCGCTACGCGCGGGTTACCGAGCGGACTGGCGTCGCGGTGGGCCAACGCCGAAGAGGCCCGGGCGTGCTGCCCGGGCCTCTGCACCCTGCGTCCGGTCGCGGACTTCCGGCGCGCTACTCCACCGCCGCCACGGTCAGGGCCGTGGTCAGCTTCACCGAGATTGCGGAACCCATCTCGACGCAGCCGTCGAAGTCGGCCGTGGCGGCCGCGGCACCCGCGCCCGCGGCGGCACCGGCGGCGGCGCCGATCAACGTGCCCTTCCGGTCCCTGCCGATCACCTGACCGATGATCGCGCCGGCCACGGCACCGCCGAGCACCTTCTTCGCGTCGTTCGCGGTCGAGGAGGCGCGCACGCGGTCGATCTCCGCGGAGACGACTTCGGCTTCGGGATAGTAGGTCTTGTCGCCCGCGGTCAGCGAGACTACGCGAAAGCCCATGACGATCTTGTCGTTCGCGTTCTCACTGCGGTGAAGTTCCGTGATCTCGATGACGACCCTGGATCCCGCCGGGATGACGGCGCCGTTGCTGCCCGTGACGGCCGCGTCGGTAGTGGCCGTGAAGCGATCGCCCACCTTGTTGGTGTTGGTGCAGACCTTCTGCGCCGACGTGAGCGCGAGCGCGGTGCCGGCCGGAATGGCTCCCAGGGCGGGCTCGCTGCCCGGCTCACTCTTCGTCACGGTGTTGTCGCCGCTCCTGGTCGGCGCGGGCGGCTCGGCCGGCGGCGGGGGCGTCGGGCTGGTCTTCGGGCGCGGAGCCGGGGTGCGCGTGCCGGAGGTGGTGGGCGCCTTCGTCGCCGGCGCGGGTTCCGCCGCCGGAATGTCCTTCAGCTCGGGCTGCGCCGCGGAGTCGACGCCGGCACGGGCCAGATCACGGGCGAGCGCGCTGTCCTGCTCGAGCGCGCTGTTGTCGTCATTCCCACCACAGGCGGCAAACACGGCCGTCGCGACGAGTGCGACCGGCAGGGCGATCCGGCGAAATACGGACTGCATCGTGTCTCCTCCCAGTATCGTTGACATCGGTGTCCAGTCTATAGGACTGCCGTGTGTTACCCTTGGTCATCCAAAAGTGCCGGATTGAGCCGGCGCCAGCTGGCAATCGGCAAAGATATGGAATCGCGGCTCCCCACCTGCGTGATACGCGTCACGGACGGCGCGCAAGTTCCGGCAGGCTCGACGGTTACAGGCGGCGCAGCAGCGCATCGGGGGTGAGCGCCTGCAGGTACGTCGACAGGATCGTGAAGTAGTTGGTAACCATGAGGAGCCCGATGGCCACCATCACGACGCCGGTGCCTCGCGTGACCCAGACGAGCTGCCGGCGCACGCGCTGGAAGAAGGCCATGAAACGCTCCACGGCCAGCGCCGAGACGAGGAAAGGCACCGCGAGGCCTAACGAATAGGCGGTGAGAAGTCCCATGCCGCGCCCGAAATCGGCCTGGCTCGACGCATACACGAGAATGGAGCCGAGTATCGGCCCGATGCACGGGGTCCAGCCTGCCCCGAACGCCATGCCGACGAACACGGTTCCGAGGTAGCCGACCGGCTTGTCGGCGAGATGGAATCGTCGCTCGCGCGAGAGCAGGCCGATGTTCAGCACGCCGAGGAGATACAGGCCGAAGAGGATGATGATGACGCCCCCGATGCGGCTGATCCAGTCGCGCTGGCGCAGCAGCGTGGTTCCCAGCGCGGTCGCGCCGGCGCCGAGCGCGAGGAAGATGAGCGTGAAGCCGAGGACGAAAAGGAGACCGTGCACGAGCGAGGCGCGCCGGGCCTTCGTGAGGTCATCGAGCCCCACGCCGGTGATGAACGTGACGTAGCTGGGGATGAGAGGCAGCACGCACGGCGAGAGGAAGGAGAGCAGTCCCGCGCCGAAGGCGACCGCCACTCCGATCGAGGCGGAATCCATGCCGTGAAACCTAGCGTGCCGGTCTCGGGCGTGCGTCGGTGTTCGACGTGCGTTACGTCGTCGCCGTCCACCACGGCTCGGTGACCGCCCGGTGGAAGGCCGCCGGCGAGAGCAGATCGGGCTCCCCGGCGTCACCGACGCGCCGAGCGACGCCGCGGACCACCGGCTCGATCGTCTCGAGCGGCGCGTCCGCGTCATGGACGAGGTCGAACTCCCACTTGCCGCGATCGGGTCCCTTCACCGTGAGCCTGAAGCGGGCAGTCAGGATGGAGAGCCGGGGGTGGCCACCGGCGGCGAGTGAATGATTGCCGGCGGCTGGAGCGGGTAGCGGGTTGCTGCGCGGACGGCTGGAGTCCGCGGTTTCCGGCTGTGCGCTCCCCTCGGTGCCGAGGGCTGCGCTGGCCGGAGGCGGCTCTGCGGTGCTGGCGGCTTCCCTGTCGGCGTTCGGGTGCAACTGCACACCAGTGACGTCGGCATCCGGTCCGGAGACCGCGGGCACGGTTTCGCCCTGCTCTTCGTCGCCGGCCTCCTCGACCGCGACGACGGCTACGCCCGACTCGTGCGGTCCCTGCCGGATCGCCGGGAAGAGGCGGACCTCCACGACGGGGCGCGCCCCCAGCCGATCGGCGATCGCCCGGAGAAAGCGCTGCTGGGTCTCGGTCACTGCGCGCCTCTGCTGGTCGCGCCCACGGAGGCTGTCGTCAGGCGGCGCTGGTCCAGCTCGCGCTCCACGTACAATCGCAAGATGTGCATGAAGTCCTGTGCGTTGGTGACGACCGCGAACGCCTGATGCGTCCCGCGGTCCTTCAGCTTGCTCACGACGAATTCCGAGGAATCCACGCAGATCGTCGGCAGTTCGCGCAACCCCCCGTCGGGCTCCATGATGAAGGCCGGGAGCATGTTGCCCGTGGCGATGGAGTGCAGCGCGGTGGCGATCATGACGGCGAGGGTCGCTCGCACGGCGTGCGCCCGCATCGCGTCCTGCGCGGCCAGTGTGTCCGTGTGGACCTCCGGGAGGGGCCCGTCGTCGCGGATCGAGCCGCACAGCACGAACGGTACGCCCTTCCGCACGCAGGCGTGCATGATGCCGTCGGTGATGATACCCTGCTCCACCGCCGCGCCGATCGAGCCCGCGGCGCGCACGCGGTTGATGGCCCGCATGTGCAGCGCATGGCCTCCCTGCGCCACCTCGCCCGTGCGCGTCATGCCTAACGTGGTGCCGTAGATCGATGCCTCGATGTCGTGCACGGCAACGGCGTTCCCCGCCAGGAGCGCGCCTACGAACCCGTGCTGGATGAACCAGACGAAGTCGGACCGGGCGCGCGAGTGCACGAGGGCCGGTCCAGCCACCCAGATCGGGTAGCCTCCGCGCTCCCGGTCGTCGATCAGGATGCGCGCCATGAGCGAGTAGTCGATGGGCTTCTCGCGCGACACCTCGCTCGTCATGAACTTGAACTCGCTGTCGCTGGCCGCGCCCAGAAAGGCGTCGCTCCAGACGAAGATCCCCTCGCTGCCGTCCTCCTTCTCGCCCGTGGCCACGAGCTCGCCCTGGCGCACCCGGCGCCCCTCGCGTACCCACAGCTCCCCGTGCGCATCCAGTACGAGCGCCGAGTCCATGCGGGGTTCGCGCGGCAGACGCCACTCCCCGCCCACGCGGACGAACGTCGGGAGGTTCGTGGTGGAAAAGAAGTGAGTCGGCAGCACGCCGTCCGCGGGCGCAGCGACGAAGCTGGCGTCGGGTGCCGCAGCGAACCGGGGCGATGAGAAATCCGGAGAGGAGAGCCGAGTCACCACTGCAAGATGAAGTGGCGCCTGCGGATGGAGCAAGCGCCCCGGTCGGCCGGCAGAGCCCCGGCGACGTCGGCGCTGCGCCGCGCACGACGATGCTTGCGCTCGCTGGGTGCCCCCGCACGTCGCGCGACGGCGCCCTACAGCAGCGCCGCAGGATCGCGATCGATGATCAGGCGCAGGCCGGCGCGGTGCGGGACGGGGAACCTCGCAGCGAAGTACCGGATCACACGCGTGAGGTCGGCCGCCCGGACCGCTTTGAGCATGACGTGCCACCGCCACCGCGCCTTGATACGCTCGATCGGGCATGGCGCCGGACCGATCACGTCGAGCGCCGCGAGTCCGTGGCGCGCGACGAGCCGGGTCAGCCAGTCGGCGCCGCGCTGGGCAAGGCGGGCGGTCTCGTCCTCGCGCAGCCCGCTGAAGACCACATTGGCCAGGCGCACCGTGGGCGGGTAGGCGGGCGTCTGTCGGTCCGCGAGCTCCTGTCGCACAAATCCGGCGTAGTCATGCGCGAGCGCCGCCCGGACCGCGTGGTGATCCGGCAACCGAGTCTGGATGAACACGAGCCCGCCCTTGGGTCCGCGGCCGGCCCGCCCCGAGACCTGCGCCATGAGTTGATAGGCCCGCTCCGCGGAGCGGAAATCCGGGAGATTCATCCCCACATCCGCGTCGACCACTCCCACCAGCGTCACGTTCGGATAGTCCAGCCCCTTGGCGATCATCTGCGTGCCGAGGAGGACGTCCACCTCGTGCCGCGCCACGCGGTCCAGAATCGTGGCGTGCGCCCACTTGCCGCTCGTCGTGTCGACGTCCATCCGCGCGATGCGCGCCGTCGGAAGACGTTCGCTCAGCAGACGCTCCACCTGCTGCGTCCCGAGCCCGCGTTCGCGGACTGTGGGTTGCGCGCACTTCCGGCACGACCAGGCGAAGGGCTCCGCGTGGGCACAGTAGTGGCAGACGAGCCGCTCCGGGGTCCGGTGGACCGTGAGGGAGATCGAGCAGTTGGGACACGAGACGACGTACCCGCAGCTCGAGCACTGCACGAATGCCGCATACCCGCGGCGGTTCAGCAGGAGGATCGCCTGCTCGCCCCGCGCGATCGCCGCGCGAAGCGCGCGCTCCAGCGGCTCGCTGATCACGCGGCGGAACGGATCGGGTGGCCCGGCGTCCTGGCCCGGCTTGCGCCGCAGGTCGACCACGCTCACACGCGGCAGCGAGCCTCCGCCCACGCGCTCGGGGAGTGAGAGGAGCGTGTACCCGCTGCGACGGGCATTCGCCCACGACTCCAGGCTCGGGGTGGCCGAGCCGAGCACGACGACCGCGCCCTCCTGGCGTGCCCGGACGATGGCGACGTCGCGCGCATGGTAGCGGGGTGTCTCTCCCTGCTTGTAGCTCGTCTCGTGTTCCTCGTCGACGATCACCGCCCCGAGGTGTTCCATCGGCGCGAAGATCGCCGACCGTGCGCCCACGACGATGCGCCGCTCGCCCCGACGGATCGCCCGCCAGGCGTCGAGGCGCTCACCATCGGAGAGGGCGGAGTGCAGCACCGCGATCCGGTCCCCGAATGCCGCACGGAACCGATCCACCGTCTGCGGGGTGAGCGCGATCTCCGGAACGAGCACGATGGCGGTGCGGCCGCGCTCCTCCACGACGCGACGCAGCACCTCGATGTACACGAGCGTCTTGCCGCTTCCCGTGACACCGTGCAGCAGGAAGACCTCGCCGGCACGACCCGCGGTGATCCGATCGATCGCGTCGTGCTGCGCCGCCGTCGGCGTGGGCGACGCTTGTGCGGGGATCTCGCGTGCGCCGAAGCCGTCCCGCAGGACGGACTCGCGCTCGATGCGGGCAAGCCCACGTCGGACGAGCGCCGTGATCACGGCCTGGGAGACCCCCAGTTGGCGCTCGAGGTGCTCGGCGGAGGCACGCCCCCCCAGTGCTTCGAGCAGCTCCACGACCTCCCGCTGGCGCGGCGCGCGGCGGAAGAGCGCGTCGCGCTCCATCAAGGATGCGATCGGCCGCACCAGCGCCACGCTGCGACGCGTCCGGGGCGCGGGAGCAGGAGCGTGCGCCCCGGTGAGGAGCGCCGGGAGCGCGCCCCGCAGCGCGAGCCCGAGCGGCGCGGCATAGTAATCCGCCAGCCAGCGGCACGTGGCGAAGAGACCGGCCGGGAGCGAAGGGACTTCGTCGGGCGCCTCGAGAATCGGCTGCAGGTCACGGGCAGGGCGTGGCGCGGACTCGTCGCCGACCACCAGACCGATGACCTTGCGGCCACGCACGGCCACGACCACGCGCGCCCCGGGGACCGCGCGACCCGCCAGCTCCTCGCCGGCGGTGTAGGTAAAGGTCCGGAAGAGGGGGACCGGCAGGGCGACGGAGACGTACCGCGGGTTCACGGACGTATCCTAATCCCGCGACGCGAATCGGCGAGCGGCGCACGAGCCGCGCGAGGCGTCGGCGCCGTACTCCGGGGGGCGAGTGCTAGATCGTGGCGACCGCGGCGCTGGCGGTGCGGCGGGCGAAGAAGGCGGCGCGCGCTTCGTCCGCCGCGTCCGTTCCGGCGAGAAAGGTCAGCAGCGCATCGGCCAGCGCGAAGCCCGACTGATACCGGTCGGCCGCGCCCTTGGCCAGACACTTCATGGCGATCGCGGAGAGCGCCGGGGGGATTCGCGAGTCGATGACGTCGGGCGCCACCGCGGCTTCGTGCACCTGCTTGTAGCCCACGGAATAGGAGTCGGCACCGTCGAATGGAGGGAAGCCGAGGAGCATCTCGTACAGCATGACCCCGACAGCGTACAGGTCGCTGCGGCCGTCGACCATCTTCCCCATGGCCTGCTCGGGGGACATGTAGTGGGGCGTCCCCATCGCCCGGCCCGTCTTCGTGAGGCGCGCGTGGAAGCGTGCGGTGGCGATGCCGAAGTCGGTGAGGAGGGCGTGGCCGTCCTCGTCGAAGAGCACGTTGTCGGGCTTGACGTCGCGGTGCACGATGCCGCGCCGGTGGGCGTAGTCGAGCGCGGTCGCGATCTGCCCGCAGACCGCGGCCGCGGCGGCGGGCGGCACCGTGCGGTCCCGCGTCAGCACGTCGGCGAGCGAGCCGCCGGCGAGATACGGCATGACGATGTAGACCGTGTCGCCTAACGCGCCGTAGTCGAGGATCGCGCAGATGTGGGGATGCACGAGCTGGCTCGCCGCTTCCGCCTCGCGCCGGAAGCGCTCGCGCATCTCGGGATCGCGCGCGAGGTGGCTGTGCAGCACCTTGATGACGAGGGGGCGCTCGAGCACCGCATGCAGCGCCTGGTATACGTGCGCCATGCCGCCACTCCCCATCCGGCGCAGCACGCGGTAGCGGCCCCCGGTGGCGCGACGGAGCAGCGACGTCTCCGGGTCGGGCGGCTCGGCCGGCGCCTCCCGGAGCTCGGGCAGATCGCCCTTGCACCGGATGCACGCGACGGCGCCGGACCGGTTCCAGGTGCCGCAACTGGGACAGAACACGCGGCTACCCGGAGAGCTCGAGGTGGACGAAGTCGTACGGCGGCCACGGCCCCGTCTGCTCGAAGCGCAGATCGGGGAGGCGGCGCTGCTCCTCCTTGACGAGGGCCGTGAAGGCCCCCCACTGCTCGCGCTCGACCAGGAACGCCCCCTCGGCCTCGGTGCGGCGACCGGCCACGGGGATCGGCACGAACGCCACGGACTCCTTGCGAAGGACGCGGAACGAATCGAAGGCCGTCACCTCGAGGTCGGCCTCGCGCAGCCGGTACTCGCGGGTGTCCCATCCCTTGGTGGCCAGGCCCGTGGTAATGCGCACGCGCGCGGCCTGGCGATCCTGGAGGTAGCGCAGCGCATCGGCGAGCGTGAAGTAGTGCAGCTCGAGCCAGCGCATGAGTGAGTCACGCGAGCGGAAGACGGTGCCGAACGGGGCGGGAACGATCGCGCGCGAGGCGAAGGCGCCCTCCACGACACCGCGGTAGGCGATGATCTCGGAGGCTTCGGGCTCGATCGGACTGAAGCGCCGCACGCGGACCAGGGCGACGAGGTCGCGGTAGTCCAGGGTCGTGGCGTCGCCGAGATGCGGCATGGGTCCGCCCTCGCGCGACATGATGCCGCAGAGCTGCAGCGCCTCCACGGCGGCGCGCGCCGCCCGCTCTCGCCTGGGTCGCACTCGGTGGGTCTCCGGAGTTCGGCGGGTTCGCCGCGTTCGACGACGGATGATCGTTAGGCGTGCGACCGGTCGGCGAAACGCGCCCGCACGCACGAGACCCGCGGCGCGCGAACGGCTGCCGTCGCGGGCCGCGGGTACCAGATCGGAAAGCAGCGCTCGCCCCACGGTAACAGGACGACGATCCGGGGCACCGCGGTCACGCCTTTCCCCCGGTTCACGCCGCACGTTGCCGCGGCGCAACAGAATGTCATGGGCACCGCCAAATGGGAATGCCCGGATGTCGTGGCCGCGCCGCGGCGGATCCTGCAGCCCGGTGGGCCGCGGGGTGACGATTCGCGACGCCCGGGGGACGATGTCCCTGTCCGGCCCTACCGGAGCGCACGCAGGACCGCGGCAGCCCCCTCGCCGACCCGCGCGGGGGCGTATCCCCCTTCCAGCGCCACCACCATCCGCCCCTCGCACCAGTCCTCGGCGCGCTCTACCAGCTCCCGCGTCAGCGTCCCCAGATCGTTCGGTTCCAGCGTAAACCCACCGAGCGGATCCCCTGCCAGGCAGTCGAAGCCGGAGGAAACGAGCACGAGATCCGGGACGAAGCCCGTCGTCGCGGCATCGATCGCCCGGCGCAGCGCATCGCAGTACCGATCGGCCACCAGACCGGCCGGCATGGGAACGTTCCACACCGTTCCCAGCGGCCCGCGATCGCCGGCGGCACCCGTACCCGGGTACCAGGGCCACTGGTGGATCGAAACGAAGTGAACATCCGGGTCGCGCTCGACCAGCGCCTGGGTGCCGTTCCCGTGGTGCACGTCCCAGTCGATGATGAGTACCCGGCCAACGCCGTGCCGGGACCGCGCGTAACGGGCCGCAATCGCCACGTTGCCGAAGAGGCAGAATCCCATCGCACGCGCTCGCAGGGCGTGATGGCCTGGCGGGCGGACGCCGCAGAAGGAGCGGCGCGCACGCCCGTCGACGCTCCGGTCCACGGCATCGAGGAGACAGCCGGTGGCCGCACGGGCTGCGTCCCAGCTCCCTTCGCTGCAGACCGTATCGGGGTCGAGGGCACCGCCGCCGCCGGCAGCGAGTCGCCGCACGGCATCCACGTACCCCGGGTCGTGCGCGAGCGCGATCTCCTCGGGGGTCGCGTGCCGCCCCTCGATGTGCTGCAGCATGTGGTACAGATCCACGTCCTGTGCCAGTGCCCGTGGTATCGCGCGAAGCCGTCCCACGTGCTCGGGGTGACCCCAACCCGTGTCGTGCCTTCCGCAGTCGGCGTGGGAGATGTAGGCGACGGTCATCGCAGGCCGCGCAACCGACGGGAGAGCCATTCGCCCAGCAGCGCGAGCAGAAGGAACGCGAAGAGGATGGCGTCGAGCGGGAACGACGCCCTGGCGTTCGCCGTCGCGCCGCCCGCTGGCGGACCCAGATCCGCGATCGCCGCGGCGAGCGGGGCCTCGTCCACGAACGGCGCGAACAGCGACATTAGCGGCGCGTGCGCCACGCCCGTCACGAGCGCGCTCCACCACGCCCGGTGCGCCTCCGGCGCGTCGTCGGCACCGACCATGCGCCAGCGCCAGGTGTCCTCGTACCCCACCAGCAGGAGGCGTCCGGATCCGGCGCGTGACGCCACGACGATCGGCTCACGTCCCCGTCGCTCCAGCGGGACGGCGCCACGCGCGACCGTCGTGAAGACACGACCCGTCAGGCCGGTGCGCGGGCTCGGACCGTCGAGCGCCCCGATCGCCCCCGGCCGGCGATCGGCCGGGCGAGCCGGCACGAGCGACGCGACCCCGGGAGCGGCCACCGCGCTGCCCGCGAGCACCACGCCACCTCCGTTCGCGAGGAAGC
Organism: Gemmatimonadaceae bacterium; assembly: GCA_035454665.1. Taxonomy (GTDB): domain Bacteria; phylum Gemmatimonadota; class Gemmatimonadetes; order Gemmatimonadales; family Gemmatimonadaceae; genus DATIGO01. Next base: position 2,876 of record DATIGO010000225.1, on the reverse strand, counting down.
GCCGGAGCGCGGCGACGGGAGGCACACTCGCGCTGTCCAGCACGACGACTGCGCTCAGCACCGCGGTGTCCAGCGCGACGTCGCTGCCCTGCACCACCACCGCTCCCGGTGCCACGGTCAGGCGCGCGCGCACGTCCCAGCCGGCCTCCTCGAGCGCGGCGACCACGAACTTGCTCTCCCACGACGCGACGCCCCGCACGAGGACGGAGCGCAGGAGAACCGAGTCGCGCCGCGCGCTCGCCGGTCGCGCGCCCGCCGGCGCAGCCTCGACCAGACCGGCCACGGATCCGCGCCAGGTGAAAACCCCGAGCGCGCCCGTCACGGGGGCATCGACAAGACCGGCCGCATCGGAGATGGGCACCGTATCGTGCGACGCCGCGGCGACGGTCACGCGGGCCGGCGCCCGCGGCGAGGGGAGCGGCTCCACGACGAGCGCGGACGGGGCCAGCGAGTCGGCGAGCTCCCAGCCCACGGCCGTGCCCGCGCGCCGCAACGCGAGCAGCCAGTCGCGCTGGGCACGCGACGGGACGCGCGCGGCGCGCACCTGCACGCCCGCCGGCGCGCGCCGTGTCCACGCCACGAGCGCGCTGTCGAGCGAGGCCACCGTCGCGCTCTCCCGCGCGCGCGCTGGGCCCGACCAGAGGGCACGCGCGCCGAGCGCCGCGAGGGCGGCCAGCGCCGCCACCCGCAACCCGTGCTCGAGGCGCCGGCGTTCAGCGGGTGAGGGCATAGACGACCAGGTTCACCGCGAAGCGGGTGTTGTCCACGCTGTAGAAGCGCTTGTTCTCAGGGTGGTAGCTCCATTCCGAGCTGTAGTCCTTGTTGCTGTACAGGACGGCGATGCGATTGCCGCGGAGGACGGCCTGGAGGTACGGATGGATCAGGTTGTCGCCCCAGCCATTGAGCTCGTGGCTCGTGTTCGGCGGCCCGTCGGGGAAGCGGAAGAAGGCGGAATACAGTGCATGATCGTTAGGCAGCCGGACGAGCGGCCCGGCCGTCGCCGTCAGTTCCTCCACCGCGGTCTTGTGGAACGCGCCGTCGATGTCGTGGTTGTGGTCGTCCACGAAGAGGAGGCCACCGCGGTCCAGGTAGCGCCGGAGCGTGGACCGCTCCTGTTCGGTGAAGCGCACCGGCAGGTGCCCGGTGAGATAGAGCAGTGGATAACGCAGCGCGTCGCCGGAGGAGAGCGACACGACCACGCCCGTGGGCGCGACCGGGATCTCCGTGTACCGGGCAATCGAGTCGATGATGTTGGCCGGCACGAGCGGCGCCGAGTCCCAGTCCCCCGACTCGTACTGCGCCGTGGCGAAGACGAACTCGCTCATCGGGCCCCGCCCCAGCGCGAGAGCGAGTCGGACACGGCTCCCGCGGCCTCCAGCGCCCGGCGCGCCCGCAAGAGCGCCGGCGTGGCGTCGCGCCCTGACCGGAGCGACTCGGCGGCCTCACCGAGCGCCGCGGCCGCGCGCACGTTCCGGTCAAGCAGCTCGATGCGCAACAGCAGGAGCGAGTCCCCGGCGGCCGCGGGATCGTCGCGCATCCGATGGACCGTCCCCATGAACCGCTCCATCGCGGCGCGATCGCGCGGCGCCAGGGACTCCCGCGGGGTGCGCCCGCCGGGATCGCCCTTGTCCCTGCCCTGCAGGCGCACGCGATCGATATCCACGACGGCGCGCGGCGGACGACTGCGGAGGTAGAGTCGTTCCGCCGAGCGGGCGCGCTGGATCGCGGCCAGGGCACGGTACATGTGCGGGAGCGCGCGCTCCGGGGCGATCTGCTCGAGCTCCCGACCCGCGTCCCACATCGCGTTGTAGGCCTCGAGCAGCGGCCGGTTGATGGCCACGATCGGGGTCTCATCCTGCACGGCCTCCACCGCGGCCGCCGCCGCGGCGGCGGTGGCGCTCTCGGCGGCCTTGAGCAGCTCGTCGGGCGTGAGCGGCGGCCGGAGCTCCTGACCGGAATGATCGTGCCCGTCCCCGTGGAAATGCTCCCCCGACGGATCGTCGCCGAGGCGCGCGAAGACGATCTCGCTCACCTGCCGGCGGAGTCGCGCCTGGTCCCGTCCGATCCGGCGCGACTCCTCCGAGAACGGCTCACGCGCAAGCGAGGGACGCCGCCGCACCAGCGCCTCGGTCATGTTGATGAGCATGCGCTGGCTCAGGATCGACTTGTCGGCCTCCGCCGGGGCTGCCGCCTCCACCGCCACGGAGTCGTATTCGCCGGCGCGCGCGATCCGGATCGTGCGCGTCTCCGAGGCGCCGAGCCCGCGCGTGGAATCCTCGCGCGCGTCGAACGCCAGCGCCCGCAGATGCACGACGTCTCCGGGCTCGAGCGCGAGGCGCTCGAGGGCGAGCGGCGCCGTGAGCGTGGCCTGGCGGGCGCCGCCGAAGGTCCGCGCGGCGAGCGTCCCGCTGCGGAAGGTGAACGCCTCGCCGTCGCCCGAGCTCACGATGTACTCGAAGCGTCCGTCCCGGAGTCCGAGATCGTCGCGCAACCCGGCGCCTAACGATATGGTGCCCTGGGGCACGCGGAGGACGGTGTCCCGGACGGGCAGGTCGAGACTCACGACCGGCGCGGAGTCGGGAATCGGTTCCAGCGCCACGACCCGCGCTCCCGACCGCCCCTCCAGCCGCAGCGCCATCGGCCGCGCCCCCAGCCGGAGCGTGAGACGCGATGCCGCCGGATCGCTGCCCGGCAGGAGCTGCCCGTCGACCAGCCCGCGCAGAGAATCGGCCGCCGCAGCCTGAATCGCGACGGCGCTCCCCTCGAGCGCCCGGATGACCGCGGGGTTGCGGAGCATCTGTGCCGGCAATCGCGCATACGCCGGAGCGGTCACGCGCGCCGTGATCTCGAGTGTTCCGCCACCCCCGGGACCGGGG
>DATIGO010000224.1:0-6351 GCA_035454665.1 Gemmatimonadaceae bacterium | reverse complement strand
AACCTCGCGGGAATGATCGAGGATGTTCTGGCCGTAGCTCGTCCGCCATTTCATGCGGCCGATCAGCTTGATCAGCTCAGGATGGAGGCCGTGGATCCCCGTCTCGTACGCCGCCTGCTCCCCCGTCTCGACGATCTGCTGCTCCACCTCCTTCCGCGCCTTCGCCACCACTTCCTCGATGCGCCCGGGGTGGATGCGTCCATCGGTCACGAGCTTCTCCAGCGCGAGGCGTGCGATCTCACGCCGGACCGGGTCGAAACAGGAGACGACCACCGTGTCGGGGGTGTCGTCGATGATCACGTCCACGCCGGTCGCCAGCTCGAAAGCGCGGATGTTGCGCCCCTCACGCCCGATGATCCGCCCCTTCATCTCGTCGTTCGGCAACGCCACGGCCGAGACAGTGATCTCGGACGTATGCTCCGCCGCGACCCGCTGGACTGCGAGCGCCACGATCTTCTTGGCCTCGCGCTCCGCGTCCCGCTTGGCGGTCTCGCGGATCTCGCGGATGCGGTTGGCCGCGTCCGCTTCGGCCTCCTTTTCCAGGCGCTGGATCAGCTCCTGCTTGGCCTGGTCCGCGGACATCCCGGCGAGCGTCTCCAGGCGGCGCCGCTCCTCGGCAACCAGGCGCTCCAGCTCCTGCTCGTGCTCGGTCACGGATTTCTCGCGGCGCCCCAGGTCGCTCCCCCGGCGGCCCAGGTCCCGCTCGCGCTGCTCCAGCAGGTCGAATTTCTTGTCGAGCTGTCCCTCCCGGTCTTCGACGCGCCGCTCCTCGCGCTCGACCTCCTCGCGGCGGTGTCGGGCCTCGACCTCCCAGGCCTCCCGGAGCTTGATCAGTTCCTCCTTGCCCGAGATGATCGCGCTCTTGCGCAGCGCATCGGACTCACGCTCCGCGTCGCCAACGATGCGCTTTGCCGTCTCTTCGGCGGTGGACTTGGCGACGGCCTGGCGGGCGACTTCGGAGCTGGTACCGAGGCGGCGGCCAATGAAAAACGCTGCGACGGCGGCCACGACCAATGCGCCCAGCGCAGCGGCAAGAAACAGTCCGGTGGTTCCCATCTATGGCTCCAGCGCGACGCGAGGTCGCGATGCCGGGACGTACGGGCAGCCGCGCGGAGGGGAGCGACGCCAGGCGCAGATCGGGCGGGCGCCGTCGAAGGGCGTGAGCCGGACCGTGCTAACTCAAGCGGACGCTTGCACCTACGCCGCGGCGCAGGACACGGGCGTCATTCTACGTCCGGGCTGGGCAAAAGGCAATCAGCCCGAGCTCGCTTCTACGAACTCGCCTCGACCGGCTCGCCGCGCTTCGCGGGGGGAAGCCAGCGCCGCACTTCGGCGCTCAATGCCCGGATCGACTCGTCGGTCAGGCGACCCACCTCGCGCTCACGAATCAGTTCATCCGTGATCTGCAAGGCCGCCAGCATCGCGGCCTTGTGCTTCTCGACCTGAGGCATCGCGTCCATGATGCGGCGGATCGCCTGGTCGAGGTAACTCGCCACGGCGCGGGTGTGCTCGGGCGAGACGTCGCTCCGGATCGTGTACTCGTCGCCCACGATGCTGACCTTCACGACATGGCGCTTCTCGCTCATCGCTCGGCCCCTCCGGATCGCGTCGCCTGCTGTCGGAGAAAGCGCACCTGCTCGAGCATCCCGCGAGTGCGTGTAGTGGCCCAATCCAGGCGGGCTTTGAGGTCCATGTTCTCCCGCTCGAGCTGGGCCGCGCGCTGCTCGGCGAACAGGTCGCCCGTGCGCGTGGACGATTCGTAGGTACGAAGCCGGCTCTCGGCCTGCAGCGCGCGCCGCCGGAAGGCCGCGAGCTCCTCGCCCAGGTGCCGCACGAGTTGCTCGAGCTGCTGTACGGGATGCAGGTCAGGCGGTTCGCGGTCGGACACCGAGCTCGTTCTCCAGGCTGCGGAGGATCTTCTGCCGGCGACCCTCGATTTCCTTGTCGCGTAGAGTGCGTACCGGGTCGCGGAACGTCAACCGCCACGCCACACTGCGGAATCCCGGCGGCACGTGCTCCCCGCGGTACTCGTCGAACAGCGCCACGCGCTCCAGGAGCTCTCCCCCGCTCGAGCGCAGCACGCGCTCGACCGCCATCGCAGGGACCCCGTCGGGGACCAGGAGCGCGAAATCCAGCTCCGCGGCCGGCGTTGTCGGAAGCGGGCGGTACCGTCGGGCCGGTGCCGCGGCGGCGGGCGCCTCCCCGCGCGCCTCGACGTGCGTGCCGGGAGGGGCGACCGGCGCGTTAGGCATCACGTCCAGGGTCAGCTCGACCCCATACGCGGGAGCGGCCCAGTTGGGCCGGTCCACGGTGACCGGCTCGACGCGTCCGACCATCCGGCGCTCCGGTCCGCGCACGATCGACCAGCGCGTCGCGCCGTCCTCACCCGAGGGCTCCAGGGCCACGACCTCGCCAGGGAAGGCCGCCGCCACGATCCGTTCGCCGAGTCCCTTCGCATCCCACGCATCGTAGTGCGGGGGCTGCGGCTCGGTGAAATGCGCCGGGCGGCGCGCCCCCATGATCAGGGCACCCACGCGGAGCTCCTCGTTCGGGAGATCGCGCCCGGCGTCCGGTTCCAGCGCGGAGCCGATCTCGAAGAGCCGGACGTTGCCCTGCATGCGGCTCAGATTGTACTCGGCCCGCCGCGCCAGCGTCTCGAGCAGCGAGCGCCGGTAGTGCGGCTCGTCCTCCGCGAGCGGGTTCCGGACGCGTACGTGCGTGGCGTCGTCGCCGCGGACGAAGGGGAGCGGGATGATCTCGGCCAGGCCCATACCGACCAGCACATCGCGCACGCGCCGCGTGGTGAGCCAGAGCGGGTGATCCGGCACCGTGGTCGGGCGGAAGGGCTTCACCTCGTCGCTCAGGACGTCGTAGCCGCGCAGCCGTGCGATCTCTTCCACCAGGTCGGCGTCGCGCGACACGTCGTTGCGCCAGGTCGGGGGCCGCACGCCCAGCGCCTCGTCGCTCTCAGGGACGACCTCGAATCCGACGAGCTCGAGCAGCCGCCTGATCTCGCCAGGCGCCACCGGGTCGCCCAGGAGCCGCTGCAGGCGCGCGGGGCGCAACGTGACGGACGGCCGCGGCGTGGTCGCGCGGCCCACGGCGATCGGCGCGTTTTCGATCCTGCCCCCCGCAACCTGCGTGATCAGCGCGGCCGCGATCGCGAGCGCGCGCGGCGTCATCCCGGCGTCGATCCCGCGCTCGAAGCGGTAACTGGCGTCGGTCGAGAGGCCCAGCGCCTGCCGCGTGACGCGGACGTCGTGCGGCGTGAAGACCGCCACCTCGAGAAAGACGTCGGTCGTGCCCTCGTGCACCTCGCTCTCACGACCGCCCATGACCCCGGCCACGGCCACGGCGCGCTCGGCGTCGGCGATGACGGTCATGTGGCTCTCGAGCTTCCGCGCCACGCCGTCGAGCGTGACCAGCGGCTCGCCGGCGCGCGCGCGGCGGATGACCACGGTCGAGCGGGACAGCCGCGACAGGTCGAAGGCGTGCATCGGCTGGCCGAAGCCGTGCAGCATGTAGTTCGTGACGTCGACGATGTTGCTGATGGGGCGGAGCCCAAGGGACTCCAGGCGCGCGGCGAGCCATGCGGGGCTCGGACCCACCTTCACGCCCCGGATCACCACGCCCATGTAGAAGGGACAGCCCTCGTGATCCTCGAGGCGCACCGTGGCGCCGCCGCTCGATGCCTCACGCGCGTCGGTCACCGCGTCGCCCGCGCGGGCGGACGCCGCGGGGCCCAGCTCCGCGGGCATCTGGAGCGCAACGCCCGTGAGGGCCGCGACTTCCCGCGCGACACCGAGGTGCGAGAGCAGGTCGGGACGATTCGGCAGGACATCTACCTCGTACTGCACGTCGCCGAGCGGGAGCGCCTCGAGGAGTGGCGTCCCGGGTGCCGCGTCGGTCTCGAGGGCGAGGATCCCGGACTGGTCCTCGCCCAGCCCGAGCTCGCGCGCCGAGCACAGCATCCCGTTGGATGTCTCGCCCCGGATCTTCCGCTTCTCGATGCGCACGCCACCCGGGAGCGTCGTGCCTGTCCGGGCGAAGGGATAGAGCGTGCCGGCTTCCACGTTAGGTGCGCCGCACACCACGTCGAGGATCGTGCCGCTCCCATCGTCGACCTTCGTGACCCAGAGCGTGTCGGCGTTGGGATGACGCCCGGCCTCCAGGACGCGCGCGACGACGACGTCGCGGAGGTCGTCGCGCAGTCGCACCATGCGGTCCACCGTGGCCACGTGGGCCGAAACCAGGTCGCGGACCTGCTCGGGCGCGAGGTCGTGCGCAACGAAGGCGCGCAGCCAGTCGTGCGAGATCAGCATGTCAGCATCAGGCGAACTGCTCCAGGAAGCGGACGTCGGAATCGTAGAGCAGGCGGATGTCGGGAATCCCGTAGCGCGACATCGCGATGCGACCCGGCCCCATGCCGAAGGCCCAGCCGGAGTAGCGCTCGCTGTCGAGCCCCGCGGCTTCCAGCACCGCCGGGTGTACGAGGCCGCATCCCATGATCTCGAGCCAGCGCGGACCGCGGCCGTCGTGGAAGTCGACCTCGACCTCCATTTGCGCGGAGGGTTCCGTGAACGGAAAATACGACGGACCGAAGCGCGTATGCGTCCCCGGGCCGTAGATCCGCCGGGCGAAGAGCGTGAGCGTGGCCTTGAGATCCGCGAAGGAGATGCCTTCGTCGACGGCGAGCCCCTCGAGCTGCGAGAAGGCGGGGGCGTGCGTCGCGTCGAAGAAGTCGCGGCGGTATACGTTGCCCGGCGCCAGCACGCGGATGGGAGGCGGCCAGGCCTGCATCGTGCGCATCTGGACCGGCGAGGTGTGCGTCCGCAGCAGGCCGCCCGGCTTGAGATACAGCGTGTCGTGCAGGTCCATCGCCGGGTGGTCGGCCGGGAAGTTCAGAGAGCCGAAGTTGTACCACTCGCTTTCCGCTTCGGGGCCCAGCGCGATGGTGAAGCCAAGCTCCCGGAAGATGTCCACGATCTCGTCGATGACGATGGAGACGGGGTGTCGCGAGCCGCGCCAGGTGTGTCGGGCGGGCATTGTGGGATCCGCGAGCTCGCGCGGAGCCGCCGCGGCCAGGAGCTTCGCCCGCGCGGTCTCGTAGGCCGACTCGAGCGCGATGCGGACCAGGTTGAAGCGCTGCCCCGCCTCGGGCCGGTCGTCCCTGGGGAGCGCGCCGAGGCGCTGGCCCAGATGCGAGAGCACCCCGCTCGTGCGTCCCAGCAGGTCCACGCGCGCCGCTTCCAGCGACTCCAGCGAATCGCTGGCCGGAATGCGCTCGCGTCCTTGCACCTCGATCCGCGCGAGCGCCTCGAGGAAGTCGGCGAGGGAGATGATCGAAGCAGGGTTCAGAAGTGGCACGGGGTGGATCGCCGGTTCAAGGGCCGTGGTGGAGTATGGTTGCGGACTGCTGTTCCCGCCCGGTTGCGGTTTGCGCCCCGGCGCTCGGGCAGTCCTCTGCGTGCGGTTCTCCGCCCGCTGCGTCTCGTGCCGTGTGCGACCCGGAGCCTCGGAACGGTGCCCCGACACGAAGTGGCGGCCACGCGGAGTCCGCGTCGCCGCCACAGGATTGCGGTCGCAGGGGGCCGGCGGCTAGAGCGCCCCGCGCGCCTTCTCCGCGAGGGCGGTAAACGCCGCCTCGTCGCGCACCGCGAGGTCGGCCAGCACCTTGCGATCGATCTCGATGCCGGCCTTGCGCAGGCCGTTCATGAACACACTGTAGCTCATCTCGTTCTGTCGGGCGGCCGCGTTGATGCGTGTGATCCAGAGACGGCGGAAGTCGCGCTTGCGATTGCGCCGGTCGCGGTACGCATACCGCCAACCCCGCTCGACGGTCTCCTTGGCCGGCCGCCACAGCTTGCTGCGCGCGCCGTAGGCGCCGCGCGCGGCCTTCATGATCTGCTTCTTGCGCTTCAGGCGCACGACGTTGGACTTGACCCGTGGCATGTTCGGCTCCTACTCCTGGAGGAGGCGCTTGAGGACCTTGGCCTCGCCGTTCGTGCCCACCGTCGTGGCGCGACGCAGCCGGCGCTTCCGCTTGGCGTCCTTCTTCGTGAGGATGTGGCTCTTGTTGGCCTTCAGGCGCCGAATCTTCCCGGTACCGGTCACCGAGAAACGCTTCTTCGCACCCTTGTGCGTCTTCATCTTGGGCATTGGAGTCGTGATGGGTGAGGCGTGAAGGTGGAGGAGTGGAATACGGCCTCGCCTTCGTTCCTCTTTGGTCCGGATTACTTCGGTGACAGGATCATCGTGAGCTGCTTGCCTTCCATCTTGGCCGCGCTCTCGATCTTGGCGATGTCGCCCAACTCGGTTGCGACCCGTTCCACCACGGCCATGCCGAGCTCC
>DATIGO010000223.1:0-3848 GCA_035454665.1 Gemmatimonadaceae bacterium | reverse complement strand
GCCTTGGATCGCCGGCCCGCGCGGGATTCCACCGCGGACCCACAGATCGTGATCGTCACCCCGACCACCGACGACGCACTGGCGCTGAGCCAGGCCGTGGTGACGAATGACCCGGACGGCGGCTCCCCGCCGCCGCTCGTCCCACTCACCGCCGAGCCGCGCGCGCAGCGGTTGCTGGCGCAGCGGCCTCGCGCCGTGGTGGGTCCCCTCTCCGTTCTGGCCTCGCTCGTCGCGCAGGCGCAGCTCAAGCTGTCCTCGGCCCACACTTTGGGGCTGCTCTGGATCGACGACCTCGTGCAGCCGGAGAACCGCGCGGCACTGGAGGCGTTGCTCGCCGAAGTGCCGAAGGAGACGCATCGTGTCGCCATCGCCTCCCGGCTCGATCCCGCCCTCGAGGAGTTCCTCGACCGCGCGATGTGGCGCGCGCGGCGCGTCATGCACGTGCCGCCCCAACCCGAGACGCCCGCAGCGACCGTCGACGTGCGCTACGTGCTCACCGCGCCGGAGCACCGCGCGACGGCGCTTGGCGCCGTGCTCGACGCACTCGACCCGCCGTCGTGTGCGGTGGTGGTGAGCTCCGAGCAAGAGGAACGTGCGGCGCACCTGGCGGCGCGCGCGCTGGGACACACATCCGACAGCGGCACGCTCCGGGTGACCCGCGAGCTTCCCGTTGCGGATGTCGAGCTGCTGGTCTTCTTTTCCGAACCTCGCGGCCCGGAAGATCTGCGCTCAGCGGCGTCCACGGTGCGTCGGGTCGTGGCGCTGATTCCGGCTGCCGGACTTGGCCGGCTCCGCGCGGTGGCGGGCGCCGGGGCGCGCCCGCTGTTCGAGTCGGACGCCTTTGCGACGGCGCGGAGTGCCGAGGAGACCCTGCGGGGCGAGTTACGCCGCGCGCTGCAGAGCGGCGCGGCCGGGTCGCACGTGCTCAGTCTGGAGCCCCTCATGGCGGAGTATGACGCCGCCGAGGTCGCCGCGGCGGCGGTCGCGCTCCTGCGACTCGAGCGGGAGAAGGGACGACGGAAAGCCGTGGCCGCGCGTCCGAGCGACGAGGTCTCGCCCCGCCGGGCCGACGCAGAAGCCCCGGCCGCTGGGCGCATGACCCGCGTTTACCTGAGCGTGGGTGAGCGCGACGGGGTGCGGCGCGGCGACCTGGTCGGCGCCATCGCGGGCGAAGCCGGGATCTCCGGGGCACAGATCGGACGTATCGAGCTCAGGGACTCGCACGCCCTGGTCGAGGTGGCCGCCGATGTGGCGGCACGTGTGATCGAGCGGCTGAACGGCGCGAGCATTCGCGGCCGGCGCGTCGTGGCGCGCGAGGATCGTGAGCGGGAGGATCGCAAGGGCGAGTCGCGAGGCGCACGCACCGGGCGCGGCGCGCGCGGCCCTGCGCGGTCCGCGCCCGGCAAGAGGAGCGGCCCACGGGCGGTGCGCGAAGCGAGCGAGTGGTCCGAGCGGGCCGAACGGCTGCGGCGCGCGCGCCGGGGATCGCGAGACCCCAAGCGCGGGCGCGACGCGGGCGAGGACTAGCGCTCGGGCGACAGGCCTCGGGCCTCGGGTCGCTCGCGAGCGGGGCGCGACCGGATCTCCAGCTCCGCCGCGAACCAGTCGGCCTGGTCGAAACCGTCGGCTCCGCCCCGCATCCGGTAGATCTCATAGGCACGCTCACGAATCTCGATCTCGGGAATGTGGCGCGTCGGGACTTCCGGTTCGGCCGCTCCGGAGGACAAGGGCGGCGATTCCCACGTCGATCGGGCCGTTGATTCCCGAGCCGGCTGCGGAGTCGACTCGCGAGCGGGTTCCCGTGCCGTCTTCCGAACCGACGGGCGCCTCACGGCGCGCTTTTCGGCCTCCGTCTGCCGGGTGGGATCGGCTTCGGGTTTGCGCCCGGTCTCTTCGTCGCGCATCGTCTCCTCCGTCGGTGGATCGCTGGTGCCCGCGTACCGCATGCCGCATCCGCCCGATCGGGGACGTTCCTGGCGGACGGCCCGCGTCTGTTCGCGCGAGCGCCGCGTAGCGAGGCCGGGCGATTCGCGGCAAGACGCGTTCCCGCTGGTTAGGCGTCGCTGAGCCCGGCATGGCTCGCGTGATCGAGCGGCACATGGCGTGGGGGAACGCCGGGCGACGCGTTGCGGTCGCGGGCGCCCCGCTGGCCACGGCGCGCCGGCCGGCGCCCCGCTGCCCCGGCCCTCCGGGCCGTGACCCCGCGCCGCGACCGGGCGTCCACCTCACGGACAGCTTCGCACACTCCGCCAGCCCCTTCGACCCGTGGGCATCATCGCCGCCCTACTGCCCCAGCAGGACCGCCTGCGGCGTCTGCAGCAGGCGGTGGCGCGGCGCCACCAGATCGTGTCCTGCGCCGACTGGACCGAGCTGCGCCGCGTCTGTGAGCTGCAGCCCGTGTTCATGTCGGTGTTCGACCTCTACGTGGGTGGCGGGTTGGGGCTCGAGTCGATTCGTCAGCTCCGCCGGCTGTATCCGCGCCTGATCACCGTGGCCTACCTGCCGATCGTGGGGCCGGAACACCTCCACGATCTGTTCGACGCCGGCCGCGCTGGCATCGACGGACTGGTCCTGGCCGATCGGGACGATGCCCCGGACCGCTTCTCGGCGCTGCTCGAGCAGGCGGAGGCCCGGAGCGTGGCGAGCAAGCTGCGCACGGTCTTCGCGGACGTGCCGCCGCTGGTCCGCGACGCCATCCTCCTCTCCGTCACGCGCGGCCACGAGCGCCTCACACCCGACCTCCTGGCGCGCGCGCTGAGCCTGGGTCGCCGCGCCCTCGTCAGGCGGCTGGCCGACGCCGGATTTCCGCCGCCCCGCCGGCTCATCACCTGGGGGCGGCTCATTCTCGCGGCCCAGCTCCTGGAGGATCCTCTGCGGAGCGCGGACGCCGTGGCGGCAGCGCTGAACTTCCCGTCGGGCAGCTCGTTCCGGAACACCTGCCAGCGCTATCTCTCGTCCACGCCCTCGCAGCTCCGCGCGCGGGGAGGGGCGGAATACGTGATCGCGCGGCTGCGCGCCGACTCGACCACGGCAGACGACGAGGATCAGGAGAGCGACGGAAGCAACGGGAGCAACGGAAGCAACGGAAGCAACGGAAGCGACGGGAGCAACGGCAGCAACGGGAGCGACGGGAGCAACGGGGGCGACGGGGTTGCCGCGGACGGCACGATGGCGGCGGACTGAGCGCCGCCGCGGGGCCCGTCGCCGGGCGTCAGCCGCTGAGCGGCGACCGCGCGTGGGCGAGCCGCAGGAATTCGTCGCGCGTTTTCGCGTCGTTGCGGAAGGAGCCGAGCAGGGCCGACGTGATGGTCATCGAGTTCTGCTTCTGCACGCCGCGCATCATCATGCAGAGGTGATACGCCTCGATGACGACGCCCACGCCGAGCGGCTGCACCGCGGACTGGATGGCGTCGGCGATCTCGCTCGTCAGGCGCTCCTGCACCTGGAGGCGTCGCGAGTAGAGATCCACGATGCGCGGCAGCTTCGAGAGGCCCAGGATACGACCGGCCGGGATGTAGGCGATGTGCGCCTTGCCGAAGAAGGGGAGGAGGTGGTGCTCGCAGAGCGAGTAGAGCTCGATGTCCCGCACCATGATCATGTTGTCGTGCGAGTCCTCGAAGACACCCTGCCCCACGGCGTCGGCGACGCTGGTCTCGTAGCCGCGGGTGAGCCAGTGCATGGCCTGCGCCACCCGTTCGGGCGTGCGCGCGAGTCCCTCCCGCGTGGGATCCTCTCCGAGCAGCTCGAGCTGGCGCCTGACGAGTGAGGCGTACTCCTCCAGCTCGGCGGGGGCGCCACCGTCGGCGACGACGCCGTCGTCCTCGCGGCTGAAGATGGTCCGGTCGTCG
>DATIGO010000222.1:0-12895 GCA_035454665.1 Gemmatimonadaceae bacterium | reverse complement strand
GACGAGTCGTCATCGAGCCCCCGGATGCCTGGACCCCGGCATCCGGGGGCTCGGCCGTCTCGGTCCGCGGGTGCTCGCGCCCGACCCCCGGCCGGCGCAACTTTGGAGGGGGACGCGTCGTACGATTCGAGGCAGGGCCGTCGCACGATCTCGCACCGAGGTTTCCATGGCACTCTGGAACAAGCTGAAGACCGAGCTGGACCGCGCTGGCCGCGCTGCGCAGGACGCGCTCGATGAAGGAAAGTTGCGCCTCGAAGCCTTTCGGGCGCGCCAGCTCGCCGACAAGGCCGCACAGGCCCTCGGCTACGCCGTTTTTCGCGCCAAGCAGGCCGGGCAGGATGTGGACTGGGAGGCGCTCCAACGGCTGGTGACTGCGCTCGCGGAGAAGGAGGCGGAGGTCACGCGGCTCGAGAACCAGATGCGGCAGTCGGGGGTGAAGGACGAGCCGCCTCCGGCGCAACCAGACCCCTGAGGGGCCGGGGCGGAGCAGCGTGACGGAGGGCCGGCATCCTTTTTCGGATGTCGGCCCTCCGTCACCTTCCGGACCCGCGGGAGAGGACTACGGTGTGCGATACGCCGGTGGCAGGCGGCGGTAGCGCTGCATCAGCTCGTCCTGGCGCGAGGTGCCCTGGACCTCACGCCCTCGTACGAAGACGCGCTCGGCCTTGCTGAGCGGCTCGAACGGATCGCCGCTCCACACCACCACGTTCGCATCGCGCCCGGCCTGCAGCGAGCCGATGCGGTCCGAAACCCCGAAGGCCTCCGCGGGCGTGAGGGTCACGGCGCGCAGCGCCTCGGCCCAGGGGAGTCCGAAGGCAACGGCGACGCCGGCTTCGTACTTCACGTTCCGCGCGTTGAACGCATCCGAGCCGCCATTGATGATCACGCGCACGCCGGCGCGCTGCAGCAGCGCGGCGTTCTCCTGGCGCGCGCCGAGCGTGGCGAAGCTCTGCGGGATGTTGTTGAGTGCGCCCGTAATGACGGGCACGCCCGCACGCGCGATCTGGTCGGCCACCATCCAGGCCTCGGCGCCGCCGTTCACGATGGCGCGCAGATTGAACTCACGCGCGAGCGCCAGGGCCTGCTCGATGTCGCTGGCGCGATCCGCGTCGATCACGATCGGCAGACGCCCCTGCACGACGGGAATCAGGGCCTCGAGGTCGCTCCGTCGGGCGGCCATCTCGCGCGATTGATTGCGCTCGTACGCGTCCCGGCGCCGCTGGAACTCGCGCGTGTCGTTGAGCAGTTCCCGCAGGCGCTGCAGCAGTTCGGCGCGCGAGGCGCCGCTGTTCTGTCCCTTGGAGCCGATGTCGGCCGTCATCGCCACGGGCGCCCGGAGCACGACGTCCGTGAGGGAGCCGTCGGCCAGATCGATCACGGCCGCCTGTCCGGAGACCAGCCCCCCGCTGGGGACGATGCCGACGCTCGTGATGCCGTCGTTCCGGGTGACCTGGATGAGCGGGGAGTTGGGGTTGTACCCCTCCCAGACGCGGTGCGAGGCCGTAATCGCGTCGCCGCGCCCGCGGGCCGGGACGTCCACGGTCTCCTGCACCTGGCCGACTTCCACGACGCCTAACGACGTCGCGGCGTTCACGATGCCCGGCGTGACCCACTTGCCGGCCGCGTCCACGCGCGCCGCATCCGGCGGGATCGCCACGTTCGCGCCCACCGCCGCGATACGGCCGTCGCGAATCAGGACCGTGCCGTTCTCGATCACAGGGCCGCTCACCGGGTGCACGCGCCCGCCGACGATCGCGATCGTCTGCGCGCTCGCGCTGCCCGCGAGCAACACGAGGAGACCGGAGGCCAGCGGCCAGCGGGCCCCGCGGAACCGAAGATGGCGGCTCATCGCTTCTCCTCCTTCTCCGCGACCGGGATGAAGCCGAGTTCGAAGTCGGTGCGCCACCGCTGGCTCGGATCCAGCCGGTCGAAGAGCATCGCGCCGTCGATCCAGACCTTCTCGGCGCGCGAGTAGATGCTGAATGGATTCCCCGACCAGAGCACGACGTCGGCGTTCTTGCCTGCCTCGATCGAGCCGACGCGGTCGTCGAGACCGATGGCCCACGCGGCATTGATCGTGATCCACTTGATCGCGTCGTCCTCGGAGACGGTGATGCCCAGCTCGCGACCCGCGGCGATCCCCTTCGCGGCGTCCTGGTTCAGCCGCTGCATGCCGTTCGGGTCGTCCGAGTGCACGATGGCGCGCGCGCCGGCCGCGTGCACCAGGGGCAGGTTGCCGCGGACGCCGTCCAGCGCCTCCATCTTGAAGCCGCCCCAGTCGGACCAGATCGACGCCGAGATGCCGTTGCTGGCGAGGAGGTCGGCGACCTTGTACGCCTCCACGCCGTGGTGGAAGGAGCGGATGCGGTAGCCGAACTCCCTGGCGATGTCGATCATCTGCGCCATCTCGTCGGCACGATAGCAGTGGTTGTGCACGTAGATGTTGCCGCGCAGGACTTCGGCCAGGGTCTCCATCGCGAGGTCGCGCTGCGGCGGGTCGCCCTTGCGATCCTTGAGCCACGCATCCCAGCGCCGGCGGTATTGCTCGGCCTGGATCCACTGCGCCCGGTACCCCGCCACGTTCCCCATGCGCGTGGAGGGCCCGCGGCTCGCGTACACGCGCTTGGGATTCTCGCCGCACGCCATTTTGAGGCCGTACTTCGCCTCGGGGAACTTCATCTCCTGCACGGTGCGCGCGGGGACCACCTTGAGCACCGTGCTGCGCCCGCCGATCAGGTTCCCGGAGCCCGGGAGGATCTGGATCGTGGTCACCCCGGCCGAGAGCGCGCGCGGGAACTGCGGATCCTGCGGCCAGACCGAATGCTCCGCCCACACGTTAGGCGTGGACGGGTTTGTCAGCTCGTTGCCGTCGCTGTGCGCGTCCACGCCCGGCGCCGCGTACACGCCCAGGTGAGAGTGCGTGTCGATGATGCCGGGAGTGACGTACTTGTCCGTCCCGTCGACCACGGTGGCTCCGGCCGGGACCGGCACGTTCGCGCCGACCGCCGCGATCTTGCCGTCGCGCAGCACGATCGTCCCGCCACGAATGGCCGGTCCGGCCGCCGTGAGGATCGTCGCGTTGCGAATGACCGTCACCGCCGATGGCCGCGGGCGGTAGGTGCTCGGGAACGGGTCCGCGTTGGGCTGCGAGAGGGCCCCGAGCCCTGGGGTAGCACGCGGCGTCGTGTCCTGAGCGGAAGAGGCGGGAGCGGCGGAGGTCGCAGCCGACTGCGGCGCCGGAGCTGGCGCCGCGCGGCTCTGGGAACACCCCACGAACACCCCCGCTGCGATCAGGAGGTACAGCGGTCGCATTCGAACTTCTCCTTGATGTGGGTAAGCAGGACGCGGAAGCTACGGGGCGCCGGGACCGCGAGCCAGCCGCGGGGGCCACCCCTCAGTGCCGAACCAGCGGCACCAGATCCCGCGCGGTATCGGTGCAGATCCCGTCGACGCCCCAGGAACGGAGCGTCGCCGCCACCGCCACATCGTTCACGGTCCAGGCGATGACCCGCCCGCCCTCGGCCTGCACCGCGCCCACGAGGGGTTCGTCGATCATGCTCCAGTGCTGCCACAGATCGAGCGCTCCCGTATCGCGCAGGGGAGCGAGCGGGTGCACGAGGTAGCTGCTCATCAGGACGCCACAGCGCACGACAGGTGCAGCGCGCCGGATCGCCGCCACGATGCGGTGGTCGAAGCTGTGGATCGCGCACCAGTCCGCGCGTGGCTCGACCAGGTCGATCACGCGGTCCTCGATCCCCGTCGCCTTGACCTCGACATAGACGCGGGCGCGGCCATCGACGAGCGACAGCACCTGGGCCAGGGGAGGGATCCCGCGGGCCCCGTCCAGGCGCCGGAGCTCATCGAACGACAGCTGGTCGATCCGCAGAGGTGAGGGAGCCGCGTGCGCCTCTCGCGTCTCGGGAGCCGCGACCACGGGGTCGTGGTGCACCACGACGACACCGTCCCGGGTGGCGTGGACGTCCAGCTCGATCCCCTGGACGCCGGCCTCGAGCGCCTGTGCAAACCCCGGGAGTGTGTTCTCCGGGTGCTCGCGGGGCATCCCCCGGTGGGCGATGACTTCGGGTAGCTTCACACCGTCCTCTGGCGTGCCGGCCGGGAAAGTCGCGAAAAGGCAGGCAAGCTTCGCTCGGAGGCCGACTTCGGGCAAGTCGTCTTAACGAACGTGCGAACCCTTCGTCAGATGGCGCGACCGCATGGCTGAGGACACGACCCGCCTCCCCGACCCTCCGGATCAGGCTCTCATCGAGCGCTGGCGCGGGGGGGACGAGCGGGCGGCCACGATCCTGGTGGAGCGCCATGCGGGCGCCCTGGCGCGGTACCTCACGAGCCTGGGCGAGCGAGAGGCGGTTGATGAAGTGGTACAGGACACGTTCGTCCGAGCGTTTTCCTCCCTTGATTCGTTTCGTGGAGAGAGCTCTCTCCGGACGTGGCTGTTCACGATCGGCAGGCGGCTGGTGGTCGATCGCCGACGGGCCGCTCGCCGACGGCGCGACGTGCGGGGCCTCGACGAGGTCGACGCGACGTCGGAGTACACCGCGCTGGACGGCCTCATCGCGCAGGAGGCGGAACAGCGGGTGCGGGAGGCGGTGGAACGACTGTCGCCGACCCAGCGCGAGGTCTTTCTGCTCCGAGTGAACGAAGGCCTGTCGTACCGCGATATCGCCGAAGTGGTGGGAACGACTGAAGGAGCGGCACGTGTGCACTACCACAACGCGCTGCGCACGGTGAAGGAGAGCCTCTATGTCTGATTGCACGAACCTCGAAGTCCGCGAGCGGTTGCCGGAATACGTCCACGGCCGGCTCGCGGCACTCGAGCTCAAATGGGTGGAGACGCACATCGCCTCGTGCGCCGAGTGCGCGAGCGAGCTGTCGCTGCTTCACGCCGTTCGTGCGGCATACGACCGGGTGCCCGCTGTGAACACCGCGGCGATCGTGAGCGCCCTGCCGCGTCCGCGCCCGGCCCGGCGCCGGTGGGACAGTACGCCAGCCCTGCTGCGTCTGGCCGCCGTCGTGTCGTTCATTTCGCTGGGCGGTATTTCGCTCGCCACGCTGCGGGGGTTCCTCGACCGCGACGGCAGCGGCATGACCGATTCCGCGGTGGTGCTGAGTCGGGGCGAGGACACCGCGCGCGGACGAAACGGAGTCGATGGAGTCAATGGTACCCCCGCGATCAGTTTTGGCGGCGGCGTGAGCGATCTCGAGGCGGAGGATCTCCTCGCGTTGCTCGCCGCCGTCGACGCGCTGGAAGGCGCGCCGCCGGCCGATCCGGAGGACTTCCTGTTGAGTGGCGGCGGGCGGGGTGGCTCGTGAGCGCCACGGGAGTGAGGATGCTTGGGTATCGCACGTTTGCCGCGCTCGCCCTGGCGGGCCTGGCCGGGCTCTGGTCGCGCGAGGCGAGTGCGCAGGATCGCGGCCGTGGCCGCCCGCCTGGCGAACGCGCACAGTTGGAGCAGCAACTCCGGCAGCGTCTTGCGACCGTCGTGCGCGAGCGGCTCGGTCTCGACGACGAGCAGATGCGTCGCCTGTCGGAGGTGAACCAGCGTTATGATGCGCAGCGGCGGGACCTGATCCGCCGCGAGTTCGAGTTGCGGCGCAGTCTGCGCCAGCAGCTCATGCAGGCGAGCCCGGCGAGTGACGACAGCGTGGCGAAGCTGCTGAACGAGCAACTCCGCATTCAGCGGGCGCGCGTGGATCTGCTCGAGGCCGAGCAGACCGATCTTGCCCGCTTTCTGACTCCCGTGCAGCGGGCCCGCTATCTCGGTATTCAGGAGCAGATGCGGCGGCAGGTCGAGCAGCTGCGGGGGAGACCCAACTTCATGGACGACCGTGACGGACCGGGCCCGGACTCGCAGCGCCGGCGCCGACCTCCGCCGAGCCCGTAGCACTGGCCACGGGCACGGCGCGCCGGGTGCCGCGGCACCCGGACCGGGCGCGCGCGGCCCGCGTCGCTTGAACCGGTTTGAGTCGACCTCCGCCACTCGATACATTCCCATCGCGCGCGGCGAGTAGCGCCGTGCTCCCTGCGCCCGGGTGGCGGAACTGGTAGACGCAGCGGACTCAAAATCCGCCGGGCTTCGGCCCTTACGAGTTCGAGTCTCGTCCTGGGCATCATCTCACTACCTACCTCGGTTGGAGTGCGCCGACGCCTCGCTGGCAGCCTGGCAGCGGGGCGTCTCGTTTGTGCCGAGGCCGCATGCGCTGGTGGTGCCCCGCTGGCTGCGCGGGGCCGAGCTTCCTAGTTTTCGCGACCTTCTGCCCGTTCACTTCCCATGGCACTGACCCTCTCGGCCCGGTCTGGCGATCCCTCGGCCGTCCGCGCGCCGATGCTCGCGCTGTTGCTCCCCGCGTCGCGCTCACTCCCCGCGAGCCTGCGCCGCCTCGATGCGGCGCTGCATGGCGCGCTCCGCGCCACGTTCGACCGCGGCGATTTCCGTGGGCAGCGCGACGAGACGCTGCACCTCACGGGTCCGGTCGGAGGCGCGGATCGGCTGCTCCTGGTCGGCATGGGCACGCCCGCTGAGCTCCCGCTCGGGCTCCGACGGGCCGCCACGCTCGCCGGCCGCCGGGCGCACGCCGCGGGCGTGGGGAGCGTGACGCTCTGGACGCCGCGCGCGGATCGCGACGGCATCGAGCAGATGGGGATCGGCGTGCAGCTGGGCGCGTGGGAGTACGCTGAGCTTCGCACGCCGCCGGCCGCGGACGAGGCGCGCGCGCCGCTCACCGAGGCCGCGATCCTCGTGGCGGAGCCGGCGCGCGCGCGTGCGGCGGTCGCCGCCGCGGCCGCGATCGGCGCCGGCTACGACATCGCGCGCCGGCTGGCGATGATGCCCGGAAATGTCTGCACCCCCGAGTATCTCACGGACACGGCCCGCGATCTGGCGAAGCGACACAAGCTCAAGGTCACGGTGCTCGGTCGCGAGGACATGGAGCGGGAGGGGATGGGGGCCTTCCTCGCGGTCGCGCAGGGCACTCCACAGGATCCCCGGCTCGTGACCATGGAGTACAGCCGCGGGCGGAAGGGGCAGCCGCCGATCGTGCTGGTGGGGAAGGGGCTCTGCTTCGACACGGGTGGTATCTCGATCAAGCCCGCCGAGCGCATGGAGTTCATGAAGTTCGACATGTGCGGCGCTGCGGGGGTGATCGGGGCCATGGAGGCGATCGCGCGGCTGGGCCTGCGCGTGAACGTCGTCGGGGCCTTCGGCGCCACGACCAACATGCCTTCGGGGACGGCGGTCAAGCCCGGGGACGTGGTGCGCGCTGCCACGGGCACGACGATCGAGATCATCAACACGGACGCGGAGGGGCGGCTGGTGCTGGCCGACGTGCTCGCCTATGTGCGACGCTGGAAGCCCGTGGCGGTGCTCGACGCGGCCACGTTGACGGGGGCCTGCGTCATCGCGCTGGGCGGCGGAGCCACCGGTGCGTTAGGCAATGACGCGCGTCTGGTGCGCGAGGTGCTCGGTGCAGCGCGCGCCGCGGGCGAGCCGGCGTGGGAGCTCCCGCTCTGGGACGACTACCGGGAGCTCATCAAGTCCGACGTGGCCGACCTCAAGAACTCGGGGGGCCGCGCCGCGGGAGCGATCACCGCGGCGATGCTGCTGCGGGACTTCACGGACTACCCGTGGGTGCACCTGGACATCGCCGGAACCGCGTACGCCGAAACGGACCTCGTGGTGCTGCCGCGCGGACCCACGGGGACGCCGGTGGGTACCTTCGTCCAGTTCGTTCGCGGGAGGGCGAGCTGAGGCGGGGGGTCGTCCGCGCATGGCCGGGCCGGAGGGTCCGGCGTCTGATTCTCGTGCTGGGGGCAGGGCTCGCGGGACCGGCGACAGCGGCCTGGCCGGCGCGCGCCCAGGACACGACCCGCACGCGTCCCGACACCACGGTTCGGCGTGACACCACCGCCGCGGACAGCGCGCGGGCGCGCGCGGACAGCATCGCGGCCGCCCGGCAGCGGGCGGCCGAGCGCGAGCGCGCCGACTCGATCAAGCCGCCGGTCGCCCGTGCGCCGATCCCCGACCCCCTCGCCATCGGCGCGCCGCTCGCCTGGGACCGCAACGGCCTCCCCGCCACCGGCGCATTGTCGTTAGGCGAGCTCGTTGAGCAGGTCCCCGGCGTCACGGTCTATCGCACCGGGTGGCTCGCGTCGCCGGAGATGGCCGCCTATCATGGCGCCTTCGGCCGCGTGAGGATCTTCTACGACGGCATCGAGCTCGACGCGCTCGACCCCCGGACCGGTGGCCTGCTCGACCTCTCCTTCCTGGAGATGTTCCAGCTCGAGGACGCCGTCATCGAAACGTCGGCCAACGAGGTCCGGGTACATCTGCGAAGCTGGAGCGTGCGCAGCACCACGCCGGCCACGCGCGTCGACATCTACGGCGGCGATCTCGAAACCAACGTCTATCGCGGACTCTTCGGGCGACGGTTCCGCCGCGGCGAGATTCTGCAGCTCGGGGCATCGCAGTACGGCTTCACCGACGTCCCAAACCAGGGCGACGCCGACAACACGACGCTCTGGGGGCGGCTGGGATGGGCCTCCCCACGGTGGAGCGTGGACGCCTCGGTGTTACGGACGGGGCGCGATCGCCTCGAGCAACTGCGGCTGGCGCCCCTCGAGAATCTGCCGCGACTCGATGCGTCATCGCTCCTCGCCTACGGACGCGTGGCGTACGGCGATCCGGGCCGTGGCTTCTGGGCGCAGGCCATGGCCGCCTCTCAGAACTTCACGATCCGGAAGCCACCGATCGTGGTGAACATCGACTCCATTCCGGGGCCGGGGGGCGGCGGCCCTGACGGCTCGCCAACGGAGCCCGATACGTCCTTCGCACCCGGCGACACGTCGAACACCCGCCCGCAGTATCTCCTCAGCGGCGGGCTCACCCGCGGCCCCTGGCAGCTGTCCGCCGGCTACCGGCTGCGTCGCATCGACCATCGGAACCGTGTGGCGACGAATGCGCGGATCGCCTTCAGCCAGGGGCGTTTCGGCCTGTCCGCGTTCGCTGAGCACGCCCCCGCGGAGAATCTGGTGCGCGTCGACGCACAGGCCCGGGTGGCGCTGCTCCCGTGGCTCGTCGTCAACGGGGCCGCGAGCCGTTTCACGCCGGTCGATGAGGATGACACGCCGGCGAATCCCACCACGACCGCCCTCCGCGGTGAGGTCGGGGTGCGGCTGGGGCGGCTCTGGGCCACCGCCGGTCTCATGCGGCGCGATACGGCGTTCCTTCCCGCTCCGGTGGTCTTCGACACGAGCTTTCGTCCCACCGCAACCGGGACGACCACGGGATCCTTCGCCACGATACGCGGGAAGTTCTATCGCGACATGGGACTCGACGTCGTCGGCGTGCGGTACGACAACGCCGGGGCCTATCGGCCCCAGTACGAGATCCGAAGCCAGCTCTACATCGACTCGGACATGCGACAGCGATTCCCCAGCGGGAATCTCCACATCCTGCTCGCCGTCACGCACGAGTACCGCACGCAGGCGCTCTTCCCGACGTCGGGCCCCGAGCCGATGGAGTCATCGCAGTACCGCAGCTGGGGGCTGCTCCTCGAGATTCGGCTGCTCACGGCGACGCTGACGTACCAGTTCCGCAATTTCATGGACGCCCAGTACGAGCAGGTTCCGGGATTCCTGATGCCCAGACCGATCAACTACTACGGCGTCCGGTGGAACTTCTTCAATTGACAAGGTTGTTGTCACATCGTAACTTACGTGACTTCACATGATACGAAGCATGACGGGATTCGGTGCTGCGGACGGCATAGTGGGCGCGGCCCGGGTCGCCGTCGAGCTCCGGTCGGTGAATCATCGTTTCTTCAACGCGACCATTCGCCTGCCTGCGGAGCTCTCGCGATGGGAAGGCGAGGTGCGCGAGGCGTTGCGGCGCCGGGTCAGCCGTGGCCACGTGTCGCTGACCGCGCGCTTCGAGCGCGGCGTCGCGGGGCCGCCGGTCATCGACGAGGAGCGATTCACGGCGTACGTGGAGCTGCTCCGGGGACTGCGGGCCCGGTTCGAGCTTTCGGGCGACGTGGACATCGCCACCGTGCTGCGGATGCCTGACGTGATGGCGTCGATCACCGAAGGCTCCGAGGGCGACGCCTCGGCCCTCGTGACTCTGGTCGATGCGGCCGCCGACGCACTCACGCGTTCGCGGGAGGAAGAGGGGACGCGGCTGGTGACGTACCTGCACGAGCGCCTGTCGCTGATCGACGAGGCCCTCGATCGCCTCACCGCGCGCGCGCCGCAGCGGCTGGTCGAGCAGCGTGACCGGTTGCGCGAGTCGGTGCGCCAATTGACCGATGGCGTCGGTGTCGAGGAGCAGCGCATTGCGCAGGAGATCGCCTTGCTCGCGGACCGGCTGGACATTCAGGAGGAGCTCGCGCGGTTCCGGTCGCATCTCACGGCGTTCCGGCGCACGCTCTCGAGCAGTGGCGACGAGGCCGTGGGGAAGCGTCTGGGCTTTCTGCTCCAGGAGATGCTGCGCGAGGCCAATACCACGGGGAGCAAGGCGAACGACGGGGTGATGCTGGGCGACGTCGTCACGATCAAGGAAGAGATCGAGCGGATCCGGGAGCAGGTGGAGAACCTCGAATGAACCCGTTTCCGCTCATCCTCTCGGCGCCGTCGGGGGGCGGCAAGACGACGATCGCGCGCATGCTGCTCGAGTCACGCCCGGACATCGGGTATTCGGTGTCGTGCACGACGCGGCCGCCGCGCGACGGGGAGGTCGACGGCCGGGATTATCACTTTCTGTCGCAGAACGATTTCGAGGTGCGCCGGACCCGCGGGGAGTTCGCGGAGTCCGCGGTCGTGCACGGCAATATGTATGGCACGCTGCGCAGCGAAGTCGAGCGCGTGCTCGCTGCCGGGCGCCACGTCGTCATGGACATCGACGTTCAGGGTGCGCGTCAGTTCGCGGGCGTCTATCCGGAGTCGGTGCTGGTGTTCCTGCTTCCGCCGTCGGTCGAGACGCTGCTGCAGCGCCTGCGCGATCGGCGCACGGAGGAAGATCACGAATTCATCCGGCGGATCCGCAGCGCGCGGGAGGAACTGCGTGCCGCCGTCTCGTACCAGTACATCGTCGTGAACGACAACGTGCGCCAGGCCTGCGCCCAGGTCTCTGCGATCGTCGACGCGGAAGGGGTGCGACACGCTCGGCTCACGGATCTGAGCCGCCGCGTGGCGGCGCTTGTCGAGGAGCTGGACAGTCGTATTCTTTCCTCATCGCTCAGTCATCTCTGATTTTCTGATTTCCCCATCACCGATTCCCAATGCGAGTTTTCACACCCGATGAAGTGACTTCGCACGCCGCCAACAAGTATCTCGGCGTGCTCGTGGCAGCCAAGCAGGCCCGACTGCTCAACGAGTTCCCGCGCGAGCGGTCGGCGCGCGAGAAGAAACTGACCACGCGCTCCCTCGAGGAGCTGTCCGAGGGCCAGATCGAGTATCGCGTCGTCCCGCGCCGTCGCGGGGAGTAGGGCGGTCCGCCCCTTCGCGCAGCGCCGCGTCCTCCTCGGCGTCACGGGAGGCATTGCCAGCTACAAGAGTGCGTGGCTGGCCCGGCTCCTCACACAGGCCGGCGCCGAGGTTGACGTCGTTCTCACGCGTTCGGCCCAGGAGTTCACCGGCGCCGTGACCTTCGAGGCGCTCACCGGGCGCCGGGTCCATACCGAGCTGATCGAGGCGGGCCACGCGTTGGATCACATCCGGCTGGCGCAGGCGGCCCACGCCGTGGTGGTGGCGCCGGCCACCGCCGACTTCCTGGCGCGCGCGGCGACCGGACGCGCCGATGATCTCCTCGGCGCCTGCCTGCTCGCGACCGCCGCACCCGTCCTGCTCGTGCCCGCGATGAACGATCGCATGTGGACGCACGCGCAGACACGGGAGAACGTGGCGCACCTGCGGTCACTCGGGTACCGCGTACTGGACCCCGACGTGGGCGAGCTGGCCGTGGGCGAGGGATTCGGCCCCGGACGCATGCCGGAGCCCGAGACGATCCTGGCACACGCCGCGCGATTGCTGGCCTCGCAGGACGCCTGGGGCGGGCGGCGCGTCGTGGTCTCCGCGGGGCCCACGCGCGAGGCCATCGATCCCGTACGATTCATCTCGAATCGCAGCAGCGGCAAGATGGGCGTGGCGCTCGCCTCCGCGGCGTGGCGGCGCGGCGCCGACGTCGTGCTCGTCGCCGGACCCATCTCGGCGCCGCCGCCGACAGGGGTGCGCACGGTGCCTGTCGAGACGACCGGAGAGATGCGCGACGCCGTGGCCCGGGAGCTTCCGGAGGCGGACGTGCTGATCATGGCGGCGGCTCCCGCCGACTTCCGGCCGCGCGCCGCCGCTGGCGTCAAGATCCGGAAGAATGCGGCCCCCGCGTCGATCGAGCTCGAAGGTACACCCGACATCCTCGTGGAAACGCGGTCGCTGCGACGGAACGGGATCGTGACCGTGGGGTTCGCGCTCGAGACCAACGATGCGCTGGACAGCGCCCGCGCGAAGCTCGAGGCGAAGGGGCTGGATCTCATCGTGCTGAACGTGGCGGGTGAGCGCGGCGCCGGATTCGAGGTGGATACGAACCGTGTGACGCTGGTGTCGCGCGACGGCATCCTGGAACTGCCGGTGCGGCCGAAGAGCGAGGTCGCGGAAGCGATCCTGGATCGTATCGAGGGGCGGTTGCGTGGACGCTAGGGCGAGACTGCGCCGCTTTCTGGAACAACGGCGGGACGCGGGCGTGCGGGAACTGGTGCTGGACGACCTCACGGTCGAAGAGGCGATGCACCTGCTTGGCGCCGCTGCCAGCCGGGAGGCCACCGCCGCGCCCCGCCGCGAGTCCACGGCGTCGGTCGTGGAGCCGCCCGCGGCGGAGGCGGCACCGAC
>DATIGO010000221.1:0-4923 GCA_035454665.1 Gemmatimonadaceae bacterium | reverse complement strand
CCCACGCTTCGTGAGAGCGACCCCCAGCCACCCGACCTGAAAGAAGACGGCGAAGGCCAGGATGCGATGGAGGAACTGGATGTACTGCGACGAGTGGGTCGGGAGGATGCCACCGGCGCAAAGCGGGAATCCGCCGCACACGACGTTGGCGCCGGGGATGTGCGCGGTGAGCCCGCCCATGACGATGGCGGCAAAGACCAGCGCTGCGGTGATGCTGGTGTGGAGCGCGGTTCGGGATGAACCGACCCAGGGGGTGGCCGGCGCGTTCGAAGGCTGGCTACCGCGTGGAAATGGTGACGCACCCGTCGGTACGGGGCGGTAAATTGGCAGTCGGGGGGGGCCCCCCGCGCGCAGGATCACCGCCGCCAGCGCCGCCAGCAGCCCCATCGCGAGCGCCAGGTGCGTCACGATCACGAGCTTGTTCTCGAGCTCCAGCCACACGGTGAACGCGCCGAACAGCGCCGCCGCCACCACCAGCCCGGCGGCCAACCCGACCGGCCGCAGCACGCCCCCACGCCCGCTCACGCCCGCGCGATCCCGCCGCATCCAGGCCAACACCAGCAGCCCCACGATCGACGCCGTCAGCGTTGCCGCGAAGTAACGGTGCGAGACCTCGATGATCAGATCCGGTCGCGAGAACGGTGGAAACCAGTACCCGTGACACTTCGGCCAGTGATCTCCGCACCCCATCCCCGAGCCCGTGATCCGCACGATCGCGCCAAAGACCACGTGCCCGAATCCGAGCACGAGCGAGAGCCACGCCAACCGCCGCAGGAGGGTCATCGCCGCACTCAGCTCAGGGAGCCGAGCTCCGGCGCGCCGGAAGCGGAAATACGCACCCACGTCGCGACGAGCACCGCCAGCAGTACAACGGCGGGAATGAGCACCCAGGCGATCTCGGCCCAGCGGGTGGCGGGCCGACGTGACACGCCGGGGGCGCGGCCGGCGAAGACCTCGCGGACGACGGCGAACTGGCCGGCCACACAGACGGCCGCAGCCAGGAGAAAGAGCACCAGCAGGAGATTCGGGGTCAAAGTACTCGGGGGCGAAGAGACGGCGCGGCGACAGGACCACCCGGATCAGCTTTTCCGGGCGCGCGCAGGAGGAGAAAGCTCGCCTCACCGCACGGCGCTTTCAACCTGACCCGACGATTCGTCCCCGCCATCCTGGCGCGCCTCACGACGCGCGAAAACCCTCGCGATGCCCGAGGCCACGCTGTACCATTGCCGGCCATGACGAGTCCTCCGGCCACTGCTCCCGCTCCGACCACCGGCGACGCTGCGCCCGCGTCACCGCCCTCGCGGCTCCCGCGCCGTCTGGGTCTCTGGAGCGCGATGGCGGTCGTGGTGGGGTCGACGATCGGCTCGGGCATCTTCCGCTCCCCGGCCGGGATCGCCGACCGGGTGCCATCGCCGCTGGCGCTCCTGGTCATCTGGGGTCTGGGGGGCCTCTTCGCTCTTTGCGGCGCGCTCACGCTGGCCGAGATCGCCGGGTATCTGCCGCGTACGGGGGGCTTCTACGCCTTTTTGCGCGAAGGGTGGGGGCGGATACCGGCCTTTCTCTTCGGGTGGGGGCAGCTCACGATCGTGCGGGCCGCGGCGCTGGGCGCCATCGCCATCACCTTCGCCGAATACTTCCTCCGCGTGCTCGGCTTCGATCCCACGGTGGCGCCGTATGATCAGTACGCGCGCTACGTGGCGGCGGCGGCGATCGCGCTCACGGCCGGCTTCAACATCATCGGGGTGCGGTGGGGGGCGACGGTCATCAACATCACGACGATCGCGAAGTTCGGCGGGCTCGCCTTCATCGTGCTCATCGCGCTCGCGATCGGGTGGCCCCAGACCGGTGGTCACTTCACGCCGGCGGTCCCCGAGGGGAGCGTGCAGTTCGGCGCCTTCGGGCTGGCGCTCGTGTCGGTGCTCTGGGCGTACGACGGCTGGGCCGACGTGAGCTACGTGGCGGGGGAGGTGAGCCAGCCGCAGCGCAACCTGCCGCGCGCGATCATCGGAGGCACGCTCGCGGTCATGGTCATCTACCTGCTCGCGAACATCGGGTACATGGCCGTCCTCCCGATCGAGGAGATCCGCACGTCGCGGCTGGTCGCGGCCGACGTGGCCGACCGGGTGATCGGCCGTCCGGGGGTGGTCTTCGTCTCGATCACGGTGATGATCTCGACGTTCGGCACGCTGAGCGCGGTGCTGCTCACGAGCCCGCGGGTGCTCTTCGCGATGGCCGACGACGGGATGCTCTTTGCCCCGATCGCGCGCGTGCATCCGCGGTTCCAGACGCCTTATGTGGCGATCGGCTTCGTCGCGCTCCTGGGCCTGGTGTTCGTGCTGCTGCTCCGCTTCGAGCGGCTGGCCGACACCTTCGTGATCGCGATGATCCCGTTCTACGCGTTAGGCGTGGCGGCCGTGTACCGCCTGCGACGGCGGCCGGGGTACACGCCGGTCTTTCGCACGCCGGGGTATCCCGTGGTCCCCGCGCTGTTCATCCTGTCGGTGATCTACCTCATCCTCAACGCGCTGATCGACCCGGCCAACCGGCTCTGGAACGCGGGGATCATCCTGGTGCTGCTGGCGGGGATTCCGGTGTTCCATGCGACGGTGGGGAGGGCGCGGGGATAGCGAGCGGGGGGACGCCGGCGGCCGGACAGCGCGAGGCGTCGCGCGCGCGGAGGGATCCGCCCGCGGCGTGGTGATGACCAGCCACCAGGAATGGAGAGCGGATCCCGCGTCGCGACGCTCCTCGGGATGACAGGTCCGGGCGCGGCTCCCGCTCCCTAGAAGATCGAGAACCCGATGTACCGCCGCGGATTCCGCTTGAAGTCGATGATCAGCGAATCCATCCGCGTGATCAGCCGCCGCGTGTCGTTGTAGAGGCCGGGATCGTTGAGCATTCGGGCCAGGCTGCCGGGGCCCGAGTCGGCCTTGGCGAGGAGGCCCCCCAGCTGTGTCGCCGCCGATCCGAGCTCGCTCGTGAAGAGCGCGAGCGACGCCGAGGTGGCATGGAAGGCGCGCACGGTCGAGTCGATCTGCGCGGAGTCGATCGCGGCGACGCGGCTCCGGAGCGTGGTGAGCGTGCGCTCCAGCTCGCGCGACTGGCTCTGGGCCACGTCCGCGAACTGCGCGAACATCCGGTTCGCGGCCGTCATCGCCCGGCGCATCTCGGCGATGCCGCCCGAGTCCACGAGCTCGGAGCGCAGCCCCGTGAGGATTGCCCCCAGCGCGAGGCTCAGCGTGTCGGCGCGCGCGGTGATGGTGGCGATGGTGCTCGTCCCCGTGCCGGAGGGAATCGTGTCGCCCTCGGTGTACGATGTCTCGTTAGGCCGCGCGGGGGTGAGCGCGATGGCCTGGTCGCCGAAGAGGCCGTTCGGCACGATGGTCGCGATCGAGCCCTGCGGCACCCGGTACTGGTCCTCGATCCGCATGCCGATGAGGAGCGTGCCGCGCGGATCGAGCTCGACCTTGTCCACGTAGCCCACGGTCACGCCCACGAGCCACACCGATGCGCCCTGCTTGATGCCCGATCCCCAGGCGAATCGCGCGTACAGCGGATACCCCGCCGCCAGCGCGCCCCGCACGAACCAGATCGAGCCGAGCACGGTGATGATGACCGCGAGCGTGGTGAAGATCCCCACGAGGAATTCGTCGCGCCGTTTCATCCTTGCAGTTGTTGGGCGAACAGGGCGGCGATGAAGGCGTCGAGGACGAGAATGGCCACCGACGTCATGACCACCGCGCGGGCGGTCGAGCGGCCCACGCCCTCGGCGCCGACTTCGGCGATGTACCCTTCGTACGAACAGAAGAACGCGATCGCCGTGCCGAAAACCGTCGCTTTGAGGAGGGAGTAGACAATCTGGAAGAGATTGAACGAGATCCGCAATCCGGCGGAAAAGTCCTGCCAGGTGACGTCCGTGGCCAGTACCGCGGTGAAGAACGCGATCCCCACGCCCACCGCGTTCGCGAACACGACCAGCACCGGCAGCATGAGGGTTGCCGCGACGAGCCGCGGCACGACCAGGTACGCGATCGGGTCGAAGGCCAGCGTCTCCAGAGCGTCGATCTGCTCGGTCACGCGCATGGTCCCGATCTCCGCCGTCATCCGCGCCCCCACGCGCCCGGTGAGGACGAGCGCCGTGAGCAGGGGCCCCAGCTCGAGGATGATGCTCTGGCGCGAGATCAGACCCACCACCGAGAGCTGTACCCCCGGGAAGAGCTGGTAGCGCGACTGCAGGGCGATCACCGCGCCGATGAACGCGGCCACGATCGTGGTGAGCGGCAGCGAGTCCACACCGATCGTGCGCATCTGCCGGACCACGAGCGGGAGCCAGGTGCGCCCCTCGGTGAACATCGCCCGGAGCGCGTCGCGCAGAAAGTACACGCGCGCACCGATCCCGCCGAAGATCGCCACCCCCAGACGGGCCATCCGCTTCAGGAACTTCCAGCCGGTCCGCCTCATCAGCGGGAACTCGGCCGTGGACTTGTACCCGTATTCGTCGGGGGCGCGCGGCGGCCCGAAGAGCGGCGCCGTCACGTACGCACGCGCCAGAGGAGCACCAGCCCGCCCAACCCGAAGAGCGCGTTAGGCAGCCACGCCGCCAGCACCGGATCCATGATCGCCTTCTCGCCGATCGCCTTCGTGAGCTGGATGAAGACCAGGAACGTGATCGTCACCGCCAGGCTCAACCCGATCCCCCACGCCGCCCCCCCGCGCTGCGTGCTCGTGGCCAGCGGCGCCCCGAAGAGCGCGATGATGATGCACGTCACCGGCACGGCGATCTTCAACGCCCGATCGACCTTCAGCATGTTCACGTCGCTCCCCGAGCGCTCCAGCGCCGCGATGTACCGGCCCAGCTCCTCGTACCGCATGTCCTCCGGCGCCTTGTCCGACGCCATGAGCTGCGTCGGCGACTCCGTGAAC
>DATIGO010000220.1:0-12253 GCA_035454665.1 Gemmatimonadaceae bacterium | reverse complement strand
GGAATTCGTCGACACCGAGGCCAAGGAGGAGTCGCGGCGGCTCGCCGAGCAGCGCGGCGCCTTCCCCGAATGGGCGCGCAGCATCTTCGGGCCCGACGAGACCTGTGCGCGCGACGCGCACGGCAACCGTATCCGGCCCATGCGGCTCGTCCGCAACTGCAACGTCACCACGGTGGCCCCCACCGGTACCATTTCGATCCTCTCCGGCTGCTCCAGCGGGCTCGAGCCCCTCTTTGCCGTGGCCTTCATGCGCAACCAGGCCGGCGTCATGATGCCCGACGTGAACGAGGACTTCGTCGACATCGCCAAGGGCGAAGGCTGGTACAGCGACGCGCTGATGGAGCGGATCGCCAGGACGGGGAGCGTGAATCACCCGGAGATCCCCGAGAAGTGGCAGCGGGTGTTCGTCACGGCCAACGAGATCACGCCCGAGTGGCACATCCGCATGCAGGCGGCCTTCCAGGAGTTCACCGACTCGGCCATCTCGAAGACCACGAACTTCGCGCACACCGCCACCCAGGCCGACGTGCGCACGATCTACGAGCTGGCGTACGAGCTGCGCTGCAAGGGCGTGACGGTGTACCGCGACGGCTCGCGCGACAATCAGGTGCTCTCCACCGGCGCCACCGACGTCGCCAAGGGCCAGCGCGACGGCACCGCGGGGCCGCGCGAGGTCGGTGAGCTCAAGGGGACGATCGCGGAGCTCAACGCCGAGATCGAGCGCCTCAAGAAGTCGCTGTACGACGCGGAGGCGGAGAACCTGCAGCGGCGCACCAAGCGCGCCCGCCCCGACAAGCTGCGCAGCACGGCCATCCGCAAGGAAACGCCGTTAGGCACGATGTACGTGCACATCAGCGAGGACGACCGCGGCCAGCCCTTCGAGGTCTTCATCAACCTGGGCAAGGCCGGCGGGTCGGCCATGGCCGACGCCGAGGCGATGGGACGCATGATCTCCCTCGCCCTGCGCTCGGGCATCCCGCTCATGGAGATCCACAAGCAGCTCCGCGGGATCTCCAGCGACCGCGCCGTGGGCCTGGGTCCCAACAAGGTCCTGAGCGTCCCCGACGCCATCGGCATCGCCCTGTACGACTGGTGGCAGGACAAGCAGGGCGTTCAGCAGGAGCTCCTGCGCACGACCGGGGAGCACCCTGCGGCCGCGGAGCCCGCGCCGGCCTCTCGTCCCGTGACGGCGGGGCCCGCGCCTGGCGCCGAGCAGATGATGTTGAACGGATTCACCGACGACGAGGCGCGCTCCTTCATCGGCACCTGTCCCGACTGCGGATCGCAGCTCGAGTTCGCGGAGGGGTGCGTGAAGTGTCACGTGTGCGGCTTCAGCGAGTGCGGCTGACATAGCCCCTGGCGCGTTCCCACCTCCCGACCGGGTGTCACGATCACGTGATGCCCGGTCGTTTTCGTGGCCCGTCGCCGGCAAGGCCGCGTAATCGCCGCACACGGCAAGTCGCCATCCCGCGCCCGTGAGGGAAAGCCCTACAGGAACTTTCCCTTCGCGGCGGCACGGCGAACTGGCGAACGACTCCGGACACGCCCATGATCACCTCGGGCGTGCGACACGCGCCACCGGACGGCGGCTGGGCCGAAGCGATGTTACGCCATGTATCACGACCTCACATAGGGTAACGGTACTCGACTGCCGATCGGGCAATACTGCATCGGGGTGAGCGCACACGCTTCCGTCACCGGGTTCGTCGGTTGCTCGTGCATGACGTCGGAGTCAGCCTCTGGGCGGAGGAGGTCAACGGATGCCGAGCCATGTCCTGTTCCTGCTGCACGGGATCGGCCAGCGAGCGCCAGCGGACGCCACGGACCAGCCGAAGGCCGCGGTGGAGGCCTGGCCAAAGGCGCCCGTGGAGCTGCTCATCAAGCTCGCCCGGACGTACGCGCCCGAGGTCGAGGTCTCTCTGAAACCCGACACGGCCGGTGTGCGGATCGTGCCGCTCTCGTACTGTGATCTCATCGTGCGGCAGATCGCGGACTGGGCGGAGTTCGGGAGCCGCGACGTGGCGGCGGCGGTGCGCCAGCGCTTCGCGACGGTCGCTCCGATCCTCGGCGCGCTGCAGGGCATTTCGGACGCGGATGCGCCCTTCTTCTGGAACGGGCCGGTCGATCTCCTCTTCTATCGCTTCTTCTTCGACCGGGACATCCGCACGCACGTGCGCGAGCAGATCGCCGACGCGCTGACGCCTCCGGGCGCGGGCGACACCATGCCGTCGTGCAGCTTCATCTGCCACTCGATGGGGACATCGGTGCTGCACGATACGCTGCACGAGATGCTCACCGATCCGGACACGTTCG
Organism: Gemmatimonadaceae bacterium; assembly: GCA_035454665.1. Classification (GTDB taxonomy): domain Bacteria; phylum Gemmatimonadota; class Gemmatimonadetes; order Gemmatimonadales; family Gemmatimonadaceae; genus DATIGO01. The sequence continues at coordinate 9,940 of DATIGO010000220.1, read as the reverse complement.
CCGGCTTTGCGAACCTGGACATCCAGTGCTACGCCTCGGTAGCCAACGTGAGCACGGTGATGCGGAGCCTGATCGATCCGCACGCGTCGGCGGTGCGACCCATCGGGGCGTTGCCGGGGAACACCGTGCGCGCGTCGGTGCGCCGGTTCATCAACGTCCGGCACCGCTTCGATCCGGTGGTGCTGCTGGGGATGTTCAAGCCGTTCTGGCCCACGAACAAGCGCTTCTACCGGCAGATCACGATCGAGCAGCTCAAGTGGACGGACGTGCACGGCCTGGTGCGGTATCTCGAGCATCCGCGCGTCCACATTCCGATCCTGCGCGTGGTGTGTGGCGCGGAGATCGACCGGCCAACGGAGGAGCGGGCGATCGCGGACTACGAGGCCGGCCCCGGCGATCCATGTCCCGCGGCGCTCCAGGGGCTGCGCGAGCGCGTCGAGCTGCTGGGCCAGACCTGGGAGGCGCGGGCGTCGCAGGGCCCGGTGGATTATGCCGTCGCGCTGGTGGGAGCCTGGAAGGCCTTCGATCGCGTGCGGCGGGAGTGCGGACAGGGAGGCTTCATCTCATGAGCCGCGCGCCCATGCGCCGCCCCGGCCTCCGCCGCAGCGGCATGCGCCGTCACTGCCCGAGCCGGGTGCTCCGCCGATCCTCGTTAGGCGCGGCATGCTGGCTGGTGATCGCGGCGGGCGCGGTCCGGGCCCAGCCGGCGGAGCCGTCCACCGCCTGCAATGCGCGCGTCGACTTCCAGCCGCGCCGCGGCTCGTCCGTCGCGCGGCTGCACCCGAGCCGCGTCGTGGATCGCTACGCCACCGCGATCGCGTCGCGGGAGTGGCTCGCCGCCTTCGGCGGCCTGGAGCAGGACATCGACAGCATCATGGCCCGACTCGCCGAGCGTGACTCGGCGGCCTTCCGCCGCGTGAGCCGCGCCCTCACGGCCGCGATCGACAGCATGATGGTGGCGCTCTCCCCCGTCCTCGATCTGCCCCTCTCGCAGCGGGCGCGCGCCCTGCAACCGCTCCAGATCCGTCGCTTCGAGCCCGTGCTGGCCGACACGGACTGGGAGATCCTGCCGTCGCGCGAGGCCGAGGGCGTGCTCATCCCCCGCGATTCCATGACGCGCGAGGGATTCGAGGCCATCTGCTGGGCGTCGCGGTCCTTCGGGCGGCTGCTGGGGGGCGTGAACGACGAGACGATCCCCGCCGCCCGCGCGCGCATCTCCGCCCTCGCCGCGCAGTGGGAGCGCTATCGCGAGGACGGACCGATGCAGCTCCCGCACGAGCTCGCGCTGAACCGGTTCTGGCGGGGCTCGTTCGGCGCCAGGAGCGACGCCCGGTACGCGCCGCCCCGGGTGGATCTCATCGCTCTGCATCCCTTTGCCGGCATCGAGCTGCAACGCCAGGGGGAATCATTCGACCGGACGCAATCGCTGGCACTCGAGACCGGCGGCTTCACCGTCTGGTTCAACGACTGGCGGCGCCACCTCGGGGTGTCGTGGGTGCTGGCCTGGGACAGCGACGGCCGGATCGGGCGCGGCCCGCTCGTGCACGTGAGCGGATACGTGGCGGCCGGCGCGCTCTGGCGGCGCGACGCGCTGGGGAAGCGGCGCGGGTCGCTGGTGATCAGCCTGGATGCCCTCAGCCTGCTGAACCCGGACGAAGTCGCACAGGCGCACCGCCAGGCGCGCGGGATCGCGGGGAAGCTGCTCTCCGGCGTAACCGGGTCGTAGGGCTGGCCCGGGTCGGCCCCCTTGTCAGGCCAGGGGGGCGGCGGGTAGACTTGTTCCCCATAGGCACACAAGGGGAACCATGGCTCGCTCCAACCTCGACGTCCTCCGCGGCACGCTCGACCTGCTCATCCTGAAGGCGGCGAGCTGGGGGCCGATCCACGGCTACGACATCGCGCGGTGGATCGAGGGTGCCGCCGAGGACGTCCTCCGCGTGGAGGAGGGAACGCTCTATCCCGCCCTCCATCGGCTCGAGGGGCGCGGGTGGATCGACGCGTCGTGGGGCACCTCGGAGAACAATCGCCGTGCCAAGTTCTACACGCTGACGCCGGCCGGACGCGCGCAGCTCCGCGCCGAGCAGCGCAACTGGACCCGCTTCGCCCGCGCGGTCTTCGCCGCGCTCGAGGCGCCCCCGCTCTCCGCCTGAGGATCGCATGCCTGACGAGCGTGGCGCCTCGCGCTGGCGCCGATACCTCCGGTTCTGGGGCCCGAACGTCGAGGCCGACATCGACGAGGAGCTCCGCTTCCATCTCGAAAAGCGCGTGGAGGAGCAGGTCCGTCGCGGGGTGAGTGCTTCCGAGGCGCGGCTCCGCGCGATGGAGCGCTTCGGCAACCTCGAGCGCATCCGCCGCGACTGTGCGGAGATCGGCCACGAGCGGGCGCGCACGGAGCGCCGGCGGCTGGCGATTGCGGATCTCCGGCAGGACGTCACGTACGCGCTCCGGGTCCTCCGCCGCCAGAAGCTGCCGGCGCTCGTCATCACGCTCTGCCTCGCCCTCGGGATTGGCGCGACGACCACGGTCTTCTCGGTGGGTGACGCGCTCCTGTTGCGTCCGCCGCCGTATCCCAACGGCCCCCGGCTCGTCGCCGTGGGCACGCTGCGTCCCCACATCGGCGGGATGACCGTGTCCTCCTTCGAGGATTTCACCGACTGGGCGGCGCGCCAGCGGACGTTCGAGGCGTTAGGCGCGATTCAGCGAGGGACGTACGCGATCATCCTGGACGACGCGACCCGGCTGGGCACCGGCGCGTCCGTGACCTCCGGCGTCTTCCGGGCGCTCGGCGTGCGCGCGCTGCACGGCCGGCTCTTCCTCCCCGGGGACGACACGCCGGGTGCGCCTACCGTCGCCATCGTCACGGCGGGCGTCGCCGATCGGATCCTGGGTGGCGCGGCGCGCGCCGTCGGCTCGCGGCTCCGGCTGGACGACCGCACGCTCGACGTCGTGGGCGTGATCGACGACGCCGCGGCGTATCCCGACGGCGTGGGAATCTGGACATCCATGCCGCGCGCTCCGGTGCCCGGGGAGCGCAGCACGCGATCGCTCGACATCATCGGCGCCGTGCGGGAGGGTGTTTCCCTCGAAGCGGTGCAGAGTGATCTGGCCGCGGTCGCCGCTGCTGTCGCGCGTGACAATCCCGACGCAGATGCCAGCATCTCGGCCTCGGCGACGCCGCTGCGCGAACGGTACGTCGGCGCCGCGCGCCCGGCCTTTCTCGCCATCGCGGCCGCGGCCCTGCTCCTGCTTCTCATCGCGTGCGCGAACGTCGCAAGCCTGCAACTCGCCCGCGCGTCCGCGCGCGTCCGGGAGGTCGCGGTGCGCACCGCGCTCGGCGCTGCCCGGGGCCGCCTCCTGCGCCTCCTCCTCGCGGAGAGTCTCATCCTTGCCGTGCTTGGCGGTTCGCTCGGGATTGCGGTGGCCATGGTGTCCACGGGTGTGGTCGCCAGCTCCGTTCCCGCGAGCATGGCGTCGTGGATGGTACCGGCCATCGATGCGCGCGTGCTCGCGTTCACGGTGGTCGTCTCGATGCTCTCCGGGATCGCGTTCGGCCTGGCACCGGCGCTGCGGCTCGCCTCCATCCCTCCCGCGCGAATGCTCCACGGGGGGAGCCGTGGAGGCCTCGATCCGCGCCGCCTCGCACTGCAGCGCGGCCTCGTCGTGGCCGAGATCGCCCTCTCGCTCGTGCTGCTGGTCGGGGCGGCGTTGGCGGCGCAGAGCTTCAGCCGGCTCTCACGGGTGAATTCGGGATTCGACGCAACGAACGTGATGACGTTCCGTCTGACGATGCGCAGTCAGCGTTACGACGCTTCCGAAGCGAGGGTGCGCCTCGTCGAGGACGTTGTGAGCGGACTGGCCGTGCTCCCAGGCGTGGAGGCCGTGGCGGCCGCGTCGCACGCGCCCATAGCGGACTGCTGCTCGCGGTTCGGGCTGCACGTCGAGGGGCAGCAACGCACGCCACAGAACGTGCAGATGGTCACGGGAAACGTGGTTACGCCTGGTTTCTTCCGCGCGCTCCGGATCGGCCTCGTGCGCGGCCGGCTCCTCTCGGAGGCGGACCGCGCGGGTGCGCAACCGGTCATGGTGATCAACGAGACGTTCGAGCGGCAGTTGTTCCGGGGCGCCGACGCCGTGGGGAAGACCGTGCACCAGGGCAGCACCGACGTCGTGGTGGTGGGGGTCGTGCGCGACGTGAAGCAGACGAGCCTCATGGACGCGCCGGAGCCGCAGTTCTATCGCACGCAGGCTCAGATGGCGTGGGAGGCCCTCAGCTTCGTGGTTCGGCTGCGCGACGGAAGCGGCTCGTCGGCGGTGATCGACGAGGCACGCCGCCTGCTGAAGCGGCTGGATCCCACTCTGCCGCTCTATCGCGCACTGCCGCTCACCGAGCTGCTGGGCCGTGCCGTGACCTCGCAGCGGATGTTCCGCACGCTGCTGCAGGGATTCGCGCTTGCGGCCCTGCTGCTGGCCACGGCCGGGATCTATGGGGTGACGTCGTACTACGTGACGCAGCGGATGTCGGAGATGGGGATCCGTGTCGCCCTCGGCGCAACGCGCACACGTCTGGTCGCGCTGGTCGTGCGCCAGGCGGCGGTGCTCGCGCTGGTCGGGACCGGCATCGGGCTGGCTGGTGCCTTCCTGGCGGCTCGAGTGCTGGCGGGGCTGCTCTATGGCGTGCGGGCGGAGGAGCCGCTCGTCTACGCGATCGGCGCGCTCGTCCTGAGCGTCACAGCCGTGGTGGCCTGCCTGGGGCCTGCGCGGCGTGCGACGGCGGTCGATCCGATGGTGGCGCTGCGGGCGGAGTAGCGCGGGGCGCCGGGCCACGGCATCGCTGGGCAGCTCGTACCGATTGGGTGCTTCTCACGCCCGGAACGCCAGCTCGCCCGTGCCAAGTGTCTCGCCGCGGCAGTCGCGAGGCCGTATTGTTGGCGCCGGACATTCCAGCCCGGAGCCCAGCCCCATGGCCGCCGCTTCTGCCCCGCCGATCTCCGGCGAGGTCAACCGTAGCCGGTTGTTCTTCGGTACCTGCCTCGCGCTCATTCCCACGGGCGCGTCGTTCGCGCTCGTGAGCAACATCCTGGTGCCGCTCAAGCAGGAGTTCATCCTGACGAACTACCAGGTGGGGCTCATCGCCGGTGCTGCGCTCTGGGGCATGGCGATCTCGCTCCTGGTCATGGGACCGCTGCTGGAGATGTTCGGGCTCAAGAACGGGGCGCGGCTTGCGTTCGCGGGGCATCTCGTGGGGATCACGCTCATGATCTCGGCCGTCACGCGCGTGGGTGATCCCTCGGCGTTCTGGATGCTGATGGCCGGCGCGGCGACCCTCGCGGCCGGGAACGGGATGATCGAGGTCACGGGGAATCCGCTCGTGGCGGCGCTGTATCCGGATCAGAAGACGACGCGGCTCAACTGGTTCCACGCGTTCTTTCCGATCGGGATCGTGCTCGGTGGCATCGCGGGCTTCGTGCTCGCGAATTACGGCGGCCGGTTCGGCTACTGGCCGTGGCAGCTCGCCGTGATCTACGTGCCGATTCTGGTTTATGGCGCGATGGTTCTCCCGCAGCGCTTCCCGCAGACGGAGAACGCGGAGGCCGGGATCCCCGTGGGCGAGATGTTTCGCTACACGCTCACGAATCCCTTCTTCATCATGATGCTCGCGATGATGGCGGTCACGACGTCGCTCGAGCTGGGGCCGATGCGCTGGGTGCCGGCGGTGCTGCAGTCCGCGGGGCTGCACGGGATCCTGGTGCTGGTGTGGATCAGCGGGTGGATGGTCGTGCTGCGGCTCCTTGCGAGCCACTTCGTGGAGCGCCTCGCGCCCACGGGGATGCTGCTCACTGCCGCGGTGCTCACGGGGTCGGGACTCTTTCTCCTGAGCTTTGCGAATGGAACGTGGTCGGCATTCGCGGCGGCCACGGTGTTCGCCTGGGGGGTGGCGTTCTTCTTCCCGACGATGGTGGGGGTGGTGAGCGAGCGGGTACCGAAGACCGGGTCGCTGGGCATCGTGCTGACCGCGGGCATCGGACTCGGCATGTCCGGGGCGGTGGGTGTGCCGCTCATGGGGAAGCTGGCGGACGGCTACCTCGCGGAATCGTTGCCGGCGGAGACAGCGCCCCTCCTGCAGCGCGTGGAAGCGCAGTTCCCGGCGCACGTGGGGCGCGCACAGTCCGGCGCCGAGTCGTTAGGGTACCGCGCGCAGGAGGTCGAGGAGGCGCTCGCGGCCACGCGCGCCGCGCTGTCGCAGGGCACGGAGGCCGGGAACATCAACAGTGACGCCACGGCCAACGCGCTGCGCGCGATCGTCGCCACGGCGATTCCGAACGAGCCGCTCGTGGCCGAAGCGAATGCCATCCTGCAGCCGGCTGAGGCACTGGGCGGCCAGCGCTCGTTCCGGTACGTGGCGCCGGCGGCGATCGTGCTGATCGTGGTCTTCGGCGTGATGTATGCGCGGGATCGGGCGCGCGGCGGGTACCGCGCCGTGAAACTCGAGCGCGTGACGGCGGCCGTGCTGCTCGGGATCCTGCTGCCGTCCGGCGCGGAGGCTCAGCGTGCGGGGCCGGAGCGGCTGCGGGTGCTGTTCCTGGGCGATAACGGCCATCACCGGCCCGCGGATCGCGCCAAGGAGCTGCTCCCGGCGCTCGCGCGGAACGGGATCGATCTCTTCTATACTGACAGTCGCGACGACCTGAACGACGCGGAGCTCGACCGGTACCACGCGCTGGTGCTGTACAACAACCACATCCGCGTAGAGCCCGCGCAGCTCAACGCGCTGCTCCGCTTCGTGGGCGAGGGCGGCGGGCTCGTGGTGCTGCACTGCGCGTCGGCGTCGTTCCAGAACTCGGAGGAGTTCATCCGCCTCGTGGGAGCGGCGTTCAAGAGCCACGGCACGGGCACGTTCGGCGCGGTCCGCGTGGCCGGTGATCACCCGGCGATCCGCGGCGTGCCCACGTGGGAAAGCTGGGACGAGACCTACGTGCACACGAAGCACAACCCGGTGGATCGCACCGTGCTCGAGGTGCGCCGCGAGAACGGACACGACGAGCCGTGGACGTGGGTGCGCACGTACGGCCGCGGGCGCGTCTTCTACACGGCGTGGGGACACGATCGCCGCACCTGGGGACAGGAGGGGTTTCAGCAGCTCGTGGGGCAGGGGATTCGCTGGACCGTGGGCGACCGGGCGCTCACGCAGATCGCGCGCGATCCCGACGTGCGGGTCGTCGACCTCGAGGTGCCGCTTCCCACCTACAGGCGGCCGCCGGCGCCGTGGAACACGCTCGACACCGCCATCACGAAGGCACAGGCGGCGCTCACCACACGCGAGTCGCTCCTGCGCATGACGCTGCGGCCGCGCTTCCGCGTGGAGCCCTTTGCCGTGGAGCCGATGATCGGGAACATCATCGACTTCACCTGGGACGCGCGCGGACGCATGTGGGCCGTCGAGACGCAGGACTATCCCAATACCGTGCTCCCCGACAGCGTGCCAGGACACGACCGCATTCTCATTCTCGAGGACAACAATCGCGACGGGCGCGCGGACCGGGTCAAGGTCTTCGCCGAGGGACTGAATCTCGCCACGAGCCTCACGTTCGCGAATGGCGGCGTGGTCGTCGGGCAGGCCCCGCACATGCTCTTCTTCCGCGACGCCAACGGCGACGACCGCGCGGACGAGCGGAAGATCCTCTTCACCGGATGGCCCCGCACGGACACGCACGGGTCGATCAGCAACCTGCGCTACGGATTCGACAATCAGGTCTGGGGCTCGGTGGGGTACAACGGCTTTCGTGGCACCGTAGGCCCGTCGACGTACGAACGCGGGCAGTTCGGCGCGGGATACTTCCGCTTCCCGGCCGACGGCTCGAACCTCGAGTACGTCGCGCGCACGAGCAACAACACGTGGGGCGTCGCGTTCACCGAGGACAACTTCGTCTTCGGCTCCACGGCGAACAGCCGACCCAGCAACTTCGTGCACATCCCCGTGCGCTACTACCGCGCGATGGGGGCACGCGACACGGTCCTCCCGGACATCGCCGACCGGCTCGACGTCTTTCCGCAGATCGACATCCTGCAGGTGGATCAGTTCGGCCGCTACACCGCAGGAACGGCGCACGAGATCTACACGGCGCGCGCATTTCCGCGTGAGTACTGGAACCGCACGGCGTTCGTCGCGGAGCCGACAGCGCACGTGATCGGCCAGTTTGATCTGAGCGACAACGGGACGGCCTTCCGCGCGAAGAACCGCTGGAGCTTCATGTCGGCGCGCGACGCCTGGGTGGCTCCGGTGCAGGTGAAGGTGGGTCCGGACGGCGCGCTCTGGGTATCGGATTTCTATACCCTGGTCGCGCAGCACAATCCCACGCCGCGCAACATGATGGGATGCTGCCAGACGGGCCCGGGACAGGCGTACGAGACGCCGAACCGCGACCGGCTGCACGGGCGCATCTACCGGATCGCGTACGATAGCGCGCGCGCGGCGCCGACGATGCGGCTGGACAACGCGACATCGGCGCAGCTCGTCCAGACGCTCTCGAACGACAACCTGTTCTGGCGGCTCACTGCCCAACGTCTCCTGGTCGAGCGCGGACGGCGCGATGTGGTGCCCGCTCTCGTCAGGCTGTTGAACACGCACATGGTGGATTCGCTGGGGCTGAACGCGGCCGCGCTGCACGCGCTGTGGACGCTGCACGGGCTGGGCGCGATCCCGGGGGAGCTGTGGAGTCCCGCTGCGAAGACACCCGACGCGGAGGCACTGTCGGCGGCGCGGCGGGCTCTGCACCATCCGGCGGCATCAGTGCGGCGGGCGGCGCTCATGGTGCTGCCACGCGATGAACAGCTGCTGAACGACGTGCTGTCCGCGGGCATCCTCCCCGATCGCACCTCGCCCTGGCCGGTCGACTACACCGTGGGGACCGGCATTCTCCAGGATGCGGACGCGCACGTGCGGCTCGAGGCGCTTCTCGCGCTCTCGGAGCTCCCCGGCTCTCCGCGCGCGGCGGCGGCCGTCAACGATGTCTTCTGGTTCCCTGAGAACGCCCGCGATGCATGGATCCCGGACGCGGTGGCGATGGCTGGCGTGAAGCAGGGGCCGGCCTTCCTGGCGGAGCTCGTGACGAGGCGCATTCCGCCGACCAACGATGCCCCGGCTGTGGCGGGGATGCGGCGCGCGATCCAGAAGATGGCCCGCCATCATGCCGCCGCGGCGAACGCAATGACCGTGGTGTCCCTGATCGAATCGGTGCCGCGCGCCAACGTCGGACTCGCGACGGCGCTGCTGGACGGCATCGCCCAGGGGTGGCCCGAGGAACGGCCGCCGCAGCTCACGCCGGAGCAACGCACGGCGCTCGCCGGCGCCGCCCGGAACGCCTCGGGGGAGCTCACCGCCGCGTTCGGCCGCGTGGGGGCGCGCTGGCAGCTCCCGGATGTCTTCAATATCCCGTGACGAGCCAATGAATCCCTTCACCGTCGCCGCCGCCGCCACGCTCGCCATCATCGCGCTGTCGCAGCAGATGTCCGAGGCGTACGGACCGAGTCCGTGGGCCGACACGACGATCATCGTGCGCGCCAGCGGAAGCACGCTCGAGTTCCAGCCGCCGCGCCTCTCGGTCGAGGCCGGGACGCGCGTGCGTCTCCGCTTCGTGAACGACGGTACGCTCCCGCACAACCTCGTGCTGCCGCGGCGCGACGACGACATCGACGCGCTGGCCCTGGCGGCCTACGAGTCCGCGGAGACGGGCTACGTGCCGCTGGCGCAGAAGGACAAGCTCGTCGCGTACACGGCGCTCGTGTCGCCGGGTGAGACGGCTGAGATCACCTTCGAGGTCCCGCCGGCCGGCGAGTACACGTACGTCTGTCTGTTCCCCGGGCACGCGAACACGATGCTCGGCACCCTGCGCGCCCTTCGGCCGCGCGACAAATGGGGGTCAGAGTCGCATTACTCGCCTCA
>DATIGO010000219.1:0-3273 GCA_035454665.1 Gemmatimonadaceae bacterium | reverse complement strand
ATCCCTCGTCGGCCGCGCCTCCTCGGGATGACACGAAGGGTGAGACACTCAGCAACCAGCTCCAGCCATCAGCAACCAGCAACCAGCCAACCACCCTCCCACTCCCGCCTCGCCCGTCCGGGCGCCATCTTCGCCCGATGCCAGTCCGCCTCGCGTGACCGCGCCGCCTCGCACGTCGCTCCAGCGCGCCATCCGGCTCCCCCACGCCACGGCGATGGTCGTGGGCACGATCATCGGCGCCTCCATCTTCGTGCAGCCCTCGGAAGTCACGAGCCAGGTGCATTCCGTGGGCGGCGTGCTGCTGGTCTGGCTCGCCGCGGGCGCGCTCACGCTCATCGGGTCGCTCGTCTGCGCGGAGCTCGCGTCCACGTTCACCCGAACGGGCGGCGTGTACGTCTACCTCTCCGAGGCCTTCCACCCCGCGCTCGGCTTCCTCTGGGGCTGGGCGATGCTGCTCACCATGCACTCGGGGATCATCGCCGCGATCGCGACGGTATTCGCGCGGTACACCGCGTTCTTCGTCCCGTTAGGCGACGCGGGGAGCCGCGCGGTCGCGATCGCCGTCATCCTGGTGCTCTCGGCGGTGAACTTCGTGGGGGTGAAGCACGGGAGCCGGCTGCAGACCTGGTTCACGGCGGGGAAGGTCCTGGCCATCGTGGCGATCGTGTTCACGGGTCTCGCGCTCGGAGGGCGGGTGCCGCAGCACTTCGTGGCGTCGGCCGCCACGGGCGGTGATCCGATCGGCGGGTTCCTGCTGGCCATGGCGGCCGGGCTCTTCGCCTACGGCGGCTGGCACATGGTGACGTACAGCGCCGAGGAGACCGTGGAGCCGGCGAAGACGATCCCGCGCGCGCTGCTCATCGGCACCCTGGTGGTCACCGCGGCCTACATGGCGATGAACGCCATCTACCTCTATGTGATGCCACTGGATCGCGTGGCCGCCTCCACGCGCGTCGCCGCCGACCTGGCCGACACGCTGCTGGGCTCCGGCGGCGGCGCCGCGATGTCGGCCGTCGTCATGTTCTCCTCGTTCGGCGCGCTGGCGGGGATCATCCTGGCCGGACCGCGCGTGTACTACGCCATGGCGCAGGACGGTGTCCTCTTCCGATGGCTGGGGGAGCTGCATCCGAAGTACGCGACCCCCCATCGCGCGATCCTGCTCCAGGCCTTCTGGGCCTCGCTCCTCGTGGCCACGGGAACGTTCCGCGCGCTCTTCACCCGCGTGATCTACACCGAGTGGCTCTTCTTCGGGCTCATGGCCATCGGGCTCATCCTGCTGCGCCGGCGCGGAGTCCCGCGCCAGTACTCGATCTGGGGGTACCCGGTCACGCCGGTGCTCTTCGCGATCGCGTCGTTCGCGATCGTGGCACGGACCCTGGCATCGAATCCGGGGGACGGCATCATCGGGCTGGGGCTCGTCGCGGTGGGGCTGCCGATTTACATCCTGCGCACCTCGTGGACGCGCGCTCAACGCACGGAAGAGTCCGAGACCGCGGGGCGCTGACCGCGTCGCGCGGCGACACGCGTAACGCGCGGAGCATCAGATCGCGCACCCGCACATCGACAGGTGTGTGATGACCTCAACAGCGCCATTGGCCCGTGCGTTTTTCCTGTGACATGTTCGACTCTACAGGGACCTTTCCGAAGTCCGCCCTTCCCGCTCCCGCTCCCAGTCCCTGACCCGTACGGCTCCTCGAGGCTTCTGAGGACTTCCCCCAAGGAATCCCTGCATGATCATCGACGTCCACAATCACTACTACCCTCCCGAATTCATCGACGCCATCCGCAAAGGGCCGAGCCAGTTCACCGTCGAGGAAGACGCCGAGGGCAACCCGGTGCTCGTCTCTCCCGGTGACAAGAACTTCGTCGTCCGCGGCCACCGGGACATCGCCTATCGCGAGAAGGTGATTGCCGAGGCGGGCATCGACATGCAGGTCATCACGCTCACCGCACCCGGGACGACCATGGAGCCACCCGACCGGTCGGCGTACCTGGCCAGTCTCGTGAACGACGCGCTCGCGACGATCCGGACGGAACGCCCGCGCCATTTCACCGCGCTCGCTACGCTCCCGCTGAATGATCCCGGTGCCTCGGTGCGCGAGTTCGAGCGCGTCATTGGCGCCGGTTTCGCGGGGTGCATGGTCTACGCCAACGTGAACGGCGTCGCGCTGCACGACCCGCGCTACTGGCCGCTCTGGGAGCGTGCCAGCGAAACAAAGGCGGTCGTGCACATCCATCCGAACTACCCGGCGGGCGTCGAGGCCATGGAGGAGTACTGGCTGATGCCGCTCGTGGGCTTCATGTTCGATACCACGCTCGCGGCGGCGGGTCTCGTCTTCAGCGGCGTCGTGGAGCGCTTTCCGGACATCAAGTGGATCCTGGGGCATCTCGGCGGGGCGATTCCGTACATCGCGGAGCGGCTCGATCGCGGCTTCGAGGCGTATCCGGAGTGCCGGGTGAACATCCCCAGGCCGCCGAGCGAGTACCTGAAGCACTTCTATTATGATACGGTCAACTTCGACCCCAGGGCGCTGCAGCTCGCGGTGGACTTTGCCGGCGCGACGCACCTGCTGGCGGGAAGCGATTACCCGCATCTCATCAGCAGCATGGCGCGCATGAAGTCGAGCATAGAGGAAATGCAGCTCACCGCATCGGAGCGCGCGATGATCCTGGGCGCGAACGCGGCGCGGTTGCATGGCGTTGAGATCGTCGTCTCGTGATGGTGTAATGGTGTCCCAACGGCCCGCTGTCATCTGGCGGCCAAGGAGATCCGGATGTCGCATGTCCTGAGGGGCTCCCTCGCGCTGCTGCTGCTCACCGCACCGGGGGCACGCGTCGACGCGCAGCGGTTCAGCATCGCTCCCGAGATCGGTTTCTACATTCCCACCGAGAAGCTCGTGGATGCCGCCAACGGCACGGTGGGCGAGCTGGAGGCCGGCCCCTCGTTCGGCCTGCGCCTGGGTCTCGGCTTCGGCAACCGCGTGAGCCTGACCGTGGGCGGCAGCTACGTGCCCACCACCTTCGCGCTTCAGCCGGGTGGCGGACAGGTGCAGCAGCGCGATGCACGACTCTTCACGGGCGCGGCGCAGCTCATGTTCTTCCTCATCCCGCCCACGTCGCCGCTCTCGCTCTTCGTGAACGGCGGGGTGGGCGCCGTGAGCCGCGGTGGCGTCGCCTTCACGGAGGAGGCCGAGAAGACGGACGTGTCGGGGATCTTCGGAGGCGGGGCGCTGCTCAACCTCGGTGGGCTCTCACTCCTGGCCGGCGCGGACG
>DATIGO010000218.1:0-6532 GCA_035454665.1 Gemmatimonadaceae bacterium | reverse complement strand
ATCGCCGTCCCGGACCCAGGCGGAGTCGGCGCTCGTGAGCGCGCCGCGGACCAGGCGCACGTCGGTGCCGCGCTCCAGCATGCCGTGCGCGAGCGCAAGCCGGACACCCGCGGCGACGGGATCGTCATCGGCGGACCGCACCTCCACGGCCGCGCTGGCTGCGCGGGGCGGCACGGCGGCCACACGGATCAGGCGGATCGAATCAGGCCAGAGACCGCGCAGCGGCAGCGTCGCAGCGTCGAACTCCTCCTCGGCGAACGACGAAACGATCGCCACTTCGACGCGCTCGTGCTGCCGGTACAGTGCATCGGCGCGGCGCAGGAGCAGGACGAGTGCGCCCGAGAGCGATCCCTTCGCTTCCGGTCGTGCTTCGCCTATGGAGGACAGCTCGCCGCGCGAGCGCACCGTCGCGAGGGAATCGAAGACGATCACCTCCGCCGCATCCGCGCCACTCGCGAACGCGAGCGCGCTGTCGCGGGCGGCACCGGGATCCGCCACGGCGCGGGAGCGGTCCAGTGCGACGATTCGCGCCACACCTGCCCGGCGCGGTGTCAGCACCGGTCGCGCCAGGGCCGCGCCGATCAACGCGAGGACGGCGAGTCGCAGCAGGAGCAACGGCAGGTCCGACGGCCGGGCCGCGCGCGCCGACCGCCGGGAGGATCGGTCGGGCACGAAGCGCGCGGTGGGAAGCATGAGATCGTCGGGTCGGCGCCAGGCGATGAAATGCAGCGCGATCGCGGCCAGCGCCGCGACGAGCGTAGCGACCAGGAAGCCGGGAGCCAGGAAGGTCATGCGGTCAGGACCGACGGGGCGGGCGCGGCGCCGGCACCCACGATCCGCCGCACCGCGCGCACAGGATCATCCGCCGTGGAGACCTCGGTCCAGTCCGCGCCGGCGCGGCGCCATTCGTGCGCGGTGCTCTCACGCCACTCCGCGAAGCGCGCGAGATACCCCTCGCGCGAATCGTCGTCCAAGGGGCGCGCGATCGCGGGGTCCTCGGGGTCCGTCGCGCGCGCGACGCGTCGCGGCGGATCGAGCTCCTCCCGCGCCACGATGTGGACCGCGTGCACGTCGCTCCCGGCCGCACTCAAGCCGCGGGCGGCGCGCAGGGCGTCGCGCTCGTCGCCCAGAAAGTCGCTGAGCAGCACGACGCGAGCGCCGGGACGCACCCCCGCCAAAGCCGGGGCCAGCGGCGGACTTCCGGCAGGCGCGACCTCGCGAAGCGTCGCCGCCATGGCACGCACCGCGCCGCGGCGTGCGCGCGCCGGAATTCGCACGACTCCCGAGCCGTGCACCGCGATCAGCCCGACAGGATCGCCCGCGGCCAACGCGATCGACGCGAGGGCAATCGCGAGCGCGCAGGCCCGCTGCCACTTGTCGTGATGTGGCGGCGGCCACGCCATCGACGCGGACGCATCGATCACGAACCAGGTCGCGAGGATCGCGCGATCCTCGGCGAGCCGGATGTAGGCGCGATCACTGCGCGCCAGCAGCTTCCAGTCGAGCTGACGGGGATCGTCGCCCTGCCGGTAGAGCCGGTACTCCGACAGCTCCGGCGCGGCGCCGCGCAGGCGGGAGACGTGTACCCCGGGCAGCGCCCCTCCCGCCCGCCGCCGTGCCGGCCACGTGAGGCCGCGGACGGATTCGAGGAGGGGACCGAAGGGCGCGAGGGGCACGGGAGGTCAGGGGCTGGTTGCTGGCTGGTAATTGCTGGAGCTGGTGGCCGAGTGCTGGGCGCGGAGGGGGTCTGGGCGGCGGGGCGCTGGCCGGGACGCTGGAGGCCGGCGGCGATTCCACCCGCCGCTGGAGCCCCCCGTCGATCGCCCCTCCCTGCTCCTTCCGGCTCCCTACTCTCTAATCCCTGATCCCCAATCCTTCAAACGCCTATCCCACTGCGCGGCGCTGGAATCTGCCGCAGGACGTCATCGACGATCGCGTCCGAGGCGATCCCATCCGCTTCGGCGGCAAAGTTCGGGAGCACGCGGTGGCGCAGGACGGGCCCGGTCACCCGGCGGATGTCCTCCGGGGCGATGTGGATCCGGCCCGAGAGGAGGGCGTGCGCCTTGGCGCCGAGCACGAGCGCCTGGCCGGCGCGCGGGCCGGCGCCCCAGCGCACGTACTTCTTCACGAGGGCCGGCGCCTCCGGTGCGTCGGGGCGCGTGGCGCGCGCGAGCGCGGCGGCGTAGCGCAGCGCCGGGTCCGCGGCGGCGACCTCCCTCGTCAGGCGCTGGAGCGCGATCGTCTGGGTGGCGTCGAGCACCGGCGTGAGCGACACCGCGGCGGTGCCCGTCGTCGTGCGCAGGATCTCGACCTCGTCGGCCTCGCCGGGGTACCCGACGCGAATGTCGAACAGGAAGCGGTCGAGTTGCGCCTCGGGCAGCGGATAGGTGCCCTCCTGCTCGATCGGATTCTGCGTGGCGAGCACGAAGAAGGGCTCCGGGAGCGTCATCGTGTCGCCGGCCGCGGTCACGCGGTGTTCCTGCATGGCTTCGAGCAGGGCGGCCTGCGTGCGCGGTGGCGCGCGGTTGATCTCGTCCGCGAGCACGATGTTGGCGAAGATCGGCCCGCGCACGAAGCGGAAGCTGCGCGCGCCCGTGGCGGCATCCTCCTCGAGGAGCTCGGTGCCCGTGATGTCGCTCGGGACGAGATCGGGGGTGAACTGGATGCGCCGGAACTCGAGCCGCATGGCCTCCGCCACGGAGCGGATCATGAGGGTCTTGGCCAGGCCCGGCACGCCCACCAGCAGCGCGTGGCCCCCGGCCAGGACGGCCATGAGGATCTCCTCGAGCGCGTTCTGCTGGCCGACGATGCGGCGACCGACCTCTTCGCGCAGCCGCACGGCCGCCGCGAGCAGCGTGTCGCGCTCGCCGGCGGGATCGACGGAGTGACGCAGTGGCCTGGGAGCGCTCAGCGGACCGGCCTGCGGCGTCGGCCGTGGACGAGGAAGATGGATCCATCGCGCGCCCCCGCCGCGGCGAGCGACTGCGACTCGTCCAGCACCTCGAATCCCCGCAGCTTGGTCACGTAGTCCTCCGGATGCGCCGCGTCAGGCACGAGCAGCTCGAGTGCGCGGTGCTTCAGCGTGGCGACCGCGGTATCGGCAGGCGCCTCGACGCGAACCGTATCCCAGACCTCGGGCATCTGCACCCGCACCGTGATGACCGGCTCCGTCCCGGTGCCGAGGCGCACGGTCCCGGGACGGCTCCGGAGCTCGGTGACGAAGGGTCTCGAGGCAGCGACGGGCACGGGGGAAGGCGCGGGCGCGGCGGTCACGCGACGGGCTCGGGCACGCGCGGCAGCGTGGCAAAGAAACGGGAGATCTGCATGTCGAAGAGATACGAGGAGGCCGTCACCAGCGTTCCGCCGGGCTGCTCCGAAACGGCGAGGGCGATTTCCTCACCACCCTGGCCGCGGAAGGTCATGTGTCGCGGGCTCTGCTGCTCGGGAAAGGCGGCGTAGATGCTGTTGCGGCGCGCGAAGAAGGTGCGGGCGGCGTCGAGCACCTCGCGCGCCGGCATGGTGGTGCGATACTCCTGCAGCGTTCGGCGTTGGCTCATCATGGGAATGGACGGGGAGCGACTCGTCAGGCACCCGATGGGGCGCGGAAGGTCGGAGCGGGGAGGGTCTCGAGCGGCAGCTCGACGGTGAAGGTCGAGCCCTCGCCCGGCATCGATTCCACGGTGAGGTCGCCGCCCAGCACGCGCGCGAGCTGTCGCGCGAGGGTGAGGCCGAGCCCGGATCCGCCGTAGTGGCGCGTCTCGGAGCCGTCGACCTGGCGGAACTCGTCGAAGACGAACTCCAGCGCCTCGCGCGGAATCCCGATGCCGGTATCGCGCACGCGATAGACGACGCGATCGCCCCGCACATCCGCGCTCCCCATGACCTCGCCCCGCGCCGTGAACTTGTAGGCGTTGCTGACCAGGCTGGAGAGGATCTTCCGGATGCGATTCCGGTCGGAGCGCATCAGGGGGAGGATCTGCGCCGTGCCCTCGATGCCCACGCGCACGCCCGCGGGCCGGCCATCGACGGCGTCCAGGGCTTCCGCCAGCACCTCACGCGGGTCGATGTCCTCGAGGACGAGCTCGGCGGCACCTCGCTTGAGCGACGTGAGCTCCAGCAGGTCCTCGATCAGCGCGAGGAGCTGCTCACTGGAGCGCTTCACCTGGGCGAGATCCTTGCGCTGGCCCTCGGTGAGCGGACCGGAGAGCTCTTCCTGGAGGATGGAGAGATAGCCGAGGACGGCGGTGAGCGGCGTCCGCAGCTCGTGCGAGATGTTCGCGAGGAACTGGTCCTTCAGGCGACGCGCCTCGAGAACCGCGGCGTATTGGCGCTCGAGCTCCTCGTTCGCCTCGAGCAGGGCGTGGTTGGCACGGCGCATCTCGTCGATGAGCGCGGACTTCTCGGCGGTGGCGGCCATCTGGTCCGCGACGATGCGCAGGAGGCTGCGGGAATCGGCGGACTGCGCTCCGGTGCCCTCGTAATAGAAGGCGATCGCCCCGAGCACGCGGTTCCCCGTTTGCAGGGGAATCGCGACGAGGGAGCGGAATCCCAGCTCCGACGCGACCTCCTGCCAGTCCTCGAGGTCCTTGTCGGCAAAGACGTCCGGCACCTCGATGACACGGCGTTCCGCGACCGCTTCGCCGCTCGGCCCGAAGCCGATGCGCACGATCATCCGGCCGAGCCAGGGGCGGTACTTCTCCGGCCAGTTGTGCGAGGCCGCGAGACGCATGAGCTCCGACGACCCCTCGACGAGGTACACGCACGACAGCGTGGCTCCCACCAGGGGGCTCACGCGGTCGAGCGCGAACTGGAACACCTCCTGGGGACGGTCGGCGTGGAGGAAGGCGTGCGCGATCTCGCGCACGACCATCAGCTCCCGCACGACGTTGTCGCTGGCGGGCGGCGTGGCTCGGAAGCGTTCGTGAGAGAGGATGCGGGTTTGTCGCGGCACGAGGTGAATGTAGAGTCGGGCTGACGAGCGGGCTATGGGGTGAGGGATGGCGGTGGGCCGGTTGCTGGTTGCTGGTTGCTGGTTGCTGGTTGCTGTTGGTGGCGCCGGGTGCTCGAGGGGTGGGCCACACCGGCTCTCCCTCGCGACGTCTGGCGCGGTTACTCCCTTTCCACGGAGATCCGTCCGACCATTTCCCACATCAGGCGCAGCGCGAAATCCAGCGACTTGACCGGGACGCGCTCGTCGTGACTGTGCATACGCTCCTCGTCCTGCAGCGCGAGCGGGAACGGAAGAAGGCCGAAGGCTTGCACGCCGAGTCGGCGGAGCGTGGCGCTGTCGGTGGCACCGGTGCTGAGATACGGCACGACGGGGAGGCCCGGCGCCAGTGCGGCCACGCTGTCACGGATGGCCGCGAACATCGGCGACTCCGCGGATGACGCCGGGGCATCGGCTCCGCGGTCGACCACGGTGATGCTGACGTGGTCGTCGGCGATCGCACTTCCGAGCCGCGCGACGAGCGCGTCGAGCGACTCGCCAGGCAGCAGGCGCACGCTCATGGTCGCGCTCGCTTCGGCCGGGATCACGTTGGAGCGCACGCCCGCGGCCAGCATCGTGGGGGAGATGCCGTTGCGCAGCACGGCGGCAAAGTTGGGCTCCTCGCACAGGACGGCCGCGGCCGCGGCGGCGCGCTCCGGGGAGGGATGCGCAAGGTCGCGCATTGCGGCGCGCTGGCGCTCGTCGTCCCAGGCGGCCGCCAGCCCCGTGAAGAAGCGGCGTGAGACGTCGGTCAGGTGGACCGGCTCGGCGTGCGCGCCGATCCTCGCCACGGCGCGGGCGAGCCGCACCACCGCGTTGCCGGGGAGCGGGATCGCGGCATGCCCGGCGGGCCCGTGCGCCGTCACCTGCACGACGTTAGGCACCTTTTCCGCGCACTGGACGGCGCAATAGTGGAACCGCCCGTCGCGCAGGCGGATCCGCCCGCCCTCGTTCAGGGCGTACTCGGCCTCGAGCAGCGCCGGGTGCGTCCGGGCGAGCCACTCGATCCCCCACATCCCGCCGGCCTCCTCGTCGGACGTGGCCACGAAGACCAGGTCGCGCGCCAGTCTTCCGCCCGCGCGGACGACGTGCTCCTGGACGAGGCGCATCGTCTGCAGGTTCGTCGCCAGCATGCCCTTGTCGTCGATGGCGCCGCGCCCGTATACACATCCGTCGAGGAGTTCTCCTCCGAAGGGATTCGCGGTCCACCGGTCCCGCTCGACGCCCACGACGTCCATGTGCGCCAGCAGCAACAGGGGCCGTCCTGATCCGGTCCCGGGGATGCGCGCGACCACCGCCGCGCGCTGGGGGGCGGGCTCCAGCAGCGTCACGTCCACGCCGGCGCCCCGGAGGACGTCGTCGAGATAGCGGGCGAGCCCGAGCTCGTTGCCCGGCGGGTTCACGGTGTCCATGCGGATGAGCGCCTGGAGGTGACCGATCGTCTCCCACAGGACGCCTTCCCAGTCGGGGGCCCGCGCACCGGCGATCCCTGCGGCGCGCGCGGGGCGTTCGGAGTGGTCGGGTCGGTCCACGCCGCCTCGTCGG
>DATIGO010000217.1:0-3690 GCA_035454665.1 Gemmatimonadaceae bacterium | reverse complement strand
CGGCTGGCGTGGTGGAAGACGGTGAAGCTCTGGACACCCTTCCCGACCACGGACAACCGCCTGTTCCGCCTCGTCACGGCGGCGGGCTTCCTCGCGTACGTTCCGTTTCTGCTTCCGGGCATCCTGCTCCTCGCCCGGGGGGGAGGGCCCGCGAGGAACCTGTGGCTCGTCCTGGCTGCGCCGGTGGCGGGAACACAGGCCGCCGCGATGCTGTTCTATGGGAGCGCGCGATTCCGCTCGCCGATCGAGCCGCTGCTGGTGATCTGCGCCTCGGTGGCCCTCGTGGCGCTGGGGCGAGCGGTGCTGTACCGTGCGGAACGCCGCGACGCACCGGCCGGGTCACCCGCGGCCGGCACGCGCTCCTCGGGCGCATCGGCCGGCGAGACAGTGGCCGCCACGCCGCCGGGGCTGGAGTGAAAATGACGACCGCGAAACGACAATCGAGGGGCGGGCTGCTGTCGGCCCTGGCGTTGCTGCTCGCCGCCAGCGGGGCCTGCGAGGGGAGCGCGCAGGCCGTCCCGGCCTCCGCCGCGGCCGCCGTCGCCCGCGGACGCCCGGCCGACAGCGCCGCGATCATTGCGGAGATCCGCGCGTTCGCGGGCCCCATTCCCGACGCCGCGACCGCGGCGCGCGCCGGATCGGCGGCCCGGCGCTACGAGACCGACTTCGTCAGGCACGACGACCGCCAGTGGGCCCAGTGCGGCGCGCGGTGGGACTGCATCAACTACTACGATCGCGCGCTCATCTACTACGTGTGGTGGCAGCGCACCGGAAGCCCGAAGTACCGCATCCGGGCCGACCAGGTGGCGCTGAACTACCGGCGCGCATATCTCGAGCCCGGTGACTTCGGTATCGCGCACCACTGGTCCATGAGCGACGGCGTCGCCCTGCATTATCTCGCCACCGGCGACTCCGCCTCGCTCGTTGCGGTGGGCAAGGTCGCCGACAACTTCTCGTACCTGGTCACGGCCGACGCGTCGGGCTACATCGGCAATCCCGCGAAGATGGACAATCGCATTCAGGCCTACGCCCTGAAGGCGCTGCTGGCCGCGTACCGGCTCGACGCGCGGAGCGTGGGAATCCGGCGCTACGGTCTCCCCGGCGGCTACGACTGGCCCACCGTGCTGCGCACGGCGCTCGACAAGATTCTCGGCACCCGCGACGCCGATGGCCAGTGGCGCGGCGCCAAGTGTGGTCCGCGCGGGCGGGCGACGCACCCCTTCGCGATCGGCCTGCTGTACGATGCATTGATCCGCTACTACGAGCTCTTCGAGGCCGATCCGCGCATTCCTGAGGCCATCCAGCGTTCCGCCGACGTGCTGTGGCGGGAGGACTGGCTTGCCAACGCGAACGCCTTCAAGTACGTGGGCATGGCCTGCCCGGGCGAAGGAGGGCCGAGGCCCGCCGCGGATCTGAACAACATGATCGTGAACGCGTACGGCTGGCTGTACAAGCAGACGGGTAATCCGCTGTATCGCCAGCAAGCGGACCGGATCTTCGCCGGCGGGGTGAACGCGGGAGCGGTCTCCAACGGGCCCAAGTGGTTCAATCAGAACTACACGTCGAGCTACCGGTACCTCGTCTGGCGATCGGACCGGTGAGCGTCACGCAGTCCCCTGCCGCCATCGCCGCGGTGCTCCCGCTGCGCAACAAGCGCCCCTTCATCGATCGCTGCCTTGGCTCCGTGGCACGCGCGGCGGCTCGACACGAAGGCGTCGAGATCGTGGTCGTCGACAACGAATCGTCGGACGGATCGCTCGACGCGCCGGTGTTTCGCGAGGTGCCCGCGCGGGTGCTGCCGGTCGGCGCGCGCAGCATCAGCGCCGTGCGGAACGCCGGAGCGGCCGCCACCACCGCCCCCATCCTCGCCTTCATCGACGCCGACTGCGTCGTGCCGGAGGACTTCTTCCGCGCTGCCGCCCGGATCCTCGAGGATCCCCGCATCGACGCCACCGGCTGCGAGGTCCGGCTGCCTGACGACGGCAGCTGGATCGAACGCGTCTGGGACTCCATGCACGCCGGTCCGGACGACGGACCGCGACATTACCTCAATTCCGCCAGCTTCGTGGTGCGACGCGCTCTCTTCGAGCGTCTCGGCGGCTTCGACGAGGATCTCACGACCGGAGAGGACACGGACTTCTGCCTGCGCCTCACGCACGCGGGCGGCAGGATCTGGGGCGCGCAGAGCCTCCAGGTGGTCCACCTCGACAATCCGCGTACGTTGCGCGCGTTCTTCCGGAAGGAGCGGTGGCGCGGGCTCGGCGGTATGACGCGGACCATCCTCTCCGCACGGAGCCGGACCGCGATCGGGCTGCTCGCCTTCGCCGGCGCGCTCGGGATGGCGATCGCGACGCTCCTCGCGCCGCTCGCGCTCCCGCTGCGCCTCGTCCTCGCGCTGGCCCTCGCCGCCGCCGTTCCCGCGGGCACCGTCGCGTATCGTGCGATACGATCGCGTCGGATCGTGTCGTGGGCGCCGGCGATCCTGCTGTACTTCGTCTACTACCTCGCACGGTTGTCCGCGCTGGTCACGGTGAGCATCACGCGGGTGATGCGCTGGATGTTCCGCAAGGACCGCGGGGATCGCGCGGATCGGGGTGACCAGGCCATCGCTTCATCGTCACAATTCTGATGACCTCGTCGACGGCATCCAACAGCTGGTTGAACCGGGCCAAGCGAACCTGGCCATTCTCGCTCCTGTACGGCGCGATCTCGCCGTCGGGCCGGGCGCGCCTCCGTCGGACCGTGGACCGCCTGTCGGCCCCCTCCGTGCACCACGAGATCCTCGCGCAGGTGGGACAGACGAACGACCTCCTCGCGCGGTTGCTCTACGAACAGCTGCGCCTGTCTCCCCGGGCCACCGATACCACGCGCCTCCTCCACCACGGATACAAGGTCTATTCTCAACACGACGAGGATGGCATCATCGAGGAGATCTTCCGTCGCGTCGGCAGCACCAACCGCTACTTCGTCGAGTTCGGCGCCGGAGATGGCCTGGAGAACTGCACGCTGTATCTCGTGCTCAAGGGGTGGCGCGGGGCGTGGATCGATGGCAGCGCGGTCTGCCACGAGATGATCCAGCGGAACCTCGAGTCCGTGATCCGCGAGGGACGACTCCGCGCGCGGCACGCGCTGATCACCGCGGAGAACATCGAGCACCTCTTTCGTGAGCTCGACGTGCCGGCCGAGTTCGACCTGCTGAGCATCGACATCGACCGCAACGACTACTGGGTCTGGCGCGCGATCGCGGCGTGGCGTCCGCGAGTGGTGGCCATAGAGTACAACGCCAGCTTCGGGCCCACGGCGAGCTGCGTGGTGCCGTACGATCCATATGCGGTCTGGAACCTCACGAACTGGTTCGGCGCGAGCCTGAAGGCACTGGAGCACCTCGGCCGCGAGAAGGGCTATTCGCTCGTCGGCTGCAACCTGACCGGCGTCACGGCCTTCTTCGTGCGCCGCGATCTGGCCGAGGGACAGTTCGCCGCGCCGTTCACGGCGGAGAATCACTTCGAGTCCGCCAAGTACTTCCTGCGGATGCCTAACGGTCACCGTCCCGGGTTCGGCGCCACGGTATGCGTGGGGCCGGACGCGGGGGCGTCGGACTCGCCGTGACCGCCGTTGCGGGAGAGACCGAGCCGTCGCGCGGCGGCGGCCGGGACTCGTCCGCGCCGTCTCCGTCGCGGACTGCCCCAA
>DATIGO010000216.1:0-27981 GCA_035454665.1 Gemmatimonadaceae bacterium | reverse complement strand
GAAGCCGAGGCCGCGCGGCGCCTCCGCGAGCGTACCGAGGCCGCGCTGCGTCGCATCGCGTTCTTCGTCGTGCCGTCGGCGGTGGCGTTTGTCGCAGTGGGCGATCAGATCGTCGGGCTCATCTACGGCACGGGCCGCTTCGGGGCGGAGGAGGTCCGCTGGGTCTGGGGGGTCCTGGCCGGCGCCGCTGTCGGCCTCGTGGCGTCGACCGCGGCCAGGCTCTATGCCTCCGCCTTCTACGCTCTGCGTGACTCGCGGACGCCGTTCCGGTTCGCTCTGGTGCGGGTGGCCGTCTCGACGTCGCTCGGTGCGTTGCTGGCGCTCGGGGCGCCGCGCGTGCTCCCGATCGATCCCCGATGGAGTGTGGCGGGCATATCGATCGCTGCGGGGCTCGCCGGATGGGTGGAATTCGTGCTGCTGCGACGGGCGCTCGCGCGGCGGCTCGGGCCGGTCGGCCTCGCCTCGCGCATGCGCTGGACGCTCTGGGGCGCTGCCGGTACGGCGGCCGCAGCGGCCTGGGCGGCGCGCATCCTGAATGCGCCCACGCCGGCCCTGCTGCGCGCCGCGTTGGTGCTCGCCGTCTTCGGCATGGTGTACTGGGTGTTCACCTGGAAGGCGGGCGTGCCGGAGGCGCAGGAACTGCGACGGACCATCTTCCGCAGGGGACGCTAGCCATGGGGGCGCGAGCCGGCGCGTGCTCGCGCGCGCGGGGCGACCGCGCGGCGTATGATACGGCATGCGCGCAGTCCCCGAGCCCATCGCCGTGAAGGTCCCGCACCTCCCCGAGTCGCCCGGCGTGTACCTGTTCAAGGACGCCGACGGGCAGGTGCTGTACGTGGGCAAGGCCAAGCGCCTGCGCTCGCGCGTGCGGAGCTACTTCGCGTCCGACCACGTGGGGAGCGTGAAGACGCAGGCGCTGGTACGCCTGATCGCCGACGTGGACACGATCGTGGTCCCGACCGAAGCCCACGCGCTCATCCTGGAGAACAACCTCATCAAGGAGCATCGGCCGCGGTTCAACATCCAGCTCCGCGACGACAAGACGTACCCGTACATCAAGGTCACCGTCGAGGAGCCCTTCCCGCGCGTTCTCGTCACGCGGCGCGTCGTGAACGACGGCGCGCGCTACTTCGGGCCCTACACGGACGTGGGCGCGATGCGGCGTGCCCTCAACGTCGTGAAGCGGATCTTCACGGTGCGATCCTGTCACTACGATCTCCCTCGCGAGGCACCGGATCGTCCCTGCCTGGACTATCACATCGGCCGCTGCAAGGCGCCGTGCGTGCTGCTGCAGACGGCGGAATCGTATCGGCTCATGATCGACGAGGTCGTGCTCTTCCTCGAAGGGCGGACCGAGGAGGTCGTCAGGCGCGTCCGCGAGCGGATGCAGAACGCCTCGATCGCCATGGACTACGAACGCGCGGCGGAGCTGCGCGATGCCCTCCAGCATCTCGAGCGGATGGAGGAGCCCACGGTCGTGCTGCGCGTGGAGGGGGGCGACCAGGATGTGGTGGGCTTCGCGCGTGACGGCGACGACGCCTGCGTCGTGGTGCTGCGCGTGCGCGCCGGCCGGCTCCTCGCGCGGGACCAGCGCTTTCTCGAGAACGTGGACGGCGAGGCCGACACGGCGATCCTCTCGACCTATCTCGCGGGCAGTTACGTCGGCAGCGCGGAGCGGGCTCCGGAGCTCCTGGTGCCGATGGACTTCGAGGACCGCCCCCTGCTCGAGGAGTCGTTAGGTGGCACGTCGATCCGGGTGCCGCAGCGCGGGCCCCGGCGCGAGCTCGTCGACCTGGCGGAGCAGAACGCCCGTCACCTGCTCGAGGAGTTCAAGCTCGCCAGCTCGGAGGCCGAGGAGCGCGCGACGAGCCCCGTCTATGAGCTGCAGCGGGAGCTCGGCCTCTCGAAGGTCCCGCGGAGCCTCGTCTGTTTCGATATCTCCACCACCCAGGGGACCGACACCGTTGGCTCCTGCGTCTGGTTCGAGAACGGCCGCCCGAAGCGCGGCGAGTACCGCAAGTTCAAGGTCAGGACGGTCACGGGAACGGACGACTTCGCGTCGATGCGCGAGGTGGTCGAGCGGTACTTTCGGCGTCGGATCGAGGAGGAGAAGCCGCTGCCGGATCTCGTGGTCATCGACGGGGGGAAGGGGCAGCTCGCGGCCGCGCGCGCGGCGCTCACGGCGCTCGGGCACGGCGATCGGCCGATCGTGAGCCTCGCGAAACGCGACGAGGAGGTCTTTCTGCCCGACCGCCTCGAGTCGCTGCGCCTGCCGAGACGGTCCCCGGCGCTCCGCCTGCTGCAGCAGGCGCGCGACGAGGCCCATCGCTTCGCGGTCACCTTCAATCGGGCCCGACGCACGACCCGCACCATCACGTCGCGCCTGATGGAAATCCCCGGCGTGGGACCCAAGAAGCGTCGCGTGCTGCTCCAGCGCTTCGGCAGCCTCGAAGGGGTGCGCCAGGCGTCGCCCGAAGCCATCGCGGGCCTCCCGGGCTTCTCCCTCGCATCCGCACGCAAGATGCTTGCGGCGCTGCATGACGCCGATTCGAATGCGTCGCCCGGAGCACGTTCCGGCACCGCACCCGACACTGCACCCGACGCTGCACCCGATGCTGCACCCGACACACAGCATCTCCACACGGAGGCCGCAGGCGAGGTCCCTGCGCCTGACGACACTCCGCTGACCCCTGACCGTCCGGCTCCGTGACAACCTGGATCCTGCAATGCTCCGCCTGCGGCCGCGAAGAGCCGCAGGGTGCGCCGGTGGGCCTCTGCGGCCAGTGCGGCCAGCCTTACCTGGCCCGCTTTACCTCGCCGGCTCCTGGCCGCGACAGCCTCTGCGGGCGCTGGGACCTCTGGCGCTACGCGCCGGCCCTTCCGCTCGCCCCTCTCGAGGAACCCGTCTCCCTCGGCGAGGGCGCGACGCCCCTGATCCCCGCGCCGGGGCTCGCGAAGCGGATCGGCGTGCGGCAGCTCTGGATCAAGGACGAGGCCGTGAATCCGACGGCGTCGTTCAAGGCGCGCGGGCTCGCGGCCGCGGTCACCCGCGCCCGGGCCCGCGGGGTCCCCGGCTTGTGCGTGCCCACAGCGGGGAATGCCGGCGCCGCGCTCGCTGCCTACGGCGCCGCGGCGGGTGTCGCGGTGCGCGTCTATGCGCCGGCTACGACACCCCGTCCGATTCTCCATACCGTGCAGGCCCTCGGGGCGGACCTTGTCACCGTGGATGGCCACATCGGCGACGCAGGTCGCCTGTGCGCGGAGTTCTCGAGGGAATCCGGGTACTTCAACGTCGCCACGCTGCGCGAGCCGTACCGCGTTGAGGGGAACAAGACGCTCGGCCTGGAGATCGCGGAACAACTGGGATGGAGGCTGCCGGACGTCGTGGTCTATCCCACGGGCGGGGGCGAGGGTGTCATCGGGATCTGGAAGGCCTTCGAGGAAATGCGCGCGTGGGGTTGGGTCGACGCGTCGGCCCCGCCACCCGCCATGGTGGTCGCGCAGGCCTCGGGTTGCGCCCCGCTCGTCCGCGCGCAGAAGCAGGGTGCCGACCGCGCGACGCCGTGGGAAAACCCAACCACGCACGCCGCCGGACTCCGGGTGCCCGGCCCCCTGGGAGACCGGCTGGTGCTGCGGGCGCTGCGCGAGAGTGGTGGCGCCGCGGCAGACGCCTCCGAGGAGGAGATCCGGGCGGCCACGGCGGAGCTTGCCGGGTCCACCGGGATCGATGCCGCGCCCGAGGGCGGGTGCGCCCTGGCCGTGGCCGCGCGTCTGGCCCGCAGCGGCGAGATACGGGCCGACGCCGAAGTCGTGCTCTACAACACGGGAAGCGGCGCCTCGTATCGCACGTAATGGGAACGTGATAGGATGACACGAGGGTAGCATGCGCCCCGGCCGGGCGTATAGTTTTGGCTGCTGTGTCCATCGCCATCCTCGATCCTTTCAGCGGCATCGCCGGAGACATGACGCTAGGCGCTCTGGTGGATGTGGGGCTCGACCCGGATTGGGTGCGGTCACTCCCCGCGCGTCTCGGCCTCGCCGGAATAACGGTGCGCATCGCTGAGGTACAGAAGAGCGGCATCGCGTGCAAGAAGGTGGACTTCGACATTCCAGCGCAGCCACACGGGCGACATCTCAAGGAGTTGCACGCGCTCGTGAACGCCACTGATGCGCCGGAGACGGTCAAGGCGCGTGCGAGCCGGGTGTTCACGGCAATAGCGGAGGTGGAGGCGGCGATCCACGGGACGACCGTGGAGCGTGTGCACCTGCATGAGGTCGGTGCGGTCGACGCGTTGCTGGACGTGGTCGGATCGGTCTGGGGCTTGAGCGAACTCGGGCTCTCGCGCGTTTACTGTGGAACCATCGCGCTGGGGGATGGAGATGTGCAGACCGCGCACGGGCGGTTGCCGGTGCCGGCACCGGCCACCCTGCGACTCCTGGAGGGGCAATCCGTGCGGCCCGGCCCGCCGGGCTCCGGTGAGCTCGTGACCCCGACGGGGGCGGCCCTGGTACGGGTGCTCTCGCAGGGCCAGCCACCGGCGCGGTACATTCCGCGGCGCAGTGGGTATGGTGCCGGGACAAGGGATTTGCCGGGCCGTCCGAACGCGCTGCGCCTCATCGTAGCGGACGTGGTCGGCGTGAATGGGGACGGGCACGACGGCGCGGGCGCCGTGGACCTGCTGGTCATGCTCGCGACCGACGTGGACGACATGGCGGCGGAGCACCTGGCAAGCGCCGCGGAGGGGCTGCGCGGTGCGGGCGCGCTGGATGTCACCGCCTCGGCCGTACAGATGAAGAAGGGCCGCGTTGGGACCCGGCTCGAAGTGCTCTGCCGGCCCGCCGACGCGGCCCGGCTCGAGGAGCTGCTGTTCACGTCGACGACGACGCTGGGCGTTAGGCGGCAGGCGGTCGAGCGCCGCGCGCTGGGGCGGGAGGAGCGCACGGTGCAGGTGCTGGGCCATGACGTTCGCATCAAGGTGGCGACGCTTCCCGGAGGCGGCCGCCGCAGCAAGCCGGAATACGAGGACCTCCGTGCCGTGTCGCACGCGACCGGCCGGACGCTGGGAGACGTGACGTCGCTGGCTCTGGCGGCGGCGGAACGGCCGTAGATCGCGTAGGGTATCATTCGTGTCATGCCCGTGGCGCACGGGAACATTCTGAGGAGATCGAGCATGATCGGATTCCGAACGACGTCTTTCGCCGCGGTACTGGTGGCCACGGCAGCAGCGAGCGCCGCCGGCCAGGAGGGGGCTTGCCGCATCGACTACGGTCGTCCTGGACAGGTGAAAGACGCGCGAAACGCCGTGCTGACCACGGAAGTGGCCAATCGCCCGCCCGAGGAAGCACGAAAGAACTACGCGCGCGCGGTCACGCTGCTCACGCGCGAGCCCGACCGGCTGCGGAGCAACATGATCGGGCGAAACGCGGTGCTGGGGCACGCGCTGGTCAACCTCGCTCTGCTGCCCGACACACCGGACTCCGTGCGCCGGGCGGACGTGGGCTACACCAGCGAGCCGGACGCCATGGTCGACCTCCTCACCGCCGCCGACTCGGCCCTCGACGCCGTGGAGGCGGAAAACCCCGCGTGCAAGGAGGAAACCGAAGGGCCGCGCCGGAGGGCGTATGCGGAACTGGTGAACGCGGCCGTGAACGAATACAACGAGCGCAACATCGACGCGGCCGAGGCCAAGGTGCGGCGCGGACTGATGCTGTACGACGACTATCCGCTCTCGTATCTCGCGTACAACGTCCTCGGAAACATCCAGCAGACGCGCGACGATATTACGGGCGCCGTGACGTCCTTCACCCGCATGGTCGACCTGATGGGGTCCGATACCTCATTCACGGCCGAGCGGAAGAATACGATCATGGTCGTGAACGAGCTGATGCAGCAGCAGGCCGACGCGCTCGAGGGCGAGGCCAAGACCGCGAAGGCGAACGAGCTGATCGCCTTCCTCGAGAAGTACTCGCGGGAGTATCCGGACGATGTGAAGCTGCAGGCCGCGGTGGCCATGGCGCAGCTCCGGACCGGTAACACCGAGGCGGCGGGGCGCCTTTTCAACGACATGATCAACAGCCCCGAGAAGTACACGGACGTGCAGATCATGGAGGCGGGCGTGACCGCGGCCCGCGCCAACGAGAACACATACGGCGCCCAGCTCTTCGAGGCCGCCCTGAAAAAGAACCCGTATTCCCGGGATGCCCTCTTCAACCTGGCGGCCATCTACGACGCGGACAGCCAGTTCACCAAGATGCCACCGGTGCTCGAACGGCTTCTCAACGTCGATCCGGAGAACCCGGACAACTACCAGCTCCTCGCGCGCTACTGGCAGGCTCGTGCCCGGACGCTTCGCGATTCGGCGCAGGGGAAGGAGCCGCCCGACCCCGTGGCCGTCGCGTGGGAGACGGCGAACAACGAATTGCTGAAGGCCTACACGCGAATGCAGGATGCTCCGGTACGCGTGTCGTTCAACCTCTTCAGCCACGACGGGGGTCGGCACATCCTGGCCGGAAACGTCGAGAACCGCACCGATGCGGAGAAGACCTACTCGCTCAAGTTCGAGTTCCTCGATTCGACGGGGGCGGTGCTCGAAAGCCGCGAGGTGCCGGTCGAAGCCGTTGGTGGCAAGTCCTCCAAGTCGTTCCGGGTAGAGCTCACGGACAAGCCTGGTGTAGTGGCCTTCCGGTACGCGCCGCTAACGGGCTGAGCGGCCCAGCACGGAGTCCGTTGGAACGCGGCGCCGGGAAACCGGCGCCGCGTTTGCATTTACGCAGACTCTCAAGTGAAGCCACCAAAGTCCTTTCAATTCATTGATTTCGCGCCACCTGCCCGATAATTTCCTTGCGCTCCTCGCAGGCGGGGCCCCGCCGATGTCCGCTGCAGCCTGTTCTCCGAACAACTCCCCCCCATGAGGTCATGGTCAGGGTCGCGCGGGTAGCGCCCGGCTCCATCGCCGAGCAACTCGGTATCAGCCCCGGCACCGAGCTCGTCGCGGTCAACGAGCGACCAGTCGAGGACTTCCTCGACTGGGAGTTCCTGTCCGCCGACGACGCTTTCGTGGTCTCCGCGCGCCTGCCCGATGGTGAAGCCATCGAGTTCGACATTGAGCGGCCGGAAGGCGACCCCATGGGCATCGAGCTCGAGCCGCCGACGATCCGGCGATGCGCAAATCGCTGCGAGTTCTGCTTCATCGAGGGGCTGCCGAAGGGCCTTCGGCGCAATCTCTACATCCGCGACGACGACTATCGGCTCTCCTTCGCGTACGGGAACTTCGCCACGCTCTCGAACCTGAAGGAGCGGGATGAGCGGCGCATCGTCGAGTATCGGTTGTCGCCGCTCTACGTCTCGGTGCACGCGACGCCATGGGAGGCCCGGCGGAAGCTCCTGAACAATCCGCGGGTCCCGAACATCATGGAGCAGTTGCAGCGACTGGCTGGCCATGGCATCCGCTTCCACGGCCAGATGGTCGTCGTGCCGGGCCTGAACGATGGTGCGGTGCTGGAGGAGTCGCTCGCGGACCTCTGGAGCCTGGGAGACGCCGTGCTCACGGTGGCCGTGGTTCCGGTCGGTCTGACCCAGTTCAACCACCTCTTCGCCGGCGGATCGATGCCGCCGGCCGACGCGCGGCGGTTGCTGCAGGCTGCCGACCGATGGGCGCGCCGTGCACTCTCGGAGCGCGGGCACCGCTGGGTGTACGGCTCCGACGAGCTGTATCTCCGCGCGGGGGAGCCGCTCCCCGCCGCGGACTTCTACGACGACTTTCCGCAGGTCGAAAATGGCGTCGGCGCGGTGGCGGCGCTGAGACAGCGCGTGAGCGAGGGGCTGGGCGCCCTGACGCGACAGGGCGTGGCGGGGCGCCGGATTGGCGTAGTGACGGGAACGGCGATGGCGGGGCTCCTGCCGGATATCCTGGCGCCTGTCGCGGACCTGACGGGAGCGCGGTTCGAGGTCCTCGCCGTCGAGAATTCCCTGTTCGGGCCGGACGTGACGACGGCGGGCCTCCTGGTCGGCGCCGACGTGCGGCGCACGCTGGCCGAGCGGCGTGACCTGGATCTCGCTCTCATTCCAGCCGAGTCGATCAACGACGACCACCTCTTCCTCGACGACGACACGCTGGCGGCGGTGCAGGTCGCGATGCCGATGCCGGTTCTCGTGTCGTACGATTTCGTGGACGTGCTGTCGGGGCCGGGTAGTGCGGTGGCCCGGGCCCTCACGGCGTCGGCCGCGTGAGCGTTCCGGTCGTGGCCCTCGTGGGCCGGCCCAACGTCGGTAAGTCGGCGCTCTTCAACCGGCTGGTCGGCGATCAGGTGGCGATCGTGACCGACGAGGCCGGGACCACGCGGGACCGGCACTTCGCGCGTGCGGTGTGGGCCGGGCGGGAGTTCTTTCTGGTGGACACGGGCGGGATCACGGACGACGATCGCACGCCGATGGACGTCGCCGTGCGGACGCAGGTGGAGCAGGCGATCGCCGAGGCAGACCTCCTGCTGCTCGTCGTGGACGCCAGGGCCGGCCTGCACCCGATCGATGCCCGCGTCGCCGAGCTGCTTCGCGAATCGGGCAAGCCCGCGCTGCTCGTGGCGAACAAGGTGGACGATCCCAGCGACCCGGCGTGGTACGAGTTCTTCGCGCTAGGCGCCGGGGACCCGCTTCCGGTCTCCGCGGCCAACGGGAAGCAGACCGGCGAGCTGCTGGACGCGATCGTCGCCCGGATCCCCGCGGGCGAGGCGGAGGCGCGCGAGGCGCTCCGCATCGCCGTCATCGGCAGGCCGAACGTGGGGAAATCGTCTTTCGTGAACCGCCTCCTCGGGGAGGAGCGCCTGGTCGTGTCGGAGGAGGCCGGGACCACGCGCGATGCTATCGATGCGTCCCTGCGCTACCACGGCCGCGAACTGGTATTCGTCGACACCGCAGGACTCCGGCGCCAGTCGCGGATGGCGGAGGGGATCGAGTTCTACTCGAGCCTTCGGGCGCGCCGCGCGATCGAGCGCGCCGACATCTGCTGCCTCCTGATCGACGGGAGCGACGGGCTCCACAACCAGGACCTGCGCATCGCCACACTCGCCTGGGAGCAGGGGTGCGGCCTGGTACTGGTCGTGAACAAGTGGGACCTCGTGGAGAAGGACGACAAGAGCGCCGCGCATTTCGAGAAGGCGTGCCACGAGAAGGCTCCCTTTCTCGCATTCGTGCCGTTCCTGTTCGCCTCCGCCAGGACGGGGCTGCGCGTGGCCCGGGTGCTGGACGTCATCCTCGACGTCGAGACCGAGCGCAAGAAGCGCATCACGACCGCCGAGGTGAACGATCGCCTGGGAGCGCTCCTGGCGCGGCGGCAGCCGCCGCAGGCATCGGGACGCGAGGTCAAGCTCAGCTATGCCACACAGGTGACCGTAGCGCCGCCCACCATCGCCGTGTTCGGGAATCACCCGGATCTGGTCGAGGAGCACTACGTGCGCTATCTGCACAACGGTTTCCGTGAGGCGTGGGGCTTCCGAGGCAATCCTCTGCGCATTGTGCTGCGGAGGAAGGCCGCATGACCCGACTCCTGCTGGCGCTCGCGGTGTCGTACGTGCTCGGTTCGATTTCTTTTGCGTACCTCGCGGGGCGACTGAAGGGGATGGACCTGCGGCGTCACGGCTCCGGGAATCTGGGCGCGACGAACGTGCTTCGGACGCTCGGTGCGCCCTGGGCCGCGGCGGTCCTGGCCCTCGATGCGGCAAAGGGAGTCGCCGCAGTGCTGCTCGTCCCCCGGCTGCTGGGCCCGGGTCCGGAGGCATGGCCACTGGCCTGCGGGGTGGCCGCGATCGGAGGCCACGTCTGGCCGGTCTTCCTGCGGTTTCGGGGGGGGAAGGGTGTGGCCACGGCCGCGGGCGCGTTCGCGGCGCTCGCTCCCGTCCCGTTTCTCGCGGCGCTGGCGGCGTTCGGCCTCGTGCTCCTCGCGACGCGCTATATGTCGTTAGGGTCCCTCACGGGCGCGGCCGTGCTTCCCGTGGGCGTGGCGCTGCTCCGCGGCGCGCGAGATCCGCTCTTCTTCGTGTCGGTCGGCGTGGCCCTCTTCGTCTTCTGGACGCATCGCGCGAACCTCGACCGGCTGCGCCGCGGGGTCGAGCCCCGGGTGGGCCAGAAGACGGTGGCCTGATGCGCTGCGCGGTCATTGGGGGTGGGGCGTGGGGAACAGCGCTGGCGGATCTGCTGGCGCGTGGCCACCACACCCCGATGCTGTGGGCGCGCGAGCCCGACGTCGTGGAGCAGGTGAATACGGCGCACGCCAACCCGCGCTTCCTGCCGGGGGCCGATCTGCACCACGGCGTCCGGGCGTCGGGCGACATGAGCGAGGTGCTGTCCGGTGCCGAGCTCGTGCTCTATGTCGCGCCGTCGCACGTGCTGCGCGAGGTCGTCCGGGCGGGCGCACACGCCGTGGCGGGTGACGCGACGCTCGCGGTCGCCACGAAGGGGATCGAACCGGAAACGCTGCGGCTCATGACCGACGTCGTGTCCGAGGAGGTCGCGAGGCGGCCGGTGGTCGGCGTCTCCGGGCCGAGCTTCGCGCTCGAGGTGGTCCGGTGCCAGCCGACCGCGGTGGTGGCGGCGTCGCGGAGTCTCCAGGCGGCCGGACTCGTGCAGCGGGCATTGAGCTCCCCGGTGTTCCGCGTCTACACGAACGACGACGTGACCGGTGTGGAACTCGGGGGAGCGCTCAAGAACGTGATGGCCGTGGCGACGGGTATCGCGGAGGGCCTCGGTCTGGGCCTCAACTCGCGCGCCGCGCTGATCACGCGCGGTCTGGCGGAGATCACACGCCTCGGTGTGGCGTTAGGCGCGCGCCCCGGAACGTTCGCCGGCCTCGCGGGCATCGGCGACCTCGTGCTCACCTGCACGGGTGCGCTGAGCCGCAACCGGGCGGTGGGTGTCGAAGTGGGGCAGGGGCGTTCCCTCCACGACGTGCTGGCGGCCACGGAGAGCGTCGCCGAGGGGGTCCGCAACACCCGGAGCACCGTGGCGCTCGCGCAGCGGGCCGCTGTCGACATGCCGATCGCCACCGCGGTGCATCGCGTGCTGTTCGAAGGGCAGCCCCCGCGGGACGCGATCACCGAGCTCATGACGCGCGAACTGCGCGCCGAACGCGATGACTGACGACGACCGAGCAGGGGTGCGAGCATGACCATGAGCGAGCGACGAGTCCGGACCGGGCGACGCACGAGTGAGGGGGGCGCATGAGCGAAGAAGCCGTTCAGGAGTTCTTCTCCATCGGCGAGGTCTGCGAGCTCACCGACCTCAAGCCGCATGTCCTGCGCTACTGGGAGAGCCAGTTCCGCTTCCTCAACCCGGCCAAGAACCGGTCCGGCAACCGTGTCTACCAGCGCAAGGAGATCGAGCTCATTCAGCTCGTGAAGCACCTGCTGTACAGCGAGAAGTACACGATCGAGGGGGCGCGCCAGAAGATCGACGAGCATCGCAGGGGAGGCGCCGTGAAAGGGCACGCGCGGCAAGCCCTCGCGATCGAGACGCTCGCCGACGTGGAGCGTCGCCTCGAGGAGACGCTCCGCGTGCTCGACGGCTCGGCGCCGGTTCCACCCCCCTCGGCCGAGGAGGACGCCGGGTAGTGCGGATTCTCTGCACCAACGACGACGGGATCCTCGCACATGGACTCGAGTGCCTGATCCGCGCGGCGGAGCCGATCGGCGAGGTCACGATCGTGGCGCCCGACCGGGAGCAGAGCGCCACGAGCCACTCGCTCACACTGCACCACCCGATCCGCCCCATCCAACGCGGTGTGCGGCGCTACCAGGTCGACGGAACGCCCACCGACTGCGTGATGCTCGCCGTGGAAGCCCTGATGAAGGAGCGTCCCGATTTCGTGCTGAGCGGCGTGAATCACGGCCAGAACATGGGTGAGGACGTCCTGTACTCGGGCACGGTGGCTGCGGCGATGGAGGGCCTCGCCCTCGGCATCCCGTCGATCGCGATCTCCTTCGCGGGTGGCGACCTCCGCGCCGATACGTCGCGCCTCGACCAGCAGGTCGAGATCCTGACGCCGCTGCTCCGCCATCTCACCTCGCTACCCGGCTTTCCCGAGCAGACACTCCTGAACGTGAACCTCCCGCCGCTTCCCCCCGACGAGATCCGGGGCGTGAAGCTCACACGGCTGGGACGGCGCGTCTACTCGAACTCCATCCAGCCCATGCGTGATCCCTGGGGACGCGAGATCTACTGGATCGGAGGGGGCGAGGCTTCGTGGGTCGGTTCCGAGGACTCCGATTTCCAGGCCGTCCGCGAAGGCTGGATCTCCGTGACCCCGCTGCACCTCGATCTCACCAATCGTGACGTGCTGAATACTGCGGAGCGCTGGTGGCGAACTCCGTAGTCCCGGAGTTTCGTGGTCCGCGCCGGCGCCTGATCGAGACGCTTCAGGCCAGCGGGATCTCCGACCTCGCCGTCCTGCGCGCGTTCGAGCTGACCCCGAGGCACCTCTTCGTACCGTCCGGCGTCCGCCATCGCGCCTACGAGGACATCGCGCTCCCCATCGGCAGCGGGCAGACGATCTCACAGCCGTCAGTGCATGCCCGATACCTCCAACTCCTGCGCCTAACGGGCCACGAGAAGGTGCTCGAGGTCGGAACCGGCTCTGGATATCAGACGGTGCTGCTGAGCCATCTGGCTGCCCAGGTGTTCTCGATCGAGCGTGTTCCGGAACTGCTCGAGCGCGCCCGCGAGGTGATCCGCGAATGCGGTGTGCGAAACGTGTCACTGATGTTCGGTGACGGAACGCTCGGATGGCGCGATCACGCGCCGTACGACGCGATCCTCATCAGCGCGGCGGCGCCGGAGATTCCGCGTCCGCTGCTCGAGCAGCTCGCCGACGGCGGCCGGCTCATCGTACCGCTGGGCGAGCGCGAAGAGCAGATGCTGGTCATGGTCACCCGTCGCGGTGAGCATCTGGAACAGCGTGACATCGCCCCCGTGCGATTCGTCCCGCTGTTGGGCACCCACGGCTGGTCGGGTTGATCGCGCCGGCCCCGGGCTGACCCTCGGGAACCCCCTTGGAGCCGCCGCATGCGCGACGACCGCAACCCGCCCGTGCATCCAGATCCGAACCGCCCGCAGCTTGGCGCCCGACCATTCGCCGGCGGACGGCCTCCCGGCGCGCACCCAGGACCGGTCCCGCCATCCGGGTCGCCGCGCGCCCCGCGGCCGTTCGCACCGCGGCCGGCTCAGCAGGCCGTGGAGCCCCAGGCGAAGCCGATCGAGGCACCTCGCGCTCCGGAGCCGTCGCCCGTCGCCGCCGCCTCTCCCCGCCGGACGCCACGGATGCTCGCGGCGCTCGTGCAGGAAGAGCGGGTCGCGATCTGGCCGGTGCACGGCACGCTCGAACAGCCCGCGCTTCCGTCGGAACCAGACGACGCGCCACCGCCGCTGACCGAGCGCGCCCCGCCCGCCGTACCCTCGCCCGAATCGCGGGCAGAGGTTCCAGAGGCACCTGGGACCGTGCCGGAGGCATGGGGCGCCACAGCAGCCCAGACACCCGCTGACCCTGCTGACGCTCCGGTCGGCCCTCCGGACGCAGTCGCCGCTACCGCGCTCTCTCCGGCGCCGCCGAACGCGCCGGAGCCGCCGGCCGCCCCGCCGGTCGAATACTTCCTTGCCGACCCGCCCGCGGCGCCCCCGCCCGAGCTCGCGTTCCTCCCGCCCACCCTGGCCGCGCCACGGCGGGTCGACACCGCGGGGAACGATCCGGCAGCCGATGCCGCGCGAACCCTGGAGGCGATAGCGCAGCGAATCCGCTGCGGCGAGATTGTGGTCGCCCGGGGTCCATCGACCGCGGGGAAGGGGGGCGACGCAGCGGTGCTCGCCGCCGTGTTGGCCTCGCTCCTTGGGGGGTATAACGGGTAAGGAGCCACGTCGGCGTGGCGGTCATCCATCTCGAGGTCACGGGACGTGTGCAGGGCGTCGGCTTCCGGTGGTTTGTGCGGGAGCGGGCGCGGGCTCTCGAACTGGCCGGATGGGTGCGCAACCGTGACGACGGCAAGCTCGAGGTGGCCGCGATGGGGTCCGAGGACGCCCTCTCGGTTCTCATCTCGGCCGTTCAGGACGGACCGCCTGGCGCGGCCGTGAGAGAGGTCGTGCATCGGCAGCCGCCGCAGGACGCCGATTATCCCAGGCCATTCAGCGTCCGCCGGTGATGTCCACGTCCGCGCATCCCGCCGATCGTGCCCTCGAGTCGCGCCTCCGCGCGGCCATCCGCGACATCCCCGACTATCCGAAGCCCGGGATCGTCTTCAAGGACATCACGCCGCTGCTGGGGGACCGCCGCCTTTTCGCGCAGGCGTGCGAGGCGATGTCGGCGCCGTTTCGGGACGCAGGGGTGACTCACGTGGCGGCAATCGAGAGTCGTGGGTTCCTGTTTGGCGGCGCCGTCGCACAGCTTCTCGCTGCCGGGATTGCGCCCGTTCGGAAGCGCGGCAAGCTCCCGTACCACGCGGCGCGCGAGGACTATGCGCTCGAGTACGGCATCGACTCGCTGGAGATGCATCTCGATGCGCTCCCGCCAGCGGCGCGCGTTCTGGTCGTCGATGACGTACTTGCGACGGGTGGAACGGCCGCCGCCACGTGCCGCCTCGTGGAGCGGTTGGGGGGCGAAGTGGCCGGCTGCTCGTTCCTGATGCG
Source organism: Gemmatimonadaceae bacterium (assembly GCA_035454665.1). Lineage (GTDB taxonomy): Bacteria > Gemmatimonadota > Gemmatimonadetes > Gemmatimonadales > Gemmatimonadaceae > DATIGO01. The sequence goes on along the minus strand of DATIGO010000216.1, from coordinate 13,319 downwards.
ACTGGGATTCCTGAGCGGGCTGGCCGAGCTGAACGGCCGGCGCGTCTCGAACCTGGTCGTCTACTGAGTCCGGGGCCGGGGGTCCCGCCCGGGATGCCGCCGCGCCCCCAAACCCGGTACATTCGGTCCAGGCAGCCGCGTGGAGCGCGGCCGATTCGTGGCTCGTGCCACGGCACCGCCCCTGTAGCTCAGATGGATAGAGCAGCGGTTTCCTAAACCGTTGGCCGCGTGTTCGAGTCACGCCAGGGGCATGCGGTGGAAAGGGTGGCGACCGGGGCAGACCATCACAGGCAGACTCAACAGGGCAGCGTATCATGGCGAAGGAAGGAACCAATGCAGGCGAGACATTCGAGGATCGGGCAGACTCGTTCATCGACTGGGCGCGGGCCAACGGCCGGAAGCTGACGGTCGGCGCCGTAGCGATCGCGGCGCTCGCGGTCACCGTGTGGGGATGGCGGGCCTCGGCGGAACGAAAGGAGCTGAGCGCACAGCGGCGGCTCGCGGAGGCACGCCAGGCGGTGGAGGCACGCAACCTCCCGCTCGCCCAGTCCGACCTGAGGCAGGTCATCCAGCGCTTCGACGGGACCATGGCGTCCCTTCAGGCTCGGCTGCTTCTGGCTCAGGTGATGTTCGATCAGCAGAAGGTCGACTCCGGGGTGGCCGTGCTGCGCGAGATAGGCTCGCCTGGGGTGTTTGCCTCCGCCTACCACGCGCTGCTGGCCGCTGGGCTGGAGCAGGCGGGCCGACCCGCAGAGGCGGCGCCAGAGTACCTCCGGGCGGCCGACGCGGCCCTGTCGGCGCCCGAAGAGGCCACGCTGCGGGCGGATGCCGCGCGTGCCTGGGAGGCGGCTGGAAACGCCGAGGAAGCGCGCCGAGTGTGGGGCGCACTGGCCGAGGACGAGACCGGACCGCTGTCTGGCGAAGCCAAGGTTCGGCTTGGCGAACTTAACGCCAAGGCGCTCTCCAGCGGGTAAAAGCCGCCTCGGGAGCGCGAGCAACTGCCGTGATTATGATCGGGCGCTGCGGGGCCGGGAGACCATCCCGGCCCCCCTTTGGCGAAGTTGGATCAAGTACCGATAATATATGTTATGTAAACTACACCGGTGGAAAACCACGGCGGTTGCTGCTGGATACGGCCGCGAGGCTAACTGTAAGCTGCTTATCCACTGTTGTTTACGTAAACCGCACCTGGCGTGTGGGAAACCACTCGCGCGGAGTCCCATGGGTCCTTTCCTTTTGGGGCCGCCAAAGGCCCGCAGGGCCCCACAAGGCGGTCGAGCCGGCCGCGCGACAGTGAGTGCGGGCAAGCCCTTCAAAGGCGCCGCCCTGGGGTCTTGTCACCCACTGGCCGCGTTCCTGAGGACGCCCTCGAAGACGAGCCGGCCCTCGCCATGCAGGCTTGGCAGCCACTCCCCCGCCAACGTTCTGAAGCGCACCTCCAGCGGCGCGCCCGAGCGCGTGGCCAGCCTGACCGGCGACTCCGCCAGGCCCCAGCGCGTCAGGAGCGCTGCCGTGGCCACGGCGCCGGTGCCACAAGCGAGCGTCTCCTCCTCGACACCGCGCTCATAGGTGCGCATCGCCCAACCGGCCGCGGTCTCCGCGACGAAGTTCGCGTTGGCGCCGGCCGGCAGCCCCTCGTGGTACCGCAGGCGCCGGCCGCGGACGGGCACGTCGACCGCTCCCAGGTCACGGCAGCGGATGACCAGGTGCGGCACTCCCACGCGGGCGTAGCCGATCTGGACCTCGCCGGGCTCCAGGCTCGCCCCGTAGGCCAGCTCTTCCTCGCGAACAGGTGCGGTGTCGATTTCAGGCCCAGAGCGGCTCAGGCGACCTGTCAGGGGCCCGGAGGACGTGCCGAATTGAAAGTCCGCCTCGGGTCTGACCAGCCCCAGCTCTGCTGCGAGCGTAACCGAGCAGAGGGAGGCATTCCCACAGAGCTCGGCCAGCGATCCGTCCCGATTGAAGTACCGGATCGAAAACGCCAGCCCCGGATCCCGCTCCAGGAAGACGACGCCGTCCGCGCCGACACCCAGGCGGCGGTCGCAGATCGCTCCAATGGCCGCGGGCGACGCGAACTCCCCTGGCGGTTCCTCACGCGCGTCGAAGAAGACGAAGTCGTTCCCCGAACCCGTCATCTTCCAGAACTTCCGGCGCGGCAGCATCACGGCGGGGTGCTCGCTTCAGACGCGGTTCGTGATGGCCCACCAGCGCAGCCGCCAGACCATCCACACGGCCTCACGGACGATCTTTCTGGACATCTTGCTGACGCCCTCGGTTCGGTCGACAAAGACGATCGGTATCTCGACGATCCGGAATCCCTTGCGCCATGCCCTGAAGCTCATTTCGATCTGGAAGGCGTAACCATTTGATCTCACATCACTTAGATCGATCGCCTCGAGTACTCTGCGGCGAAAGCACTTGAAGCCGCCCGTGGCATCATAGAGTCGAAGACCCGTGACCACGCGCGCGTAGACATTCGCGAAGTAGCTCAGGAGCAGGCGCCCAATCGGCCAGTTGACCACGGTGACGCGGCCCTCGCGGTAGCGGGAACCGAGTACCAGATCCGCGTGCTCCGCCGAGCGCAGGAACTCGGGGATGTGCTGGGGATCATGCGAAAAGTCCGCGTCCATCTCGAAGACGAACTCGTAGTCACGATCGAGCGCCCAGCGGAATCCCGCGATGTACGCCGTGCCCAGTCCCAGCTTTCGCTCCCGGTGAATGATGTGCACGCGGGCATCCTGCGCGGTACGCTCGTCGACGAGGGCGCCTGTACCGTCCGGCGAGCCGTCGTCGACGACCAGCACGTCGACGCAGGGATCCTGGGACAAGACCGCCTCGATCAGCCGGAGGATGTTCTCGCGTTCGTTGAAGGTGGGGACGATGACGAGCGCGCGGCCGCGATCAGGCATGGCGGCGCCACTCCAGCAGCGCGCCCCCGCCCCACGCGAGCAGCGCGATGACGAGCGCGACCAGCGTGATGGTCTTCCCGGTCTCGTATGGCTGACTCGAGAAGCGCAGACTGATTCGACGGGCACCCTCGCGGAGCTCGACACCGATGAGCGTCATGTGTGCCCGTCCGATGACTGCGGGAGCATCGTCCACGGTGGCGCGCCAGCCAGGATAGTAGTTCTCACTGACCATGAGGGCCGAACCGGCGGGCGCCGGCTGATCCAGCTCGACATCGATCGCGCCGGGCTCGTACCGCGCAATGGTGGCTCGGATCGCCAGAGGTTCCGGGAGCGCCTGAATGTCCTGGCCGGTGACGGCCGCAGCCGTGTCGAAGAGGGCGGCGCGACGCACGTCGAATCGCGGATCGAGGATCGCGTTGAGGACCTGATCGTCCGGGAACTTCGCGATCACCGGCGTCACCCAGGCGGCGGGATTCTCGTCGCTGCTTTCGAACAGGTTGACCATGGTGCCGTACGCATTGCGCACGGGGCCAACGACCCTGCGAAGTGAGGGCACGCCGAGATCCTCTGCTTCCGTGAGCACGTACCGCACATTCATCAGGTGCCAGAAGTTCGGATTCAGCGTGTTCTCCCAGTTGGGCGGTCCCCCGCCCAGTTGCTGGTAGCGTCCCAGTTCGTTCCCGTGGTACCCCGTCACCTGGCGGATCCGGTGCGTCATGAGCGCGTCACCGGTGATGAAAGGGTCGCGCACGGCGGCGCGCGTAGTCAGGAAGGTGATGACGCGCCCGGGCTGCGGCTGATTCTGGATGTACTCGATGGTTGCGTCGGCGGCGTAGATCTCCGAGGCCGGCGGCGAGAACTGCCAGTACAGGCGCTCGATGGACCAGAGATCCACCGTGACGGTGCCGGCCAGGAGCATGCCCCCGACCTCACGCGACAGCCGCCGCGTGGCGACCAGGAAGAGGCCCGTGAGCATGAGTGCCGCGAAGAGCATGGATCGCAGCGCCCCGACCCGAATCGCGCCGTCGTTGGCCATGGCGCGGTCCACCGCCCCTTGCACGGGCGTGCCTTCCGCGACCGACGCGGCGAAGTTGCTCAAACCCCCGGTGACGCCGACGAGCCCGAGGAGGCCGATCACGGCCGCGCTGATCAGGAGAAAACGGCGGCTGATATCGCGACGGAGCGCACGCTCCGCACCGAAGGCCGCCAGCATGGCCACGCAGAAGGACACCACGAACAGCATGGTGCTTGGCGCGCGGAAGAACTTCGTCCCCGGGACGATGGCGTAGACGAGGCGGTAGAACGGCGTGTACCCCCCCAGCGCCCAGAGCAGCGAGATCACCAGGGCCGCTGTCCAGAACCAGAGCATGCGCCGCTGTGGTGCGGCCCAGGACCGCGTGAACGCGAGGGCCACCAGGATCAGCACCGCCGCGCCCAGGTATTCGCTGTGCAGGTGGATGGCGTTGTCGCCCCAGTATGCATCCAGGATGCCCGAGAACTGGGGGAGATAGAAATTCACCATCTCCTCGGGCGGCATGGAGTAGGATGTCGCGGCCTCCCATCCCTTCCCTCCTGCGCGCGGCGACCACGCCACATACTCACGCACCGGCAGGAACTGGATCGCGCCCATTGCGCCACCGACGATGACGGCCAGCGCCGAGAGTGCGAGCCGCCGCAGCGCGACGGGACGAGCGAGTCGTCCCTTGCCCGCATCGCTGAACGCGAGGAAGAGGCCGAAGGCACCGCACGTGAGGAGCAGGTACTGCAGCAGTTGCGGATGCGGCGTGAGCACCGCCAGGCCGATCGTGAAGGCCAGCCCTCCCCACGCCCAGGGGCGCCCGTCGCGCACGCCACGCAGCACCAGGAACAGGGCGAGGGGGAGCAGCGCCGACATGAAGAGCTTGCCATCGTGCCCGGGTGACACGAGTCCCGCGATATTGCCGCTCAGCATGTACGCCAGCCCGCCGGTCAGCGCGGCCAGGAAGCCCAGGCCTAACGCGCGCAGGAAGACGAAGGTGAAGAGGCCGGCCAGGACGACGTGAATGATGAAGCCCCAGGTCATCGCGACGTCGGTGGGCAGCACCATCCGCAACAGGAAGGTCGGGTAGAAGGAGTCGCCGTGCATCGCGGCCACGTACGGCAGGCCGCCGAACAGGTACGGATTCCAGAGCGGGAACCCGCCGCCATCGCGCAGGGAAGCCGCCGCGAACTCCCGGAACGCGAAGCCCGCGATGAACTGGTCGCTCCGTGGATTCACCAGGAACCCACCAGCCAGGGCTGGATAGCCGAGCGACATCGCCGCGACGATGTACACGCCCGCGGCCCAGAGCACACCGAAGCGCGGGCCGCGCGTGATAGCGGTTTCGTTGGTTTCAGTCAGTCCGCTCATGCGCCATGGAGTTGCGGAAACGCGCAGGGGCTGCACCGAACGCCAGATACAGCGCCCCGGGGAGCACCTCGAGCACCGTCAGCCACAGGCGGGACGTCGCGGCGATGATCGCCCCCGCCCCGCCCGTGGCGAGCTGCAGCTGGCCGAGGAGTGCCAGAAGCGCCCCCTCACGCACGCCGATGCCACCCGGAGCCGGCAGGAAAAGGTAGCCCGCGAGGTACGACATCGTGAAGACGGCAACGTACGATCCCACCGATCCGCTCGACGAGGGCGCCACGCCCTCCGAAAAGAGCTTGAACGCGAGGCCGTACAGTCCCCACGCGACGGCGGAGGCCAGCGCGGCGACCCAGATCGGCCGCTGTGAGAGCGCCGGCACGTGGGCCGGTCGCCTGCGTACCCGTTCGTAGATCCGTACGAGGAGAGGCAGCAAGCGGGGTGTCAGCAGCAGCAAGGCCAGGAGCAGCGCGCTCGCCGTGATCATCAGCGCGGCGTTTCCCAGGAGCCCGGCGGATGTCACCGCCACCACGCCCACGCCCGCGATGAGATTCACGAGATTGACCAGCAGGGCCGAGCCCGCGGCGGCGTAGCGCGAGACGCCGGCCCGTTCGGCCATCACCGCCATTGCCGTGATCTGCCAGACCTTGCCTGGCACGTATCGCCCCAGGTTCGACACGAACCAGATGCGCGCCGCGTCGGCATAGCGCAGCTGCGATCCCCACCCGATGACCATCGCGCGCCACGCCTCGATCAGGACTGCGTAGGCCGCCAGCACGAGGAGGCATGACAGCGCAACCCACCCCCAGTGGGGCGCCACGTCGAAGCCCGCGGCCCGTGCGTCATTCCACTGCTCGAGGATACTCGTGCCCGCGAACCAGATCACCGCAACGGTGACGAGGACCTGGGCGGTGAGGAGGAGCTTACGCTTCACGCGCCGCCAGAACGGAGCGGTAGAGCTGGGCGTATCGGCGTGCCACCGACTCCGGCGCGAAGCGCGCCAGCGCGGCCTGTCTCGCCGCACGGGCGATCCCGTCGCGCGCGGCATCTCCGAGGAGAAAGTCCATCCGCGCCGCGAGCGCGTCGACGTCGCCGGGCGGCACGAGGTACCCCGTCGCGCCATCCTGGATGGTGTCGGACAGGCCGCCCGAGTCGAAGGCGATCACCGGCGTTTCGCACAGCTGCGCCTCTACGGCGACGAGCCCGAGGCCCTCCCCGACCGACGGCACCACGAGGGCGGTGGCGCGGCGATAGAAGTCTACCAGCCGCGGTTGGGGCACGGGCGCGTGCCAGGTCACCCGATCGGCAATGCCGAGCGCCCCTGCACGTCCCCGCAGTGCCTCGCGCGCGTCGCCGTCGCCGACGATGTCCAGCTCTGCGGGTGCGCGCATCCGGGCGAGCGCGTCGAGGAGCAGCTCGACGCCCTTCTGCTCGTTGAGGCGTCCGACGAACAGGAAGCGGGCGGCATGCCGCGAGTCGCCCGGGGTAAAGAGCGACGTCGCGACCGGCATGGGCGAGACGACCGGCGCGGCGCCGGGGACGACATCGCGAACCCGATCCGCGAGCCAGTTCGACACCGTGGTCACGGCACGGGACTGTGCCAGCACATGCCGCATGAGCGGACGCCCCACGGAGCTCGCGTGCGCGAGCCGCACGTCGCTGCCATGCATCGTGATGACGAGCGGCAGATGCGCCATGGCGGCAACCCAGGAGCCGACGAGCCCACCCGGGAACCACCAGTGCGCGTGCACGAGGTCGGGGGCGAACTCGCGGCGCACACTGGTGCCCCGCGCGAACTCCGACCCGAGGAAACCGACCAGCGCGAGCTTGGCGCTGAAGGAGCGGCGTACCTCTTCGGCCATGGTGCCGGTGTAGGCCAGGCGCTGGTAGCGGCGCGGCGCGTACCGGAAGCGATGCACCGGGATGCCGTCGAAGACCTCGTCGGCGGGGAGATGGTCGGCGGCCGGCGCCACCACGCTCACGAAGACGCCTTCGTCCTTGAGCGCGCTGGCCAGGTGCAAGAGGAAGGATCCGGCCGCGTCGCCCGGCTGACGGGGGTACGAGTGCGTAAGGAAGAGCACGCGCATGGGTCTTCTAACGCTCCTGGCCCGACCGGATCTCGTCGAGCCGCCGGCGCAGTTCCCGCAGCTGCGCGCGCTGTCCGGCGACCTGCTCGCCGAGGAATCCCGTGGCGAAGAAGATCGAGCCAAGAAGCAGGCAGGTCTGGATGACAGTCCAGGCGGCTCGGGTTCCCACGCCAAACAGTGCCAGGCGCACCACGGCCACGACACCCGCGATCACACCGATGGCGAAGAGCGCCGCTCCCATCATGCCGAAGAACAGGAGGGGCTTCTGCGCGAAGCGGAGCTCGAACCAGACCGAGAGCATGTCGAGCACGCCGACCGGGATCCGGCTCACCCCGAACTTCGAGCGCCCCGCATGCCGGGGATACAGCGGCACCGGGATCTCGCTCACGGAGAAGCCCTGGGCATGCGCCAGCACGATCATGTAGCGATGCCAGTCGGGACGGACGGGGATGTGCTCCATGACCTCGCGCCGGTAGGCCTTCACGCTGTTGAGGTCCTTCACATTGATGCCGAACAGCGCACGGCTCAGCCGGTTGTACACGCCGGAAACGAACGCCTTCTCGTAGCGCCCTTCCTTGAAGCCGGTGACCATGTCCGAGTCGCCCGCCAGGATGGGCGCGACGAGCCGCGGGATGTCCTCGGGCTTGAACTGCAGATCGGCCGGATAGAAGACGAGGATGCTCCCCCGTGCGTGCAGGTAGCCCGTACGCAAGGCGTCGGCGATGCCACGTCGTGCGCGATGGCGGACTGTGCGCAGGAAGGCGTAGCGGGCGCGCAGTCCCTCGAGCACCTGCCAGGTGTCGTCGACCGACCCATCGTCGATCACGATCACCTCGTACCGCGTGGAGGAACCCTCGAACGCCCGGGCGACCAGATCCATGAAGAGGGGCAGGTTCTCGGCTTCGTCCTTGGCGGGGACCAGGACGGAGACGTCGACCCACGGTCCGGCGGCGTACGGCGCCGGTTCCGTCCGCTCGACGTCTACCGGGGTGATGCGGGGGTGACTCGCGACTCGTGACTCGTGGTCCGCCGTGGCGAACGAGTCACCGGTGTCGGGTAAGGAACCACTCAGCCGTGTGGCGTCGTCCATGTCGCCGGAGGATCAGACGCGCTTGCGCATCCGCGCGGACAGCACGCCGAGCTGGTCGCGGTACTTCGCGACCGTGCGGCGGGCGATGTTGACGCCCTGGTCGCGCAGGATGTTGACGATGGCCTGGTCGGTGAGCGGGTTCCGGGGATCCTCGTTCTCGACGAGTTTCTGGATCTGGTCCTTGATGCCCCGGGCGGAGACGTCTTCACCCCCCGTGGTGCTGAGCCCCGACGAGAAGAAGTACTTGAGCGGCAGCACACCCCGGGGCGTCTGCACGAACTTCTCGTTGGTCACGCGGCTCACGGTGCTTTCGTGCATGCCGATGTGCTCGGCCACCTCGCGGAGCGTGAGCGGCTTGAGGTACTGCACGCCCTTCTCGAAGAACTCGCGCTGCCGCTCCACGATGAAGTTCATGACCTTGAGCATGGTCTGGCGCCGCTGCTCGATGGCCTGGATCATCCAATTGGCGGAGTTGAGCCGGTTCGAGATGAACTCCTTGTTCTCTCCCTCGAACTTGCGTCGATCGCGCGCGATCTCCTGGTACGTGCGGCTGAGCCGCAGACGCGGGAGATTCGCGTCGTTGATGAAGACGTGGTACTGGCCGTCGATCTTCTCGACCACGAGGTCCGGGACGATGTAGTTGTCGGTGGCGTTGCTGTAGCGCAGTCCCGGCTTGGGATCGAGCTTGGCCACCTCGTCGGCCGCGCGCTGTACCTCGGTGGAGCTGACGCCGAAGCGCTTGGAGATTTCGCTCCAGCGGTGGTTGATCAGCTCGTCGAAGGCGTCGGCCACGAGGCGACCTTCGAGCGACTCCTCCTTGTTCTGCTCCCGGAGCTGGATGAGGAGGCACTCGCGCAGGTCGCGTGCCCCGACACCCGCCGGGTCGAGGCCCTGAATGATGGCGACCATCTCCTCGGCTTCGGCCATCGAGTACAGCGGCAGGTCGCCGTCCTCGCCCGCGCTCTCCGCGGCGCGGGCGACGAGCTCGTTGATCCCCTCGAGCAGCTCCTCGAGCGGGCACGTGAGGTAGCCGTCCTCGTTGATGTTTCCGATGAACTCCTCGGCGAGGAGACGCTGCCGCGGCGTGAGATCGAGCAGGGTCACCTGATCGCGCAGGTGGTCATCGAGCTCGTGCCGCTCGACCGTGACCGGCTCGTAGTACTCGCGCTCCTCGTGCTCCTCGCGGCGTCCGACGGTGTCGAAGCCGTCGAGGAGGATCTCCTCCCAGTCGATCTCCCCGTCGTTCTCCCGCGAGGGCTCCTCGGGCGCGCTCTGCGGCTCCGCGAGGTCGGTCGCCTGCGTCTCGCCGTCCGCGTCGGCCGCCTGCTGCTCCTCCTCCTCTTCGTCCTCCGGCTCGATGAGCTCCAGGAACGGGTTGACGAGCAACTCCTGCTTGAGGTGCTGCTGCAGGTCGAGGAGCGGCATGTAGAGCAGGTCCATCGCCTGATAGAGGCGAGGATTGATCTTCAGCTCGTGCCGGAGCTGCGTGCTCTGGCTGAGACCGGCTCTCACTGTCCGTTCCCCTCGGCGGCGAAGCGACTGCGCAGCCGGGCGGTCAGCGTGGGCCCCAGGTAGATGCGCGAGACCTCATCGTCGTAGACCAGCTCGCGCACGGTTCCGGAGACCTTCACCTGGCCGTCGAACATGATGTAGGCCCGATCGACGATGTCGAGGGTCTGTTCGACGTTGTGGTCGCTGATGAGGACCCCGATGCCGCGATGCCGCAGCCCGGCCACGATGGTCTGGATGTCGTGCACCGCGATGGGATCCACGCCGGCGAAGGGTTCGTCGAGCATCATGAACTTGGGTTGCGTCACGAGCGCCCTGGTGATCTCGAGGCGTCGGCGCTCGCCCCCCGAGAGGGAATACGCCTTGTGATCACGCAGGTGCTTGATGTTAAGCTCACCCAGCAGACTCTCCAACCGTGCCCGACGTTCCACTTTGGTCAGCGGCAGGGTCTCCAGGATGGCCAGGATGTTCTCCTCGACCGTGAGCTTCCGGAACACCGACGGCTCCTGGGAAAGATAGCCGATGCCCCGGCGGGCCCGCCGGTACATCGGCATGCGCGTGATGTCGTCGCCGTCGAAGAGAATCCGCCCGTGAAGGGGGTCGATGAGTCCCACGATCATGTAGAAGGTCGTCGTCTTTCCGGCGCCGTTGGGACCCAGCAACCCCACGATCTCGCCCTGCCGCAGTCGGACCGCCACGTCGTCGACCACGCGGCGGCGCTTGTAGACCTTCACCAGTCCCTCGGCCTCGAGCACGCTTCCGCCGCCGGCGGGCGCGGCCGTGGCGGGCGGCGCGGGGGGCACCGCCGCATGCTCGCCCGTGAGCCGCAGCCCTTCGGCGAGCTCGCCGCGGCTGGCTCCGATCTCCGCCCACAGCGCCGGCGACACGCGGATCCCGACGGATGGGTCCGCCGGCGAGCCGACGGGAAACTCCAGGTACCCCTTCCCCGTTAGGCGCGGAAGTACCGAGTCCTTCAGGAACCGCCGCACCTCGTCGAGGCTGAGCCGCCCGGCCTCGTGCTCGGCGTCGAGCCCGCGCGCGCGCAACGAGTCCAGGTAGTCGTCGCGGAATCGGATCGCGACCCGGTCGAGCGTCGCGAAGCCGCTCGCGTCGGCCTCGCTCAGGAGAGCGTGCAGCGCGAACGCGATCGACCGATCGTTCCCCGCGAGCTGTTCGAGCAACTCGCGTCGGCTGGGCGGCGGCGTGGGATCGGGGCGGGGGCCGGTCATGGACGGAACGGCGCGGGCCGGCGGATCGGATCCGTACCGCTGGAAGGAGGACGAACGGGTGGACGCGTGCCGGCGGGAAGCAGGGGGGCGCAACTGGCGGGCCGCGCGGCGGTGTCCGCCGCGGGCTCCAGGTAGACTCCCGACGCCGAATCCACGACGCTCACCCGATTCACCTCGCCGTCGGCAAAGAAGAGACGGATCACCCTCCCGCGCACGTAGTTGATGCCCGGGCAACCCACGTCTCCGCGCTCCGAAGCCACCTGATAGAACGCACTCGCCTGCCCAGATGCCATGAGCTCCCGGATGTCCGGCTGCGACGCCGTGTCGGCGGCGGCGAGGGAGTCGAAGAAGGCGAGCACCGTGTCGCCGCGGAGCCAGTCGCGCTCGTCGGACCGGATCTTCGTGGAATCCGGATCCGACTCGGCGTAGGCCTTTCCGATCGCGCGGAGCTCCCGGACGCGCTGATCGGGCATGAGGACGTCGAGGGAGTCGGCGATGACGTCGCGCTGGGGGGTGCGGGCGTGTGCGCCCGTGGTGCCGAACGCGAACGCCCGCTCGAGGCGATTCTGCGCCACCCGCAGGTCGATCGTGTCTGCGGTCAGGGTCAGGTCCTGGCTCGTCGCCTCCCCGGAGTCGATCGCCACGACACGGTCGATCGTGCGCGCGGCGCCGAAGAGGTCGATCACGCGGCCGCGGAGCGTGTAGGGTCGCTCTCCCGTGCTCTCGATGACCGGTTTGACCATGAGCCGGGCGAAGTTCCGCGTACCGTCGAAGACGGCGGAGTCGCCGGTCGCGAGCAGGTCCTGACGCACGAGCTCCACGTTGCCGTCGGCGACGAAGGTGGAGTCGCCCTCGCCCGTGATCACGTCGGCGTCGAGCACGACGGGCGGCAGCTCCTTGCCGGTCGAGTCCTTCTCGACGTACGTGAGCCGGGGGCGGCCGTACGCGATCACACGCGCGCGGTCGCGGATGCCCTCCACGGCGCGATAGTACTCCACGCGCGGGCCATCGATCGTCGCGGGACTCGTCTGCATCTCGGCGTGTACCCGCTGCTCCAGGAGCAGGCGTTCCTCGCGCTGGTAGTAGGTCGCCCGGTCTGCGTCGATGGCGACGCGCGGCTCACGGTAGTGCACGTTGCCGATGAGGATATGCAGGCCGTTCTGCTCGTAGCTCTCGGCGCTGTCTCCCTCGATGGTGATGTCCTGGTTGCGGCAGCGACCGCGGATGCCGCCGCTGATCACGGTGACGCGACGCCGCGACACCGGATCCGTGATGACGAGGGCCTGCGTCCCGGGGAGGTTCTGCAGGTCGAGGATGCAGCGCTCCGTGCTCGCCGTCTCGACCGGCGCCGCTGCCGGCTCCGTGGGGGCGGCGACCGAGGTGTCTGGTGCCCGCGCGGCCGTCGTGTCTCCGGCGCGCTTCAGGGAATCGGCGATCGCGCGCTCCCGTTCGACGCGCGCCGCCGCCGTATCTCCGGGAACCGCTGCGCCGGGGGCCGGCGCACCGGCGGTCGGAGCGCCGGGGCCCGGAGCGCCCGGCGCGGGCGTTGCCGGCCCGCGGGGAGCGCGCCGCGCGCACGCACCGAGCAGTGCCGCCACACCGAGAACCAGAAGCGGGACGCTGCGGATCATCGCTTCGGAATGTTCACGCGCTGCCCGCTGGTCCTGGCACCTGCGAGAATGCGGATCTGCGCCATCTCGGGATCGGAGACGAAACCCACACCCTGCGTGATGGTCTCCGCGTCGGTGAGCGTGAAGGCGCTGTCGCTCGTGATCTCGTTGCGTGCGGGATCGTACTTGAGCTGCTGCGTCTCGAGCTTGCGTCCGTCCGTGGAGACGACGACCACGTCGCCCCGGGCTTCCATGGTGTTGAGCCGGACCAGGTACGTTCCCTCGCGTGACGTCAGCACGGCATCCTGCTCACCCGTCGTGGTGAAGAACGTCGTGATCACGCGCCGCAGCTCCGCCCGCGTGCCCTCGTTGTAGAGCAGCGTGGTGTCCGACTTCAGGTGCGCGCGCCGCACGCCCTGGTCGGTGAGAGCGAAGGTGACGCCGAACATCATCTGCTGGGCGGAATCGGGGAGGAAGGACTCCTGCACCACCGGCGGAGTCT
>DATIGO010000215.1:0-6171 GCA_035454665.1 Gemmatimonadaceae bacterium | reverse complement strand
CCGCGATCGCGGCCCGGATGAGTTCGGTGAGTCCCTCTCGCGTCGCACGCGCCTGCGCCTGCAGGTGTGCACGGAAGTCATCGTCGGCCAGGTCGGCCTGGAGATACGCCCGGTTGCGCACCACGGCGGCGGGGGACGACGCGAGGTCGGCCATGCACTCGGCATACGCGTGAACGGCAGCGAGCGGGGAAGCGTGGGCGTCGCGCAGGCCGCGGATGAGGTCGCCGGTGGTGTCGGCTACTCCTTGCCAGATCGCAAGAAGGAGGGCCCGCTTCGAGCCGAACCGCTGCACAATTGCCCCCGGTGTGACGCCGGCCTCTGCGGCGATCTCAGCCAACGTCAACTCCGCCGGGCCGAGGCGTGACATGGCCCGGTAGGTGGCAGCGAAGATGTCGGCGTCTGTTGCCTTTCTCGGGCGTGGCGACATGAAGGCGTGGCGGAGCGTCCGGGACTTGACGAAACTAAACGACGATTTAGGTTAGTAACTAAACGGTCGTTTAGTATAGTCCGCTCACGCCGATTCCACCACTCCTGCGGCCTCACGTGAGCAGCTCCTTTCCCGGTGGGCAACGATGAGAACCGTCACCTACGGCGCCGCCTGCAGTCTCGATGGGTTCATTGCCGACGCCAACGGCGCGGTGGACTGGCTGCACTACAGCGAAGACGTGACGGATGTGATGGCGAAGTACTGGAGCACGGTGGACGCCATCCTCATGGGGCGGAAGACGTGGGACGTCGCCGCGGCGGCTCAGGGAGAAAGCGTCGATGCCGGTGCGTTCGGCGAGATGAAGTCGTATGTCTTCTCGCGTACGTTGCGTGAGATCGACCGCCCGGGTGTCACGCTCGTTTCCGAGGATCCAGGTGCGTTCGTGCGGCGACTCAAGGGGCAGCCGGGCAAGGGAATCTGCCTGTTGGGTGGCGGCGAGCTCGCGGGCTCCCTGTTCGAGGCGGATGTCATCGACGAAGTCGGCGTGAACGTGCATCCGATCCTGCTGGGGGCGGGGGTGCCGCTCTTTCGCGACCCGGGGAGACGGATCGCGCTCGAGCTCATAGAGTCGCGGACGATCGCCGGCGGGTGTGTGCTGGCGACGTATCGCGTGGTCCACTGAGCGCTGAGGGGCGACGGCTCCGGGACGAGGGGACACTGGGCGGAGCGGGCAGGCACTGGCGCGTTCGGCGTGCCGGCTCGAACTTGCGGCGTCATCCGCGCGCAGTCGTTGCGAGGCTGGGGCGCGACACGGCGGCTCACGGCGCCGTCGCAGACCGTGCCGTGGCTCATCGTCCTGAGGGGAGGTCCAGGTGATCCGGAAGGTCCATGCGCTCTTTCTCGCCGGTGTGGCGCTCGCGCTGGGTGGAGTCCTGCTGCGCCCTGTGGGTGGGTCACAGGCCCAGTCGCCGACGCCGTATCGCGTGGTCACGGTGGTCGAGGGGCTGCAGCATCCCTGGTCGATTGCGTTTCTGCCGAGTGGGGAGATGCTCGTGACGGAGCGCCCGGGGCGGCTGCGCATCGTCCGGAACGGGGTGCTCGATCCCAGGCCGATCGGCGGCGTGCCGCCGGTGCGCGCGCGCGGCCAGGGCGGCCTGCTCGAGGTGCTGCCGCATCCGCAGTTCGCCTCCAACCGGCTGCTGTACCTCTCGCTCTCGAAGCCTAACGACGACGCCAGTGAGGCGACCACCACCGTGGTGCGCGGGCGCCTCGAGGGCGACTCGCTTCGGAACGTCGAGGAGATTTTTGTCGCGAAGGCCTGGAGCGGCGGTGGAAACCACTTCGGCTCCAAGCTGGCATTCGACGGCCGCGGGCACCTCTTCATCACCGTGGGAGACCGTGGCGCGCCGCCGAATGCCGCGACGGTCGACTCGCATCCGGCGCAAAGCCTCATGAACCACCAGGGGACGGTGATCCGGCTGCACGAGGACGGGCGGGTCCCCGCCGACAATCCCTTCGTCGGCCGCTCCGATGCCCTCCCCGAGATCTGGAGCTACGGGCATCGCAACCTGCAGGGGCTCGCGCTTCATCCCGAGACCGGCGACGTCTGGCAGACGGAGCACGGCCCGCGCGGGGGCGACGAGCTGAACGTGAGCCTCCCCGGCCGGAACTACGGCTGGCCCGTCATCGGCTTCGGGATCAACTACAACGGCCAGACGATCCATCAGGACACCGCGCGTGCGGGGATGGAGCAGCCGGTGCACTACTGGGTCCCATCGATCGCGACCTCGGGGCTGCTCTTCTACACGGGAAACCGCTTTCCCTCGTGGCGCGGGAGTCTCTTCGTGGGGGGGATGGCGGGTGAGGTCCTCGTACGCCTCACGCTGGATGGACGCCGCGTGACGAGCGCGGAACGGCTCTTCGCGGGGATGGGGCGCGTCCGTGACGTGCGGCAGGGGCCCGATGGCCTCATTTACCTCGCGATCGACAACCGCCAGGGTGGCCTGACGCCGATCGTGCGTCTGGAGCCCGCGACCGCGCCCTGACGGGCGCAGGGGCGCGACGCGACGGCGCGTGACGCACCAGCGCGCCGTCGCCTCCGACGCGACTACCTCCGCTCGACCGTCACAACGGTCGCGCGCAGGATGCGATCGAGCCGCGGATACGCGCGGTCCATGAATACGTTCCCACCCTCGTGCAGCGGGCCCTGCCGGCCCTGGCGCACGCCCCCTCCCGATTCCTCGCCGTAGCCGCCGTACAGGCGGTCGAGCACGTCCATTCCCTCGATCACGCGCCCGAGGATCGTGAACGGCTCGACGTCGTTGCGGGAGTTGTCGGCGAGATTCACGTAGATCTGCGTGTTGCGCGTGTGGGGGCGCCCAGGGCCCGCATAGGCGAAGGCAAACGTCCCGCGCTCGTTGCGCGAGCGTGGGGGATCGTCAGGCATCTGCGCCCGGCTCCACGCGGCGTTCACCGCCGGGTCTCCGTGGATCCCCCACTGCGCGATGTAGCCCGGCCTCACGCGGTGGAAGCGCGTGTCGTCGAAGAAACCGAGGCGCGCGAGGTTGTAGAGCCGGTCGGCGCCGACGGGTCCCCAGTCGCGCACGAGCTCGAGGACGAACGTCCCCTGTGTGGTCTCGAAGCGCAGATGCGTGAGGGGCGGGGCGCGGCGCTCCCACTCCGGATCCGTCGGATCGCGGAGCAATCGCCGGCGTTCGCCGTCCGTGCTGCCGGCGCGGCCCTGGGCGAGCGGGGGCAGCGATTCCAGGAACTCCGCGAGGTGGCGATGCCACACCCCCGGTCGCGAGTGGGTGCCGTGCCCGCGGGTGCTGTCGCTCGTGGGGATGAGCACGAAGCGCGCCGTCGGGACACGCGCCACGAGGGGCTCGACGATCGCCAGCTCGGGGGGATTCACGAAGTCGTCGGCGGAGTTGATCGCGAGCACCGGCACGGTGATGCGCTCGAGCTGCGGCGAGGGATCGTAGAGGCGGGACGACTCGAACGCGTAGATCACGTCGTTCGCGTCCAGCGTCCGCGCCATGCGGTCGATGTACGCGACGATCGACGAATCGGCCGGCTCGCGCGCAGGAGCCTGACGATGCTGCACGAGCGGCGCCGAGCTCATCACGAAGAGGTAGCCCATCGCGGCACGCATGCCGAGGCGGGGTGGCTGCGAGTACTCCCCGCCGTTCCACGCGGGATCGGACGTGATGGCCTCGATGATCAGCTTGCGGATCATGCGATTGCGGCCCACGATCGCCGTCGGCGCACACGCGAGCGGGACGAGGCCGTCGGCGAAGCCGGGATGCCGCACGCCCCACACCCACGCGTGCATGCATCCCATCGACGTGCCGAGGATGAGGCGCAGGTGCGTGACACCGAGTCCCTGGGTAAGGAGCCGGTGCTGCGCGTCCACCATGTCGTCGTAGGTGTACTTCGGGAACCGCATCCGGAGCCCGTCGCTCGGCTTGCTCGAGCGGCCATGCCCGATGTTGTCGGGGAATACGATGAAATGCGTGGCGGTGTCGAGCAGCTCACCCGGCGCGAAGAGCGGCGACATCGGTCCCACGAGCCCGGTGCCGGACCCCGTCGTCCCGTGCAGCATGAGCACGGCGTTGCGAACCACGCCATCGGCATCGCGACGCGGGCGTCCGAGCGTGGTGTAGTGAATGCGGAGCTCGGGGAGCGCTTCGCCGCTCGCGAAGCGGAAATCGCGCAGGACGTAGTCGCCCTCGGTCCGCTGCGCCGCGAGCGGCGACGCCGTGGCGAAGACGACGATGCCCAGGAGTGTTCGCCGTCTCATGGCAGCACCTCACCGGTGGTCCCGGAGGCACGATCGTAGGTGACGATGTGCGCCCACTCGTCGGCATCGGAGCGGGCCACGACCGCGACGACCGGTTCGGCGTCGCTCAGATTGTAGACCTCGTGAGGCACGCCGGGTTCGATGTAGATGAAGTCGCCGGCCTGGTTGTCGATGGACTGCCGCAGGCGATCGCCATACTCGTGCCGCACCCGGCCCTGCAGGATGTACAGCATGACCTCGAAGCCCACGTGCACATGCGCGAAGGCCACGGCACCGGGCGGCACGACCGCCACGTTCATGGACAGGTGCCTCGCGGGCACGTTCTTCGACGACAGCCCGAGCTTGTATCGGATGCCGTTCCACTCGCGCGCCACGGAGCTCCCGCGGATCACGAAGATCCCGCCTTCTCCTT
This sequence comes from Gemmatimonadaceae bacterium, assembly GCA_035454665.1. Classification (GTDB taxonomy): domain Bacteria; phylum Gemmatimonadota; class Gemmatimonadetes; order Gemmatimonadales; family Gemmatimonadaceae; genus DATIGO01. Next base: position 1,530 of record DATIGO010000215.1, on the reverse strand, counting down.
CCACCGCCGCGGCCAGGTCCACGGTCTCGTCAGGCATGCTCGTCTCCAGAGGAGGTCCTCCCGAAGTGGCATCGGCGGTCGGCTCACCACACCTGCCGTGGCAACCTCCCGTCGCGCCGGAAACGCAGGTCCCTCGCCGCCTGCGGCGGCCCGGGATGACCAGGGGAATCCCTTCACGGTCTACACGCTTCCGATCATACGCAGCACGTCCGTCAGGAGCCACCAGACCCCGACGGCGAGGATGGCTCCGGGCACCACGTACCGCAGCCAGAAGGGCACCAGGCGGCGCCAGCCGCGGGTGGCCTCGCCGCCGAGCTGCGCCAGCAGGGCGCCGCGCCGCATGGCCCACCCCGCCGCAAGGGCCGCGCACAGCGCGCCGAACGTCTGCATCCCCGACCCGAACGTGAGATCCCAGCGCGTGAAGATCCGCATGCTCACCATGGGCAGCAGCGCGATCACGTACACGAGCCCGGCCATGAGCCACACCGCCCGCGCCCGCGACAGGCGGGTGTTGTCCGTGAGACCGGCGATGAGGACCTCGAACGCGGCCACGTCGGACAGATAACCGGCGCCGAACAGTCCCGCGAAGAAGAGCATCGAGAAGATCCAGCCGAGCGGCATGCGCTCGAAGACGCCCGGGATCGTGTCGAAGAGAAGCGCCGGGCCGCTGGCCGGTTCGAGCCCGAAGGCGAACACCGCGGGGAAGATCACGAGTCCAGCCAGCAGTCCGGAAATCGTGTCGCCACCCGCCGTGAGCGCGGCGTTCGTCCCGAGATCTTCGCCGTCCGCCAGGTACGATCCGTACGTCACCATGAACGTCCCGCCCAGCGAGAGCGAGAAGATCGCGTGTCCCAGCGCGGCGACAATGACGGTGGGCGTCAGGTCGCTCCAGGCAAAGTGCCCGATGTACCAGCGAACGCCCGCCCCGGCGCCGTCCAGCGTGAGGCTGCGCGCGATCAGGACGAGCAGAACGACGAGTAGCGTGGGGATGATGATCCGGCTCACGCGCTCGATGCCCGCGCGCAGGCCGAGCTGCAGCACGACGGCGCACGTCAGGACGACCACCCCCGTACAGATCGCCTGACGTATCAGGGAGCCCACGTCGAAACCGCTCTCCGGCGGGAGCACGGCGGTGCTCTGCCACGGCAGCCCCGCCGCCGTGGCCACCTCGCCCACCGCGAAGTACAGCACCCACCCCACGACGTTCGTGTAGTACGCGGTGGCCGCGACGACCACCACGAACAGAAACCAGCCGAGGGCGGCGCCACCGGGAACACCCGCGGCAGCGAACGCGCCAACGGTGCCGCGCTTCGCGTGGCGCCCCAGCGCCCACTCGCCCATGAGCGCGGGCACCGCGATCAGGAGCACGATCAGCACATACGCGAGCACGAACGCCGCGCCGCCGTAGCGACCCACGAGATACGGGAATCGCCAGACGTTCCCCAGGCCCAGGGCAACGCCGATCATCGTCATGGCGATGCCGAAGCGACTGGAGAAGGTCTCGCGGGCCACGGTTCCCATGCGGCGCGC
>DATIGO010000214.1:0-4049 GCA_035454665.1 Gemmatimonadaceae bacterium | reverse complement strand
TGACGCCCACGATGGTGTATGTCCACCACCCATCCATCCGGAGCGCACGGCCCACGACGTCCGGCGCGCCCCCAAAGCGGCGCTGCCACAGCGCGTGGCTGATCACGACTTCGTCGAACGAACCGGACCACTCGCTCCCGCGCTCCTCGGGCGGGAAGGTGCGGCCGGCAGCCGGCCGAACGCCCAGCAGGTCGAACAGCCCCGGCGTGACCGTCGCAGCCGGGGATTCCCAGCTCTCGTCGCCATCCGAGAGCAGGAAGACGCGCTCGCCGAAGAGCGCGATCCCGTCGAGCGAACGACTGCGCTCGCGCAGGTCGATGAACGTCCCGGGTGAAACCGTACCGTGCTCGATCTGCTGCGCCGGGTTTCGCTCCCACAGGCGCACGAGGCGGTGGGGTTCCGCGTAGGGCAGGGGGGCGAGCACCACGCCGTACACCACGGAGAAGACCGCCGTATTCGCGCCGATCCCGAGGCTCAGCGCCGCGATGACCGCGAGCGTGAAGCCGGGTGACCGACGGAACCCGCGCGCCGCGTGGCGCAGGTCCTTCGACAGATCGTCGAGCCAGCCGATACTCCGCACGTCCCGGACCTCCTCGGTGAAACGACCGACCCCGCCGAACGCGAGCATGGCAACGCGCCGCGCCTCCGCGGGATTCAGGCCGGCCCGGATGTTCTTCTCCGTCTCCATGTCGAGATGAAAGGCGAGCTCGGCTGACATCGTCTGGTCGGCCGCCCTTCGGCGCACGAGGGCCATCAGTCGCCGCTGCCAGCCGCGCAAGACGTCGCGCGCGGCGCGCCGGACTCTCCTCATGTCATGCACTCCCGAGGATGAGATCGACCGCGTGCACGTAGGCGCGCCAACTCCGCGTCTCTGCCACGAGCGCCCGGCGCCCGGATGACGTCAGGGTGTAGTACTTCGCGGGCCGGTTCTGGTCGGTCGTGCGCCATTCGCTCTCGATCCAGCCCTGCTGCTCGAGGCGTTGGAGGGCGGGGTAGAGCGAGCCCTGGCCCACGCGGAGGAGGTTTTCGGATTGCTGCTGGATCTGCTGGCTCAGCGCCCACCCGTGCATCGGGGTACCGGCGAGCGTTTTCAGGATCAGCATGTCCAGCGTTCCGCGCAGCAGGTCGGTCGGGGTCAGGGCCATCGCGCATTCCCGGGCGGCAGGGTTGTGTCGGATTTCGACACTAATATCGAGTTCGTATTGTCGGAAGTCAACAATACGGCGGGTCGCCGTGCGTTTCCGGAAGAGCGATGGGCCAGCCGCCACGATCGGAGGCTCCCGCGGGCCACTTTCCTGCTCGAACGGTGGAACGACGACCGGGCGCCCGCCGGGCGCGGGTGGCTCTTGCGGGCGCGCCGTGCGCCGGTCGATCCTCGACGGGTGGCTCGGGCGCTCATCTTCCAGCGTGAGGCAGCGGAATGAAAGGCGACGTCATCGGCGGTCCAATCCACTGGCGGCTGCACCTCCCGGTCGTCCCCGAGCGCGTATTTGCCGCGCTCGACTCCAACGAGGGCCGGGCGTCGTTCTGGGCGGAGTCCGCGATCGAGGTGGACGGACAGATCGAGTTCCGCTTCATCAATGGGTACACGTGCCGTGGCCAGGTCCTCGAGCGGCGCCCGCCGCAGGTCTGGTCCGTCGAGTACCTGGGCGGGCCGGCGCGGTTCGCGCTGACGCCGGACGGGAAGGGTGGGACCGATCTGCTGTTGACGCAGGAAGGCGTACCGCCTCACGAGTGGAATGAAGTGCATGCCGGGTGGCTCAACGTGCTCTTTCCGCTCAAGGGGTGGCTCGCGCACGGCGTGGATCTGCGCAACCACGACGTCACGCGCTCCTGGGACCAGGGGTACGCGGACCAGTGACGCGCCAGGTTCCCCGGCCGCTTAGATTGGCTCCGGTGCCTCGCCCGATGCCGCTGCACCCCCAGGTCGCGCCCGTGAAGATGGGCACCCGCCGAAGAGCCTGACGTCCCGACACCGCAGTTCCCGCGTTGTCCAACCGCATCCGCCACTCATGCGCATCGCGATCTACGCCGGCACCTTCGACCCCATCACCCGCGGCCACGAGGATCTGATCCGCCGCGCCCTCACCTTCGCCGACCGGCTCGTCGTGGCCGTGGCGGTCAACGTCTCCAAGCAGCCGGTCTTCACCACCGCCGAGCGCGTGGCGTTCATCCGCACGGCGGTTGGCGATGATCCACGCGTCGAGGTGCGGGAGTTCCCGGGCCTCCTCGTGGATTTTGCCCGCGAGGTCGACGCACGCGTGCTGATCCGCGGCCTGCGCGCCGTGTCCGACTTCGAGTACGAGTATCAGATGGCGCTCATGAACCGGCACCTCTCCCCCGGACTGGAGACGGTCTTCATGGTGCCGTCGCTCGAGACCACGTACATCAGCGCGTCGCTGGTCCGCGAGGTGGCCCGCTTCGGGGGCCGTCTCGACGACCTGGTGCACCCCGACGTGGCGCGGGCCCTGCACGCGCGCCTCGCGAAACGTTAGGCGCCGCAATCCCCCCGCGTCGGCATCGGTGCATGAGGTTCCTCGACGAGCTCACGGGGCGCGCGGCCCGGCTCCGCGTGCGCATCGCCTTTCCCGAGGGGCACGACCCGCGGGTACAGGAGGCCGCCGCGCAACTGGCGCGCGAACGGGTGGTCGAGCCGGTGCTCCTCTACTCCGAGCGAGGCCGGTTTGCCGGCCCCGATTCGGTCGAGCGGATCGATCCGGCGGGTGACCCGCGGCGCGCGCGCGTGCGCGCGGACCTGCTCGAGGTCCGACGCGACAAGGGGCTCACAGCGGATGATGCGGACCGACTCTCCGCCGATCCCGTCCTGTTCGCCGTCTCCCTGGTACGGCACGGCGACGTGCATGCCTGCCTGGCGGGGTGCGACACCACGACCGCCGACGTAATCCGCGCCGCGCTCTGGCTGGTGGGGCGCGCCCCCGGGGTGCGCACAGTGTCGAGTGCGTTCTACATGGTGCCGCCGCCGTTCCGGCACGGCGAGGACGTCCTGACCTTCACCGACTGCGGCGTGGTGCGCTATCCTACGGCCGAGCAACTCGCCGACATCGCCGTCAATGCCGTGCGCGACCGGCGCCGCGTCGTCGGCGACGAGCCCGTCGTGGGCTTTCTCTCGTTCAGCACCAGGGGAAGCGCCGAGGGTGAATCCGTCGACCTGGTGCGACAGGCGGTACGCCTGACACGGGAGCGATTGCCGGACTGTGCCGTGGACGGCGAGTTGCAGGCGGACGCCGCGCTGGTGGAAGCCATCGGCCGGCGCAAGGCTCCCGGCAGCGCGGTAGCCGGACGGGCGAACGTGCTCGTCTTCCCGTCGCTCGACGCGGGAAACATCGGGTACAAGCTGGTCGAGCGCCTGGCGGGCGCCGTGGCGATCGGTCCGGTGCTGCAGGGTCTGGCAAAGCCGTGCAATGATCTGTCGCGGGGCGCGTCGGTCGATGACATTATGCGTACTGCCGCAGTGACCGCTCTCCAGACCCAGCAACCGGAACCGCTGGAGCGGCTGGAGGGCTGACCTCGACGTCCGTGGAGAAAGGCATGGGGTTCACCGTCCGGAAGGTGGGCGATGTGTGTGTGGTCGCCGTCGAAGGGCAGCTCATCGTGGGCAATCGTCAGGAGCTCAAGCAGAAGGTCCTGGATGAACTGGAGCGAGGAGAGCGGAAATTCCTGGTGGACTTTGGACAGACGGGCTACATCGACAGCTCGGGACTCGGTGTGCTGGTGTCGCTCTCGAAGCGCATCCGCGAGCTGAACGGCGAGCTGCGTCTCGCGAATCTGAACGACGACCTGAAGACGCTGTTCGAGCTCACCAAGCTCGACACGCTCTTCCAGATCGAGAGTCTCTGACGCGTTGCCTCACGCGGGTCACTGGAGCCCGGGGGCGCGGCGCCCTGGCGTGCCTCGGACCGTCCGATGGCAGCGGCTCGTGAGGCGCGCGGCGCGGCGCGCGCGGTCGCGGCCGTGACCGGGCGGCCCGGGGAGCGTGACGTTCGCCCCGTCGAACCGTCGATGGGCGAGTTGCATTTCCCCATCGAGGT
>DATIGO010000213.1:0-3448 GCA_035454665.1 Gemmatimonadaceae bacterium | reverse complement strand
CGGCCCTGGGTCCCTGGCGAAGACGTGATGCTCCTGTTCACCGACGGGGTGAGCGACGCGCGCAACCGGTACGACCAGCGACTGGGCGAGTCGAGCATCACCGACGTGGTGCGCGCCCACCGGCACGAGCTTCCCGCCGCGATCCTCGAGCGCGCGCTCGTGCGGCTGCAACAGCACATGGGCGATGTGATGCGGCGCGACGACCTCACGATCGTGGTGGCGAAGTCGTGACGCGCGGGAGCCGGTGAAGGGTGACGGGTGAAGCGTGATGAGGGGGAGGCGGCTGAGCGCCGGCCGGCGGCCCATCGCACACCTCGCGCACGCAAGCGGTTCGGGCAGCATTTCCTCGCCGATCCCGGGGTGCTGGAGCGCATCGTCGAAGCGCTCGATCCGGGGCCGGGCGCCACGGTGGTGGAAATCGGCCCGGGGCGCGGGGCGCTCACGGACCGCCTCGCGGCCCGTGCGGCCCGTGTGATCGCCGTCGAGATCGATCGCGATCTCGTCGCGCTGTTGCGGGAACGATACGCCGAGCAGGGGAGCGTGCGCGTCGTGGAGGGAGACGCGCTGAAGGTGGACTGGGCCGCCCTCGCCGGCGGCCCCTATCGGCTCGCCGGAAACCTCCCCTACTACATCACGACGCCGCTCCTCTTCCGCGCACTGCAACCGCCACGCCCCGAGCGCAGCGTCGTGCTCGTGCAGCGGGAGGTCGCCGACCGGATCGTGGCCGCCCCGGGATCGAAGACGTACGGCGCCCTCTCGGTGAACGTTCAACTCGTCGCGCACGCGGAGATCGTGGCTCGCGTCCCGGCTGCCTCCTTCCGCCCGCGACCGTCGGTGGACTCCGCGGTTGTGCGCCTCCTGCCGCGCGTGCACCCGCTCTTGAGCGACGACGAGGCGGCACCGCTTCGCCACTTCATCCAGGGGATCTTCGGCTTCCGCCGGAAGCAGATGGTGCGCGTGCTGCGCGAGCTCCGCGGCGTCGACGCGGATGCGGCGCGGCGCGTACTCTCGGCGGCCGCCGTCGCGCCGGACGTGCGCCCTGAGACGCTTCCTCCCGACGCCTTCCTGCGACTCTTCCGCGCCCTCGGCGCCACGTGAGGCGGGTCTGCGGTCCGGCGTCGGCCGCGTCAGCGCTCCCGATTCGAGAGCGCGTAACTGAGTCCTTCGAGTTCCATCGCCATGTTCACGCTCCGCACGACCACATCGGCGGGGACCGCGAGCTGCGTGGGCGCGAAGTTCAGGATGGCCTTCACGCCGGCGCGCACGAGCCGCGTGGCCGCCTCCTGCGCCGCGCCGTGTGGCACCGCCAGCACGGCGATGTCGGGCTGGTCATGGGCAATGTCGCGCTCGAGACTCTCCGCGTCACGCACGACGATGTCCTCCCACTGGGACCCGACCTTGAGCGGATCACTGTCGTAGACGGCCATCACGTGGAAGCCGCGCTGCTCGAAGCCGGCGTAGCGGGCCAGCGCGGTGCCGATCTTTCCGGCGCCGACGATGATCACCTTCCACTCCCGCTTGAGGCCGAGGATCTCCCGGAGGCTGGAGATCAGCTCGGGAATGGAGTACCCCAGGCCACGCTTGCCGAATGAGCCGAAGAAGGAGAGGTCCTTCCGCACCTGCGCCGAGGTGGTTCCGCCGCGTCGCGCCAGCTCGTCGCTCGAAATCGTCGTCAGCCCATGCTCGGCGGATTCTTCCAGGAACCGGAGATAGGCTGAGAGGCGGCGAACCGTGCTGTCCGCGATGCGCTTCACGTCGGGGAGGGGAGCTTGTGAATTGATTCACAAGTTAGCCGACCTCGATATCAGTGGCCATAGGGAAGACGGGGACAGAGGGTGAGGGTGAGGCCGAGGGTGGAGGCCTCGGTAGCGGCGGAGGGTCGCTTCCTGGTCCGCTGGCCCCGCATCGACGACCCCCTCACCCCTCAGCCCGGGCCCCTATCTTGGAGCATGCCCGTCCACGTCTCGTCGGAAATCGGCGCGCTCCGGAGCGTCCTCGTGCACACCCCCGGCGCCGAACTGCTGGCCGTGACGCCGGATACACGCGAGGACTACCTCTACGACGACATCATCGACGTGAGGTCCGCCCGTCGGGAGCATCGCCGTTTTGTCGCCATCCTCGAGCGCTTCACGCGCGTCCACCAGGTCCGGGACCTGCTCACCCAGGTCGTGGACCACCCCGACGTCCGTGAGCTCCTGATCCGCGAGACGGTCGACGTCATCCCGTCCGAGCCACTCGCGCGCGAGCTCCAGGAACTGCCCGCCGGCACTCTCGTGAAGCACCTCATCGAGGGGCGCGAGGAGTCGTCGGGGCGGCTGGCCACCATGCTCAACGTGTCGGGGTACGAGTTGCCGCCGCTCCCCAATCTGTACTTCACGCGCGACGTCGCGATGGGGATCAACGACCACGTCATGATCGGATCCATGCGCTATGGCGTGCGGTGGAGCGAGGAGCTGATCATGAAGGCGCTCTTCCGCACTCACCCGCTGCTCGCGAATGCGGGCATCCTCTACGACGGCTCGGTCGAGTGGCGCACGGCGCGGACGCTGGAGGGGGGCGACGTGCATCCCCTTCGACGCGACACGATCATGATCGGCTTCAGCGAGCGCTCGTCCCCGGGCGCCATCGACCATCTCGTGCAGCTCTTCTTCGAGCGGACAGCGATCGACCAGGTGATCGTGGTGGTGATGCCGAGCGAGAATACTGCGATCCACCTGGACATGATCTTCACACAGGTGGACCGCGACCTGTGCGTCGTGTATCCTCCGCACTTCATCGGTCCGGGACGCTTGCCGATCCTGCTGTGGCGTCGCGGCCAGACGCAGCTTCGGGAGATGTCCGATGTATTCGACGCTCTGCGGGAGTGTGGACTGCCGATGCAGCCGATCTTCTGCGGCGGAACGCGCCGGGTGATGCAGGAGCGGGAACAGTGGGCGTCGGGGTGCAACTTCGTGGCCGCGAGGCCGGGGGTGCTGATCTCGTACTCCCGCAATGAGGCCACGCTGAAGGAGCTGGAGACGGCGGGATTCCGGGTCGTGTCGGCGGTCGCCTTTCTGACGGGAGAAGAGCGGCTCGACGAGGGGACACGGGCGGTGATCACCTTCGAGGGCGGTGAGCTGGTTCGAGGCGGGGGCGGCCCGCGCTGCATGACGTGCCCACTGCAACGGGATGATCCCTGGAACTGATGCGGCCAGCGGCGAGAGGGGATTGAGCCTGGAATGAGTCAGGTGGGGGCGGGGCTGACTTCGTTCGCGCAGGACAGCGCGTTGCTGGAGCGCGCGAGGGAGTTTCTCGCGCAGGGACCGGCGGAGCCAGGGCCGCTCATTGCCTACGTCTGTCAGCTGCCCCGGCCCCCGCTCAGGGTGGCGGAGCACATGGCCGTGGCGCTCTTCGAGCGGGTGCGGGACATCTCGCGCGAGGCGGACGGGCGGTGGACACTGTCGGGGCG
>DATIGO010000212.1:0-4911 GCA_035454665.1 Gemmatimonadaceae bacterium | reverse complement strand
ACTTCGAGACCGCGGGTGACGCGCCGGGTGCCCCGCCGACGGTGACCAACTTCCCGGGTGACGATTGGACCGACAATGCCAAGGCGCCGGGAACCATCCTCGTGCAAAGCTCGATCGGAGACCTGATCGACCAGCCCGTGGTGCTGAGCCAGGCGGGTGGCGCGTGCAACAAGAACTGCGGTGGCCTCGAGCTGAGCGCCAATGTCTACGATGACGGCACCGGCGTGGCGAACAGCGGACGGTACGAGGTGCACGGGAGCTCGCTGCAGGCCAAGCCCTCCGTGAAGGACGCGCCATTTCAGGTGGTCGACGGTGACGGCGATGTGCTCGCCGCGCTGGCCTACCGGACGGTGTCGAGTCAGCCCACGTGGTACTTCAACAACCAGGATACGAACTGCGCCTGGACCACGAACATGAAGCAGGACTTCGTGATCACGATCGACTTCACGACCAAGAAGACGTCGGTCAGCATCTCCGGCTGCTCTCCGACCCCGGCGGTCTACTTCCAGGATGGAAACCAGGCCGGCGAGCTGGCGCGAGTCGGCTGGTACCTCATGGGGATCGATGCGGGGATCGTGGGCTTTGACGACCTGAAGGTCATCCGCCTGCCGGACAACGTGCCGTAACGGCCGACGGTGCCGGGGCCCGACTCCGGGCTTAACGAAGGCGGCGCGCCGATGCTATTCGTCGGCGCGCCGCCGCTCGTTTTGGGAGTGGCACGCGGCGCCCATTGGTGCGAGCTTGCTTCGATTCCAGCGCGACAGGCGCATCAGATGGCCGTGACGGCCCTTCCAGAGCGCTTGTCGTGCTTCGTTCATCGACGACCCGCGACCGAGGCACTGCGTTTCATGCGATCTTCCCTGCTGCGACTCATGCTGGGTGCTGCTGTCGTGGCGGCGTGCGGCGCCTGCGGCGGGGGATCGGACGGCACGCCGCCCGTCGTCGTGGCGCAGGTCGATGTCGAGCCGGGCACGTTCGAGCTGCGGCTCGGGACGCAGACGACTGCCCAGCTCCAGGCCACGGCGCGCACCAGCGCGGGAACGCCGGTCACCGGCCGGCCGGTCACCTGGCGCACCCAGAGCGACGCCGTGGCGTCGGTCTCCTCGGTGGGACTCGTGACCGCGGCCGGCATCGGCGCCACCCGCATCACGGCGACCGTCGACGGCGTCGAGGGGAGCGCCATGGTCGAGGTGCTCAATGCCGCGGTCGCGTCGGTCCTCGTCTCGTTAGGTCTCGGCGACATCGTGGTCGGCGAATCGACGACGGCGTCGGCGCTCCCCCGGGACGGGAGCGGCAACGCGCTCTCAGGGCGCGACGTCACCTGGTCGTCCGCCGACCCGGGCGTGGCCAGCGTGAGTGAAGACGGCGTCGTGCTGGGGGTCGCCGCCGGTGCCACGTCGATCATCGCTACCAGCGAAGGCGTGCAGGGATCCACCCAGATCCTGGTCTCCGCCACACCGCCGAATCTCGCACTCACGAACGTCATGCTCTCGCAGAGCGTACAGCGAGCCGATGGCACGATTCCGCTGGTGGCCGATGGAAATCCGGTCCTGGTCAACGTGTACGGGACGCTCGATCGGCCCTATGGCCCCGGCCGCCCCGTACCGAGCGTGCGGATCGTACTCTCGGGCGCCGGCCCGGAGATCGTGGATGAGCGTCCCTTGACGGGCGCCGTCGGGTCCGCGAGCGACCTCGAACGACCCATTCACCAGGTGGTGTTCAACGGCACGGTTGCGCAGCCCGGACTGCGCGTGCTCGTGACGATCAACCCGGGCGGAGCGCTCCCCGAACCCGACCCCGCAGACAACGTGTGGCCGCCCGGCGGGCAGCCGCGCGACGTGGTGGTGCGCGCGGTGCCGCCGCTCGAACTGCACTTCGTCCCGATCCTGCTCAGCAACGGCGGAACCGTCGGGCGCGTCGATGACGCCGTCATCCCGGAGTACCTGTACGCGACGCGCCAGATGCATCCGGTTTCCACGGTCGACCCGACGATCGGCGCGATCATGTCGACGGACGTCGACTTCGGCTCGGGCGAGGCCAGTGCCTTCGTGCAGATCCTCCAGCAAGTCGACCTTCGGCGCGTCGCCGAGGGGAGCGCTCGCTACTACGTGGGCTCGATTCGTCCGCCGCCGGGGGTCACGTTCGTGCAGTTCGGCGGTTACGCCTACGTCCCGTCGGATCCAACGAGCACCGCCAGCAATACCCGCAGTGCCACCGTGGTGGGCGTTGGCTGGTTCAACCGTGCGCGGCACACCACCGAGCTCGTGGCGCACGAGCTCGCGCACACGATGGGGCGCCGGCATGCGCCGTGTGGAGGCGCGGGCGGCCCCGACCCGCAGTACCCGCACGCGAACGCGTCCATCGGAGCCTATGGGCACGATCTGTTCACCTGGTCGCTCGCGCAGTCGGGTACACCGTTGTCCTACGGCCCCACGGGGGCCAGCGACATCATGTCCTACTGCACCCCCGCGTGGGTGAGCGACTACACCTATCAGGCGCTGCTCGACGCCCGCTCGGGCGCCGTCGCGCTGCAGGCTGGTGAATCCGCGGTCACCGAGCCGTGCGAGTGCCTGATCGTCTGGGGATCCGTCGAGGGCGATTCGATCCGATTGCAGCCCGCCTTCACGCTCCGAACCCGCGCCGCTCTCCCGGCGCGCGGCGGATCGTTCCGGATCGAGGCGGAGAGAGCCGACGGCAGCCGGATCTTCGCTCATCCCTTCGAGCCCACGGAGATCGACCACGCCCCGGGGATTCGCCACTTCGCGTTCGCCGTCCCGTTGCCGGCCGGAGAGGTGGAGGCGATCGCGCGTGTGCGCGTGGCCGGCCCCGCGCGGACCGCGGAGCGCATCCGGCCCAGCGAGCCTGCTGGCGCCCCGGGGGTATCAGTCGACCCGGGGGTCACGCTGTCGCGGGATGGCGCGGTCGGGGAAGGGACGGTCCGGTGGGATGCGCGGCGTTCGGCGGCCGTCCTGGTGCGCGATGCGGCGACGGGTGAGGTGATCGCCTATGGTACCAGGGGGCGACTGCGAGTCCCCCGCGGGCGCGGCGAGCTCGAGGTTCTCGCGTCCGACGGCGTGCGCACGACGGCGCGACGGTTGTCCGCCCCGCGCTGAGTGGTCCGGCTCTGCGGCAGGGGCGCGGCGCGGCCCACTTGACGCGGACCGCACCGGACCAGACCCTTTCTGGTTCAATCAGGGCGATGTCGCGGCCGGCACCCGGCGCCCCCGCGCTCTCCGCTCACCTCCCTCACTCAGGTCGGAGCTCCCCGATGCTCGCTCGGACGTGGCGCACCGCTCGCGCCGCCGCCTTGGCGGTGGCCTCTCTCGTGATCGCGACATCCACGGCGCGTGCCCAGGACGCGGCCCCGGCGCCGAACCGCGCCGACGGTGAAGGGCCGTTTCCCCGGCTCATCATCCGCGGTGCCACGCTGATCGATGGCACCGGCGCGCCGCCGCGCGGTCCGGTCGACATCGTGATCGAGCAGAATCGCATCACCCAGATCTCCGACGTGGGGACCCCGGGGGTGCCGATCAATCAGAGCCGGCGTCCGCGCGGGCCCGCTCGCGAGGTCAACGCCGAGGGGATGTACGTGCTCCCCGGTTTCATCGACCTGCACGTGCACACGGGCGGCGTGCCGAAGGCGCCCGAGGCCGAGTACGTCTACAAGCTGTGGATGGCGCACGGCGTGACCACGGTGCGCGGCGTTCCGTTTGGTGGCTTCGAGTGGTCGCTCAAGGAGAAGGCCCGCAGCGCGAAGAACGAGATTACGGCGCCGCGCCTCGTCTCGTGCCACCGCCCGGGTACGGGCGAGGCCTGGAAGGGCGGTCCGATCCGCACCCCGGAGGTCGCGCGTGAGTGGGTGCGCTTTGCCAAGCAGCAGGGCGCGGACTGCCTCAAGCTCGGCGCGCACGAGCCGCGCATCATGGCGGCGCTGCTCACCGAGGCCAAGGCGCAGCAGCTCGGGACGACCGCGCACCTCGCGCAGACCGGCGTGGCGCAGATGAACGCGGCCGACGCGGTCAAGCTCGGGCTGGGTGCCGTGACGCATTATTACGGCATCTTCGAGGCGATGTACGAGAACACCTCGGTCCAGCCGTATCCCGACACGTACAACTACAACGACGAGCAGTGGCGCTTCGGCCAGGTGGCGCGGCAGTGGAGCCTGGTGAAGCCCAAGAGCGAGAAGTGGTGGGCCTTCCTCAAGCTGCTCAAGGAGCACGACGCCACGCTCGACCCGACGATGACGACGTACATGTCGGGGCGGAACCTCATGTACCGGCGCACGGCCGAATGGCACGAGAAGTACACCCTGCCGTCGCTGTGGGACTTCTACACGCCGAACCGCGAAAACCACGGGTCGTACTTCTTCGACTGGACCACGTGGGACGAGGTCGCGTGGCGCAAGTTCTATCAGGTGTGGATGGAGTTCATCAACGACTACAAGAACATGGGTGGTCGCGTCACGCCCTCCACCGACGCCGGCTTCATCTACAACACGTACGGATTCTCGTACGTCGAGGAGCTGGAGAATTTCCAGGAGGCGGGGTTCCATCCGCTCGAGGTGATCCGCTCGGCGACGCTGCATGCGGCCGAGGAGATCTTCCGGCCCACGGGACAGCCGATCGAGTACGGCGTGGTGCGTCCGGGACTGCTGGCGGATCTCGCGATCGTCGCCGAAAACCCGATCGCGAACCTCAAGGTGCTCTACGGCACGGGCCACCTGAAGCTCAACGATAGCACCGGCAAGGTGGAGCGCGTGGGTGGCGTGCGGTGGACCATCAAGGACGGCATCGTCTACGACGCGAAGAAGCTGCTCGACGACGTGGCGAAGATGGTCGAGAAGCAGAAGCGCGAGCGGGGGATCACGAGGCTGCCGATCGTTCAGTAGTCGTGAGGCGTGACTCGGCAACG
>DATIGO010000211.1:0-2014 GCA_035454665.1 Gemmatimonadaceae bacterium | reverse complement strand
GGTTCACCGAGGAGGCCCGCGCCATGGCGCGCCACACGGTGGACGTGCTGTCACGCGAAGACACGCCCGTCGTGGTGCCCTCCGGGTCCTGCGCCGACATGCTCATCCACCAGGCGCCGGTGCTCCTGGCGGATCAGGGTCCGTATGCGACGCGCGCGCGCGCCCTGGCGGCGCGAACCTACGAATTCACGCGGTTTCTGGTGGACGTGATCAAGCGGACGGACTGCGGCGCCTGCGCCCGCGGCGCCGTCACGTACCACCCCAGTTGTCACGGCCTGCGCGGCCTGGCAATCGATCACCAGCCGCAGGCGCTGCTCAACGGCGTCAACGGGATCGAGATCCATCCGCTGCGCGATGCCGAGACCTGCTGCGGCTTCGGCGGGCTCTTTGCCGTCAAGATGAGCGGTCTCTCGGGCGCGATGCTCGATCGCAAGCTCGATTGCATCGAGGAATCCGGCGCGGACACGGTGGTCGCCACCGACATGAGCTGCCTGATGCACATCGCGGGCGGACTGCGCCGGCGTGAGAGCCGGGTGCAGGCGCGTCATCTGGCGGAGCTGCTGGCCGAGCGCGCCCCGAAGGAGGACGCCGAGGCCGGACCGGCCGACGCGGGCGCATGAACCCGCCGGACGCCCACGTGCAGTTCTACCGGCGCGCGGAGGAGGCGCTCGCGGCGCCCGGTCTCGCCGACAAGGTCCAGCGCGCCACCGGCCGTCTGCTGGCCGGCCGCCACGCGGCGTTCGCGGCATTCCCCGACGGCGAGGCGGTGCGCGACGAGGCCCGCGCCATCCGCGCGCGGACGATCGCTCACCTCGATCAGCACCTCATCCGGTTCGAAGCCGAGCTGCAGCGGCGCGGCGGACACCTGCACTGGGCCGCGACCGCCCGGGAGGCGGTGCGCATCGTGACCGAGCTGGCGCGCGCGCGGAACGTGCGCTCGGTCGTGAAGGGCAAGTCGATGATCTCCGAGGAGATCGAGCTGAACGACGCCCTCGCCGGTGCCGGCATCCGCGTCGTCGAGACCGATCTCGGTGAGTACGTGGCCCAGCTCGCCCAGGAGCCACCCTCGCACATCGTCGGTCCCATCATTCACAAGAGCCGGGAGGACGTCGCCGCGGTCTTCCGCGCGCGGGCGGGGGCGACCGAGGAGGACGTCGCGGAGGTCTCGCGCATGACGGCATTCGCGCGGCGCACGCTGCGCACGGAGTTCCTGCGCGCCGACATGGGCATCAGCGGCGCGAACTTCGCCGTCGCCGAGACGGGCAGCATCTGCCTGGTGACGAACGAAGGCAACGGGCGGCTCACGTCGACGGTGCCGCGCATCCACGTGGCCCTGCTCGGCATCGAACGCGTCGTCCCCACGCTGCGCGATCTGGCGGTGATGCTGCAGGTGCTCGCGCGAAGCGCCACCGGGCAGAAGCTGACGGTGTACTCGAACATCCTGAGCGGGCCGCGGCGAGTCGATCAGGACGCCGGCGAATATGCGTCCGAGCCGGACGGCCCCGACGAACTGCACGTCGTGCTCGTCGACAACGAGCGAACGGCGCTGCTCGGCACGGAGCTGGCCGAAATCCTCTATTGCATCCGCTGTGGCGCCTGCCTGAACACCTGCCCCGTCTTCCAGAGCATCGGGGGGCACGCCTACGGCACCGTGTACTCGGGCCCGGTTGGCGCGGTGCTGACGCCCGGTCTCCGCGGGCTCGAAGAGTTCGGCGAGCTCCCGCACGCGAGCAGCCTCTGCGGGGCCTGCCGCGAGGTGTGTCCGGTCCGCATCGACATCCCGCGCATGCTCCTGGCGCTGCGGGCGCGCGGCGTGCAGACACAAGGAGCGCCGGCCTGGCTTCGCCACGGCATGCGCCTCTATGCGCGTCTCGCCACACGGCCGGCGCTTTTTGCCGCGGCCGCGACGGCTGCACGACTGGCGACGCGTGCGCGCGGTCCCGGGGGATGGATCCGTGCGCTGCCGGGTCCGCTCGCGGGATGGACGGCGCACCGCGACTTCCCGGTCTTCGCG
>DATIGO010000210.1:0-17868 GCA_035454665.1 Gemmatimonadaceae bacterium | reverse complement strand
CCAGGCCTTGCCCTCCGCGAACTCCGCCCGGTCCCGGTCCACTTCGTTAGGCAGCCGGTCGATCGGCGAGTCGGCGCCGCGGAGCAACCGCGTGCTGATCCACTCACCGCGGAGCTTCGGATCGCGCGCGACCACGTCGTTGTTGCTCCCCCAGAAGGTCGACCCGCCGTTCGAGGCGATGAGCAGCCAGCGGTCGTGCGCCCGCCAGTTGCGAAGGGTCCAGGGAAGCACGACGAGGAGGGCGCCGAGGGCGAGCAGGAGCGCGGCCCGGGCACGACGGCCCGGGTAACAGAACGCGAGCGCCACCGCGAAGAGGGGAAGGAAGTACAGGGCCACCGGCCGAACGAGCGCCGCGACGCCCAGGGCGACCCCGCCGGCGAGCAGCAGCTCCGCCCGGCCGCGCGCGGCCGCGGCGGCCAGGAGGGCCGTCGCGCTCACGAGCGCGAGCGTGTGCAGCGGCTCGCTGGAGAAGTGGATGCTGTAGTACGCCACCCCGGGCAGAACGGCGACCAGCGCGCCGGACAGGACGGCCACCGCAGGGCCCGCGAGGAGGCGCCCCAGGACATACGTCGGCAGCACCACCAGCGCGCCCACGAGACAGAAAGCGATGTGCGCCGCGACATGATTGCCGGGACCCGCGACCGCGTACACGGCGGCGAGGAGGAACGGGAACCCCGGCGCCCGGAAGGACGTGAGCCCGCCCTCGTCGCGGGCGAACCGGCCCTCCTCGACCAGATGCCGCGCGATCTGCTCGAACTCCACTCCATCGTAGAAGGCACTCGCGTTAGGCGGCGCGGCGAGGCCCTCGAACGCCACCGCTCCGGCCACGCGGACGAGGAATGCCACGACCACGAGCCCGGCGCAGGCGGCCACGTCCCCCCGCGACCACGCCGCGCGGCCCGCCGGCGCCCCTCCGTCACGCGGCCCCATTGCCGCAGCGCCCGCCCCGCCCGCGCGAGTCCTAGCCACGCCACTCCACCTCGGGCTCTCCCCCCCCGCCGCCGAAGAGACAGGCGAGAATGTCGCGATGCAGGCGCGCCGAACCGCCGTGGCGCTCCGCATGCACCTGCCCCCGCAGGCGCAACTCATGTCGCAGGGGCTCCTCGTTCCACACCCGGCGCATCGCCTCGGCCAGCGCCGTCGGATCACCGGCGGGCACGATGAGCGCTTCGTCCTTCACCATCCCGCTCACGGCGGGGCACGCGCTGATGATTACGGGCGTGCCGAGCGCCATTGCATCGAGATACGTGCTGATCCCGCTCGGCGCGATCGTCCCCGGCAGCACCGGCACGACCAGCGCGCGCGCCCGTCGTACCCAGGCAATCCAGCTCTCGCGCCCCCCGGCATCCTGCTCGATCCGCAGGTTCGGCGGGACCGCGGAGAGCGCGAGCTCGGTGCCGTGTCGTCGCAGCGTGTCCGGATCCTGATGCAGCAGGACGCACGGCACCCCCGAAGTGCGGGCGGCCTCGAGGAAGACCCCCACGTCACGATTCGACCGGCCCGCGCACAGGAGGCAGTCCCGCTCGGGGACCGGCGTGGCTTCGATCGCGGGTAGGGCCTCCCACGAATTGACCTTGAAGGGCACGAATCGCATCCGGGTCGCCGGAAGGCCGTAATAGCGTCGATACCCCGAGGTGTCGCGGAAGTACAGAATGAACAGGTCCGCCTGCCGGAAGAGGAACCCCTTCGCACGCGCCGCCGCCCGGCTCGTGAGGCCGGCGGGGGTCCGCAGGACCGTGTCGAGCGCCACGAGGCGCCACCGCCGGCGCGGATCGAGCAGCGCGGCGGTCCCGCACGTCGCGAGCAGGCGGCTGCTCGTGTCCACGACCAGCACGTCACCCTCACCAAGCCACGCGATCGCCTTGCGGATCTCTCGCAGCGTGGCGTCCTCGCGCAGGTGCCGGCCTTCGGCCGCCTGCCACGCCTCGGCGTCGGCGAGCAGGGCCCGCGCATTCGTCAAGAGCCGCGGTACCCGAGTCGTGACGCCGGCCGCCGGCTCCTGCGGCAGCGACCGCGATCCGCTCATGCCCGGCTCAGCAGGACGTCGGCGATGCGCTCGGCGGTCCGGCCGTCCCATCGGGGCGGGATGACACCCTGCTTCCGCTCCCCGTCGAGCACGCGCCCGGCTTCGACCCGGAGGCGCGCGGGGTCGGTGCCAATCAGACGGTTCGTTCCGAGCGTGACGGTCACCGGACGCTCGGTGGTGTCGCGCACCGTCAGGCACTGGACGCCAAGGTAGGTCGTCTCCTCCTGGATCCCGCCGGAATCCGTGATCACCAGGGACGCGTGCTGCTGCAGTGCGAGGAACTCCAGATAGCCGAGCGGCTCGCACAGCCTGATGCCGCGCAGATCGGCGCCGGTGCTCTGCAGCCGGGCGCGCGTACGCGGGTGGACCGGGAAGACCACGGCAAGCCGCTCGGACAGCTCGCGGAGCACGCCGACGATCCCCACGAGCTGGCTCGGATCGTCGACGTTCGAGGGACGATGCAGCGTCACGAGAACGTATGGCATCTCGCCCGGTATCCCGGCCAGCTCGCGCGCGCACGCGAGGTCCGTACGTGGCAGCAGCCTGACGAGTGAATCGATCATGATGTTGCCGACGTCGTGGATGCTGTCATGTGGCGTCCCCTCGCGCAGCAGGTTCTCCACGGCGTCCTCGGACGGCGTGAAGAGCAGATCCGCGAGGCGGTCCGTCACGAGCCGGTTGGTCTCCTCCGGCATGGACCGATCTCCGGAGCGCAGTCCTGCTTCCACGTGCGCGAGCCGGACGCGCCGCTTGGCCGCGACCAGGCTCGCCGCCATCGTGGAGTTCACGTCACCGTAGACCACGACCAGATCGGCGGGTTGCTCGTCGAGGTACTGATCGAGGCCCACCATGACCTCGGCCGTCTGCCGCGCGTGCGAGCCGGAGCCCACCCCCAGGTTCACGTCGGGATGGGGGAGTCCGAGCTGCCGGAAGAAGGCATCGGACATGTTGGCATCGTAATGCTGCCCCGTGTGAACGAGCGCCTGCCGCACGCCGGCGGCGTTACCCAGGACGGCGATCAGTGGCGCCGCCTTCATGAAGTTCGGGCGTGCGCCCACGACGTGCAGGATCCGCGGATCGGTCATCGATGGTCCCGGCGTTCGCTATTGAAGGTGACGTTCCCGCCAGCGGGCCGGCGCGCCATCCTTCCATGCCCCGGCGACGGCGCACGCCGGCGAGTCGTCCGACGCGGCGTGCTCCTCCGACTCGAGCCGCAGGAGCGTCGCGTCTCCGATGAAGGACTGGACGAGCTCGAATGCACCGCAGGAGTAACCGAGCTGCCGATTGTGACCGGTCCAGTTGATGCCGACCGGAGTCAGCACGGCGTAGCTCGCCCCCGAACGCCGCAGGTGAGTCACGAAGCTGTCGGGATGCGTGCGCACCGCACGGCGGTCGCGAATCGAACGCCGCTCCGTGTGATAGTAGAACGCGCCCTCCTTGGGCGCGAAGAAGATCGCGTCCGGCGGCGTGCTCGTGCGCACGTGGCCCGCGAGTTGTCCCATCCCGCGCTGGTCCTCCGGGGCGCACGACTCCGACTCCCAGGGATTCGTCCGATCACAGGCGAGCGCGGCGCGGACGCGTGGTGCGCCCGCCTGCCATGCTCCCACCATGAAGAGAACCGCGACAGCGGCCAGCACGACGACGTGGTGTCGCTGTCGCAGTGCCCGCGCCAGGGCCACGGTGCCCACCGCGACGAGCACGAGCACGAAGCCGCTGGCCGGACTCACGAATCGGGCGTCGCGCCAGGGCCACGCGAGCAGGACGGCGGCGTAGCTTGCCAGAAACAGGACGAGGAACCGCCAGCGGCGCCAGAGGACGACGAGGCCGATGGGAATGGTGGCGGCGGCGAGCCCCGCCCACAGGATGTTGTCGAGCGGATTTTCCTTCAAGGCGAAGAAGGACAACCCGGTCGGCACGGCGCGCCGAATGTACGCCCACACGCCCGCCGCCAGCTGCTCGGCAAACGTGAGGCGGCCCCGTGGGTCACCCACAGTCACCACGTGCACGTAGACTCCGGTTTCATCGGGATTCGGTGCAATGGTCGTCCAGGCCAGCCAGCCAACGGCGGGGAGCGCGGCCACGCTGAGCAGGAACACACGGTTCCACTCCCGCCGCAACATCCAGTGCAGGGCGAGCGCACCGATGACCGCCACGCCCGCCGTCCGAATGAGCGCCGCAGCCACGGCGCTGGCGCTGGCCAGCACCCAGTGATCGCGACCGCCCGGGCGATCGGTCACCAGCCACATCGTGAGCATCAGGAAGAGGCGGAAGGGCGCTTCGGCCATGACCAATCCCGCCTCGCTCACCCAGAGCGGGTTCAAGGACATGATGCCGGTCGCGAAGAGCGCCACGTCCGCGCCGACGTGGCGCCGCGCGACGTCGAACATGAGCAGCAGGCTCGCCGCCGAGCAGAGCGTCATGAGGGCGAGGTGCACGTCCAGCCGCTCGCCGAAGAACAGGTTCAGCACGGCCAGCAACGCGGGGAGGCCGGGTGGATAACGGGCGTGAATCGGTTCGTCGATGATCCAGAACTCCCGGTAACTGCCCGACTGCAGCGCGCGCGCCAGCAGGCTGTAGACCGCGTCGTCCTCACCCCAGGTGATCTCGGGGATGCGCGTCAGCCAGGCGAGCATCACGTGTGCGAGTACGAGGACCACGAGCGCGGTCAGCACGCGTCGCGAAGGCCCCGCGGAAGCGACAGGCAGTTCCAGCGCGGCCAGCCTCATGCGCAGGCTCGTCCGCCGCGCGCGGGGTCGAGGGTCACCGGGATCACGGGGCGGGCGTGGGGGAGAAGTTCGACCGCGCGAACCGCCAGATGCGCTGGATTCGAGCGCGGTGGAGCAGCAGGAGTGCCCCGACGTAGAAGGCGGCGCCGGCCAGCACCTCCACGATCAGCCCGAGGAGCGGTCCCGTGCTCGCGGGGAGGAGGAGCCGCACTCCCAGGACGCCAAGACCCATGATGGCCACCGCCGAAGCGGCCGGCACCAGCACGGCGAGATAGTCCCTCGTTCGCACGCCGAGGCGCTTGAACACGATGGCCCCAGCCGGCACCGCGATGATGAGCGGGTGCGCCACGATCCAAGCGGCGGCGATCCCGCCGACCCCCCAGCGACTCGCGTACAGGAAAACGGGCGGCAGGAGGAGCAGGCCCCAGAGGTTGATCCGCATGAGCCGATGCATGTCGCCGGTCACCGCGAGCACCTGCGACAGAAACGGGGTCACGGATCGAACGGCGGCGTAGAGGGACAGGAGTTGGAGCGGCAGTATCGCGCTCGCCCACTTCTCGCCGAGCGCGAGTTGCACGAGCGCAGGAGCCACCAGGGCGAGCCCGACCGTTGCCGGAACCGTGAAGAGGGAGATCGTTTCCGTGACCGCGAAGAGGTACCGCCGCAGCGCGGCGGGATCCCGCTGCGCGGCCGAGAGAACGGCGGGCGTCACACGTCCGATGAGCGAGCTGATTCGCTGAATGACCGCGGTTGCCAGTTGCCATGCGACGGTGTATGCCCCCAGAGCGTCCCGGCCGAGCACCCGGCCGGCGATGAAGAAGTCCGCGTTGTCATACCCGTACCACGCGAGCCGCGCGATGATCGTATGCCGGCTGAACCTCAGTGCCGCAGCGGATTCGTGCCGTCTTGGCCACGCGAACGCGCACCGCGACTGCAGGAGGATCAGTGCGGTGACCGCCACGCTTCCCAGCACACCCCCGATCACGAGTGACCAGTACCGGAATCCCATCCAGGCCAGCAGCACCGTGACGGCAGACGCGAGGAGCGCCTGGCCGGCTTCCGCCATGGCGAGGCCGCGGAAACGCAGATGCTTCTGGAGCAATGCCTGGGGCACCACCCGAAACCCCGAAACCACAAAGGTCGCACTCATCGCAATCACGACCCAGTTCAGCTCGGGTGTACGGAAGAACCAGGCCATCAAGGGTGCGGCCGCCGCCGCCAGCAGGGCGCAGGCGAAGCCGAAGAACACCGACAGCGTGTTGAGCTGATGCAGCACGCGTGCCGGCATGTCCCGCATGGTGACGACGGCGGCGTCGATCCCGAATTCGCTCAGGACCGTCATCACCCCCATAAGAACGGTCGCCATGCCCAGGACGCCGAAATCCGCCGGCGTGAGGAGCCCGACGACGATGAGCGTCGCGGCCCAGGAGATGAGCTGCGTGGCCCACTTGGTCACCCCCATCCACGCGACGCCGCGCGTGAGGGCGCGGTCCAGTCGCGGCTGCGCCGGAGGGGTCCTCACCCGCGCGTCATCGCGTTCCTCGACCGAGAACGACATCAGAGGCTGGTGTTCCGTGGCGACATCCAGAGTACACGACGCAGCGCACGGCACCGCAACGTAAGTCTCATTCCCACCGTCAGATGTACCCCAGCGCCCCCAGACGACGCCGCAGCTCCTGGTCGTGCGCGACGTGATCTGCGTCGGCCGCTGCGGGGCACACGTGCAACTCCTCGAGGGCTCGCTCGACCATCAGGACGGCTTCGTCCACCGACACGGTATTGCTTCTGACGTGCACTTCGGGCGCGAGGGGCGGTTCGTACGGCGCGTTCACCCCGGTGAACTCCGGCACTTCACCGCGCCGGGCCCGCGCATACCACCCTTCGGCGTCGCGCTGCTCGGCGACCTCCACGGGGCAGTCAACGAACACCTCGACGAAGTTGGTGGTGTTCCGGCGGACCTCGTCGCGGGTGGATCGATAGGGTGAGACGGCGGCGCAGATCGCGATCACGCCGTTGCGCGAGAGCAGCTTGGCGACGTACCCGATGCGGCGCACATGGGCCTCGCGATCCTCACGCGAGAAGCCGAGTCCCCGCGACAGACTCTCGCGGACCTCGGACCCATCGAGCAGCTCGACGGGAAGGCCGCGCCCCAGAAGCCGCTCGTACAGGACGCGCGCGATGGTGGACTTGCCCGACGACGGCAGTCCCGTGAACCAGACGACCGCACCGGGGCCGGTCACCGGAAGGGCACCAGGGGCCACCACAACCACCCCGCGAGCAGAATGATCAGAGCCGACACGATCGTCATGAGTCCACCGGCCACCAGGACGTCACGCATGCGAAGATAACCGCTCGCGAAGGCGATGGTGTTGGGGGCGGAGCTGAAGGGCAGGGCGAAATCGAGCCCGGCGCCGACCGACGTCGCGAGGACGAGCGGGACGGGCGAGAGGCCGAGCTGGTCGCCAAGGCTGAACGCAATGGGCAGCATGACCGCGACGGCCGCCGCGTTGCTCATGAACTCCGAGAGGAGGAGAGCGCCGAGCGCCACGCCGGTGATGGCGAGGACGGGGGGAATCGCCGCGGCGCCGGTGGCCTGCTCCACGAGCCAGCGGGCGGCGCCGGTCCGGTCGATCACGACGCCTAACGCGATCGCCCCACCGTACATCAGCACGATATTCCAGTGGATGCGCCGCTCCGCCTGTTCCCAGTCCAGCACGCGGGTGGCGAAGACCGCCGCGGCGCCCAGGAGGGCGATGACGGCGAGGTCGACCCGCGAGTTGAGCGTGACCCACCCCGCCACGCACGAGACGAGGATCCCGGCGGCCAGCCACTGCCGCCCTCGCATGGGACCCATCTCCGCCACGGAGCGCTCGAGCACGGCCCGCGCCGACGCGAAGTCCACCGCCTCGCTTCGGAAGGTGAAGCGCAGGACGATGGGCGCGACGAGGATGCCAAGGAGCACCACGGGGAGCGCCGCGACCACCCAGTCGAGGAATCCGATGGTCGTGCCGTAGCGCTGCTGCATCATGCCCAGCGCCAGCGGCGCCCGCGTGCTGCCCAGAAAGCTCGCGTTGGACCCGACCATCGCTCCCCATGCCAGGGAGAGAAAGAGGACCTTGGCGTAGGCGCTCTGGAGCGGTGCGAGGCGGAGCGCGGCGGCGACCTCGAGCGCGATCGGAAAGAGCATTGCCGAGGTGGCCTGGTTGGGCATCCAGACGGTGCCGAAGGCCGCCGCCAGCAGCATCCCGAACGCGAAGGTATGCGGGGAGCGCTCGAAGCGCCGCAGGAAGAGCAGGGCGCACCGTTTGCTCAGGCCGCTCTCCACGAGCGCCGCGGCGAGGATGAACACGCCGATGAGGAAGAAGACCGCGGAGTTGCCGAAGGCCGCGAAGGCCTCGGCGGGGCGCATGGTGCCCGTGGCCGCGAGGAGCGCGACCGCCAGCAATCCCGTGACGCCGAATGGGATCGCGTTCGTGATCCAGAGCGTCGTGCAGAGCGCGAAGATCGCGAAGGCGTTCCGGCCGGCTTCGCCGAGGGAGGTTGGTGCGGGCTGGAGGTAGATCAGGAGGGAGACCGCGAGCCCCAGGGCGAGCAGCACTCGCTGACCCCAGACCTCCCACCGCGGGGCCACGAGTCCTGCGGCACCCCCGAACATGCGTGGGGGGCGCGGGCGCTCTTCGGGCCACCGGAACGCGGCGGGCTCGAGGCGCGGGTCCCGGCGGATCCGCGGGGGCGCGACCTCGGGCGTTACACCCATGAGCCCGCCGGGCCGCAACGCCACCCAAGGGGCGCTGTCACCGTAGATCCTGTGTCAGTACGCATCGAGCGCCACCTGGCCAGCGCGCGCCGCGATCGCAGCCTTCAGGCGCTCCACGAAGTGCCACGCGAGGCGGATCGTCCCCATGAGACGGCCCTCGTTGATGTCGCCGTGGTCATCTGACCCGCCGGTCACGAGCAGCCCATGCCGCTCGGCCAGCGCTTCGAATCGCGCGACCTGTGTGCGGCGGTGCCTCGGGTAGAAGACCTCGAGGCCATCGAGGCCCGTCTCGACCAGGGCCGCGACCTCGTCGTCGCTCAGGCGCGTGCGCCCCGGATGCGCGGCGACGGCCACACCGCCCGCCTCGTGAATCCGCTGGATCGCCTCGCCCGGGGAGATCTTCACGCGCTGCACATAGCAGCGGCCGCCATCGGCGATGAAGTCGTTTGTGAAGGCCGACTTCACGTTGGGCACGACGCCCGCTTCCACCATCGCGCGCGCCACATGCGGCCGGCCCACGTTCTCGCTGCCCGCCAGCTCCTGAACGCGTTCCCACGACACCCGGTGCCCCAGCTCGTTCAGCCGCTGGACCATCGCAAAGGCGCGGCCGAGCCTTCCGCCGCGGACCTGTGCGAGCAGGGTGCGAAAGTCGACGTCCTGCGGTGAGACCCCATATGCCAGGATGTCGATTTGCCGCTCGCTGGCGTCGAGCGTGGAGAGCTCACATGCCGGGACGAGCTCGACCCCCAGCGCCTCGGCTTGGGCGGCGGCTTCGGGGATCCCCGCCATCGTGTCGTGGTCCGTGAGGGCGATGGCCGCAAAGCCGAGTCGGGCGGCGCGGCGCACCACCTCCGCCGGCGGGTCGGAGCCGTCGGAGGCCTTGGAGTGCAGCTGGAGATCGGCGTAGCGGTCTCGCGGGCGGTCGCGCATCGCGGCAGCGCTGGGCGTCAGGGCGTCGCCGCGGCCTGCGCCTGATACGCCTCCATGAGGATGCGCGCGACTTCCGGACGCGTGAACTCCGGCGGCGGCAGCTCACCGGCCGTGAGCATCTCGCGCACCTTCGTTCCGCTGAGCACCACGTGGTGCTCCCGGCCGTGCGGACACGTGCGGGGAGACGCCATGTTGCCGCAGGTGCGGCAGAAGAACGAGTGCTCGAACTTGATCGGCGTGATGCCCAGCTCGTGCGCCGGGAAGCGGTCGATGAGGATCTGCGCGTCGTACGAGCCGTAATAGCTCCCCACGCCGGCGTGATCGCGGCCGACGATGAAGTGCGTGCAGCCGTAGTTCTTGCGGCAGATCGCGTGGAAGACCGCCTCACGCGGGCCCGCGTAACGCATCGCGGCCGGGAAGACCGACAGCATCACGCGGCTCTTCGGGTAGTAGTGAGCGAGGATTTCCTCGTACGTGCGCATGCGAACGTCGGCCGGCACGTCGTCGGACTTCGTGGCGCCCACCAGCGGGTGCAGGAGCAGGCCGTCGACCGTCTCGAGCGCCACCTTCTGCAGATACTCATGCGCACGATGGACCGGATTGCGCGTCTGGAAGCCGACCACGGTCTTCCAGCCCAGTTCGTCCATCCGCTGGCGTGTCTCGAGCGGCGTGAGGCGGTGTTCGTTGAACAGCTCGTACGACGGGCGCCGGATCACCTGCACCGGCCCGCCGATGAGGGTGTCGCCCTGCGCGTACAGTCGCGCCACGCCCGGGTGCGCGGTTTCGGTGGTACCGAAGCACAGCCGTGCCTCTCGCTCCTTGTCGTAGGGGAAGATGTCGGTCACCTGCATGATCGCGAGTGCCTGTCCGGACTCGTCGACGAGCGCGACTTCCTTTCCCTCCGAGAGCTGGCGCGCCTCTTCGGCCGTAACGGCCTTGGTGACCGGGAGAGACCAGATCAGGCCATCCGAGAGCCGCATGTTCTCGACGACGGTCTCGTAGTCCAGGCGGCGCATGAAACCGGTGAGGGGCGACAGCGCCCCGACCCCGATCATCTCGAGGTCGGCCAGCTCTCGTTCGTCCACCGTGAGAGCCGGCAGCTCGCGGGCGTGAGCGAGCGCAGCCGCAAGTGGATCGCCCGAGAGCTCGCGGTTCACGAGCGTCCCGCCGTGCGGGGCGCTGGGTCCAGCGATCCGGCGGGACTCCACCATCCGCCGCGCCGCGTCCCCCCGGTCGCTGACGGCCTGCAGCTGCGCCGCGCGCGCGACGTAGCCGCGGTCCTCGAGGAGCCGGATCACGCGCGCCACACTCTCGTCGATCGATTCCGACGCGGTGTCCAGCACGAGCTCGGGGTTCAGCGGCTCCTCATAGGGGTCGTTCACGCCGGTGAAATTCTGGATCTCGCCGGCCATCGCCTTCCTGTACATCCCCTTCACGTCCCGCTCGAGCAGCACCTCCAGAGGGGTGCGCACGTAGACCTCGAGGAAATCGCCGATCTCGGCCCGGGCGTTGTCCCGCATCCGCCGATAGGGGGAGATGAAGGCGGTGAGCACGACGACCCCGTTGCGCGTGAGGAGCTTGGCCACGAAGGTGACCCGCTCGATGTTCTTGTCGCGGTCCTCCTTGGAGAAGCCGAGATCGCGCGTGAGGCTCTGGCGGACGACGTCGCCGTCGAGCCGCTCCGACAAAATGTGGCGTTCCTGCAACGCCTCATGAACTCTGGTGGCCACGGTCGTCTTGCCGGAGCCGGAAAGTCCCGTAAACCAGATCGTTACACCGCGGTTCATCATTGCGTCTCGCTGGGGAGTCGTGGTGAAGGGGCCCGTCTGAGGGGAAGCAGCCAAAGCAGAGGCACGGGCTGGGCCAAGGATACGCCGGGGAGCATGCCGGAAGTAATGGGGGCCGTCGGCACCCGTTGCCGCGGACTCGCCACAGTCTTGAACGCGCGTCATTCTTGCGGTACAGTGGGCGTCCGGCGGAGCATGCCGGGTACCTGGGCGGTGCCCAGATCGACCGGCTAAGCCGGCATCCGCAACACTTTCGAGGAGAGCAGCGCATGTACATCGGTCCCGACGCCCTGATGCCTCTTGCTTCGGCCTTCGCGGCCATTGCCGGAGTCGCTCTGATGTTCTGGCGCCGGCTCGTAGGAGCGGTGCGGATGCTGGCGGGGATGCTGGCGAGTCGTGTCTCCCGGCGCCGATCGCGCGGCGAGGCGTAATCCATCGCTCTCCGTTTCGGAGCCCAGCGAGGGAGCAGGAGCCCGGGTCAGGGGACCCGGGCTCCTTTTGCGTGTCAGCGTGAGCGCCGCGCCCGCACGCGCCTCGCGCGGGAGGCGCACTCATGCGGGGGCGCAAACGCCCGCGTGACGAATTCGCACGGGTCATGGTCCGAAGGAGTGGCCGCGGCTGCTCGGCCGAGAATCTCGCAGGGGCGCCGGTCGGCCGGGCCTCCATGCACGGTGGGACGCCACCGCCGGCGGACATGATGCGATACTCTACTCCTGCCTCCGTGAGGCTGCACATGACGGTGGCGCGATGAGCGAGCGACCTTTGAGGAGCACCGGAGTGTCGGCACCATTCATGATCAGGGCCGCCATCTGGCTGGGGCTCGTCACAGCAGCCGGTGAGGCAGCCATCAGGCTGGGCGGGAAGCTCTTCGCTGGGCAGCCGCTGAACTACGGCATCCGCATGCTGTGGATGACGCCAGTTGCGGAGGTCGTGCTCTTCCTTGCGATCGCCGCCGCCCTCCTCGTCGCGACGCGTGTCGTGCGGCGCGTCGCGGCACGCCCGGTGCCGGCAGGCCTGGTCATCGGCATCCTGCTCTTCCCCGCCTGGCTGTCGGCACTGCTGTTCGTTCCCCGCATACACCTCTGGGCGCAGCTGCTCGCGGCGGCTGGGCTGGCAGCCCAGTCCGTGCGCGTCCTCCTTCCGCGCGTTCAGAGCGTGGAGCGAGTCGTCAGGCGCTCCGTGACGCCACTCGCTGCGGTCGCCGTGGTGGTGGGTGTGGCCGTGGAGGGTTCGGCCGCCTTTCGCACCTGGTGGCTCGAGCGCAAGCTCGGGCCCGCGCGACCGGGTGCACCCAACGTGCTACTGTTGATCTGGGATACGGCGCGCGCGAGCTCCCTGAGCACTTTCGGTTACGGTCGCCCGACCTCCCCGGGACTGTCGGCGCTGGCTGAACGGGGCATCGCGTTCGATCGCGCGATCTCCACGGCGCCATGGACGTTGCCATCTCACGCCAGCATGTTCACCGGCCGCTGGGCGCACGAGTTGACCACGAACTGGCGCACACCACTCGATGATCGCGACACGACCCTCGCGGAGGTGCTCGCTCGCGCCGGATACCGCACCGGAGCCTTCGGCGCCAACCGCTTCTACGTGACGCGCGAGTACGGGCTGGATCGCGGATTCACCCGCTTTGAGGAGGTGCGTTCACTCGCCAGCGAGACGATCCGCTCCTCGCGTGTCTTCCGCCTGGTGGCGTCCAGCCGCCCCGTGCGCCTGCTGACGGGATACGACGAGACGCTCGGCCGGGCGAGCGCCCCACGGATGGCGCGCGCGCTCCAGGCGTGGCTGGCACGTGGCGATTCCACGCGGCCCTACTTTGCGTTCGTGAACTTCATGGACGCGCATGCGCCGTACCTGCCCAGGGCGCCCTACGACACCGCATTCGGGTGGTATCCGGGCTCGATCTCCCGCATGGACCGCGTGCGCCAGCGCTTGCTCACGCACCTCGAGCCCCCGGCGATCTCCGACGAGGGGGCTCGCGAGCTGGAGCGCGCGTACGATGGCGCGCTCGCGGAGTTGGACGCGTCCACGCACCGCCTGCTGCAGGATCTGGAATCCTCCGGCCACCTCCGAAACACGCTCATCGTCGTCACCTCCGACCACGGCGAGGAGTTCGGGGAGCACGGGCAGTTCGGACATGGGAACTCCCTGTACCTGCAGTCGCTGCATGTGCCGCTGATCATGGCCTTTCCCGATCGCCTTCCGCGCGGAGCGAGGGTGCGCACGACGGTCAGCCTGCGCGACCTCCCCGCCACGATCCTGGACGTGCTCGACGTCCCCGTCGATTTCCCCGGCAGCTCCCTCCGTGGCACCTGGGAGACCGCGGCGCAGGACGCCGACAACGTGGTGGGCGCCGCGCTGGCGGAGGTGCGCTACATGCGAGGCGTCTCGGAAGACGGGCCGCTCGCGCGGGGCGATATGCGGACCGTCGTGACGGACTCGCTGCAACTCATCCAGGACGGAGCCGGGAACGACTCGCTCTTCGATCTCGCATTGGATCCGACGGGTGGCCGAGCGGCACTGGATCAGACGAAACCCCTACCGCTGCTCAGGGCCCTGCTGCGCCGGGATTCCCGCTCCGCCAGCGGTCCGACGCCGTCCGGGGCGGGGGCTAGTCCCGTCGCGCGCCCGATGCGTCCCTGATCAATTGTCCAGGGGGTGAACCGGCTTGCCTAGGCCTGTAAGCTCTTCGCACGCAAGACATTGAGAATGCCTGCGGCCTGGGTTTCGCTTTCAGCGCCCAGGGGCTCGGGTCATCGGACAGCGGCGCGGAAATCGCAGGCCGGCGTTATTCACGCCAGCCGAAGTGGTTACACTGTACGCACTCGCCGGGTGGCGCCCCTTCATCGGGGTAGTCACCCGGGCCCACTTGTGCCATGCGATGAGGGATACGTCGGTGTCTACCAGCCCATATTCGTCCCACTTTCTGCTCCTGTGTTTCGCGCTCCTGGGATGCACTTCCGCGTGTTCGGAAGATTCCCCCGGACCGGGCGGCTCGGGCCTCGTTTCCCGCGTCGCGGTGCAACCCGGCACCGTCACGCTCGAGCCGTCGGAAACGTCGCACCTGATCGCGACGGCCTATGACGCCGATGACCGTCCGTTGAGTGGGCAGTCGATCACCTGGTCGACAGACAACCCCTCCGTGGCCTCGGTCTCGGAGAGCGGTCTGGTGATGGCTATTCAACCCGGGTCGGCAGTCGTCTCCGCGACTGCTGGCGGGGTGCGGGGCTCATCTGCGGTAACCGTCACCCCCGTGCCGCCGACCGGACAGAACGTCGCCGTCTGGCCGGGGGTGACGTATCAGACGATCGTGGGGTGGGAAGGGACCGCGCAGATCGGTCACATCGAGTGCGATCAGACGGCGTACGCCATCTACAAGAACCAGCTCCTCGACCGGCTGGTCAACGAGCTCGGACTGACGCGTGTCCGGATCGAAACGCGGAGTGGCTTCGAGAATCCGACCGACTGGTTCACGCGCTACATCACGGGCGAGATCGATCGCCCAACCTGGCGCGCCCAGTGGTATCAGGCGGTCAACGACAACGCCGATCCCCAGTCCGCGAACGCGGCGGGTTACCACTTCTCGTGGCTGGACTACGACATCGATCACGTCGTGACGCCGCTGCGCGCCCGAATGGCCGCACGCGGCGAGCGGCTGTACATCAATCTCACCTACGTCGACTTCGCCAACTCCGCGTTCGAGCATGCTGCGAATCCGCTGGAGTACGGAGAGTACATGCTGGTGCTGTTCCAGCACCTCCAGCAGAAGTATGGATGGGTGCCCGACGCAATCGAGATCATCCTCGAGCCCGACAACACGCAAGCTTGGCGCGCCGGCCAGATCGCGGCCGCGATCGTCGCCGCGGGGGACCGGCTGAAGGCCGCCGGTTTCGAGCCCGATTTCATCGCACCGGCCACCACGAACGCGTCGAACGCCGTCAGCTGGTTCGACGAAATGGTGAAGACCCCGCGCGTGCTCGAGTACCTCACCGATCTCTCGTATCACCGATACTCCGGGGTCTCGACGGCGACGATCGAGGCGATCGGCGCGCGCGCGGCACAGTACGGCATCCGCTCGGCGATGCTGGAACACATCG
Source organism: Gemmatimonadaceae bacterium (assembly GCA_035454665.1). Lineage (GTDB taxonomy): Bacteria > Gemmatimonadota > Gemmatimonadetes > Gemmatimonadales > Gemmatimonadaceae > DATIGO01. The sequence goes on along the minus strand of DATIGO010000210.1, from coordinate 2,545 downwards.
GGAGTGGCTACGTCGATCTCCACATGGACCTGTCTCTCGGGCGCAATTCCACCTGGCAGCAGTTCGCCATGGGTGGCTGCGCGCCCGGGGATCCCGGTGGCCGGTACTATCTCATCGACGCCAGCGTCCCGACGAACCCGAAAGTCACACTGGCCAGCCGCACACACCTGCTGCGGCTCTACTTCCAGTACATCAGGCCGGGCGCGGTGCGCCTTGGCGCCGCGAGCGGCGACGGGCGGTTCGATCCGCTGGCATTCCGCAACGCGAACGGGAAGTTCGTCGTCGTAGTTCGCACGACGGCGGCGGGCACCTTCCGGGTGCAGGGGCTGCCGGGTGGCACGTACGGCCTGCGGTACGGCACCGCCTCGGTGAATGGCGCCGACCTTCCCGACGTGACCATCCCTGCGGGGGGAGAGGTTCCGGTCTCGATGCCCGACGCAGGAGTAGTCACTATCTATCAGCGCTGACCAGTGCCTTCGAGCCTCGGCTGAGTCGGTCGCCGGTCCCTCGCCAGCGGTCGGTACCGATCGTCCCGTTACGGTCGGTACCCATGGAACGTGGCTCTCGCTTCTCGAACATGGAGGCCTGAGATGTCGAGTGCGCGACGGTCGCCGGCACCGGCGGCGAGTCCGCGTGATGTGCTCGGCGCGTCGGTGTGCGCCGCCGCGCTCGCCGCGGGTGCGGAGCTGGGTGCCTTGGCCATTCAGAAGTACGTTCTCGGCCAATTCGTGCACCATGCCGGAACGCATCTGCTCTGGATGGTGCCGCTCTCGAATCTGCTCTGGATCGCACCGGTTGTCGCGACGAGTGCGGCGGTGCACGCATGGAAGCCGCGATTTCTGCCTCTTTCGCGGGCCGTGGCGCTGGCCACGCTCCTGGCCTGGTTCGGTTTCTTCGTGGTAGGACGGAACCGCCTTCACATCCTGGCGATCTGGGTGCTCGCGGCGGGCGCCGCAACGCAAACGGGCCTTCTGGTGGAGCGGTACCGTCACCGGATGCGCGGCATCCTGCGGGTCGCGGTCCCGGCGGTCCTTGCATGGGCACCCGTCGCGGCCGTCGTCGTGCTTGTTGGCCAGCGCGTGCGGGAAGCGCGGGCGTTCGACCGGCGACCGGTGGTCGCGTCGGCGGAGGCGCCCAACATCATCATCGTCCTCCTCGACACGGTGCGCGACTTCAGCCTCTCGCTCAGCGGCGACGGGCGGGAGACCTCACCGGGGCTCGCGAGCCTGGCGCGCGAGGGCACACTCTTCACGAGCGCGTTCGCACCGTCGAACTGGACCCCACCGAGTCATGCGAGCCTGTTTACCGGACGGTGGCCGCACGAGTTCACGCGTCTCGCCCGACAGGGCATGGGCCCCGAATTCCCTACGCTGGCGGAGTTTTTCGCATCACGTGGCTACGTCACGGCGGGCTTCTCTGCCAACGTCATCGTCAATCGCGAGTCGGGGCTCACCCGCGGCTTCACGCATTTCGAGGACTTTCCGAATTCCCTCGCGCAGGTCGTGAATGGCTGCAATCTCGGTAGGGCCATGCTGCGCTGGCAGCCGTTGCGTACGGCAATCGGCCTTCGGGACATGCCGGGCCGTCGGTACACGGATGACATGCACCGCCGCGTGGTGGAGTGGCTCGACGCGGGGCCGCGGGGCCCGTACTTCCTCTTCGTCAATCTATTCGACGCGCACGCGCCCTACGTCCCACCTCCTCCGTTCGACACCCTGTTCAACGCCGAGGGACGCGGGCGCCAGCCCGCCCTCGTGGAGCAGTTGACCCTCGACGACATTCCGACAGAGATCGTGGCCGCCGAGCGCGACGCGTACGAGGGCTCTATTGCGTTCATGGATCGCGAGCTCACGCGCTTTCTGGCGGGCCTCCGCGAGCGAGCGATCGGGAGAAACGACATCCTGGTGATCACCTCCGACCACGGAGAGGAGTTCGGTGAGCACGGCGCCACCGGGCACGGGCATACCATGTACCGCGAGCTGCTCCAGGTTCCCCTGCTGATCGTAGCGCCCGGACGCGTGCCTGCCGGCCTTCGCGTCGATACGCCCGTTTCGATCGCGGATCTCGCCGCGACCCTGACGGACCTCGCGGCGATGCGGGATGCGGACTTCCCCGGTGGGTCTTTGCGCGGGCTCTGGGGCGACACGGCCGCCGTCGCCGCGCGAGCTCCTCGCCCGCCGTACGCGTCCTGGAACCGTAGCGCTTCGGTCATCGTTGGTGGATTCCATTTCATCCGGACCGATGACGGCGGCGAAGAGCTGTACGAGATGGCATCAGACCGGGAGGAGCGGCGCAACCTCGCCGGCGATCCTGCGTACGCCGCGTGGCTCCAGCGGGGCCGCGCGGTGATCGACTCGATCCAGCATGGCGCGGGTGTGGTGACCGGCGCCGGGCGATGAAAAGGAGCCCGGGTCATGGTGACCCGGGCTCCTCCCTACTTGTTCATGCCAGACTGCTTACTGCCTGCTAGTTGAGCGGGCAGCCTAGATTGTTGTCGGCGTCCAGGTCCCCCGCGAGATCGAGTATGGTCTCGCGCTGGCCGCTG
>DATIGO010000209.1:0-2928 GCA_035454665.1 Gemmatimonadaceae bacterium | reverse complement strand
TGGGCTACCGCGAGGAGCACATCGCCTCGATCGAGATCCATCCCACCAGCACGGACGTTGCCTACCTCGGCGTCTTCGGGAATCCGTTCAAGGCTGGAGTGAACCGGGGGCTCTTCAAGACCACCGACGGCGGGCGCTCGTTCCAGAAGATCCTCTACGTCAATGACTCCACGGGCGTCATCGACATCTCGATGAACCCGCGGAATCCGGACGAGCTCTACGTCGCGATGTGGCAGGCGTACCGCACGCCCTGGTCGATGTCGTCAGGCGGGACGCATTCGGGCCTCTTCAAGACGACCGACGGCGGGACGTCGTGGACGAACCTCACGCAGACGGCGCAGGGTCTGCCGCGCGGCATCTACGGGAAGATCGGCGTCGCGGTCTCGCCGGTCGCGCCGAACCGCGTGTGGGCGCTGGTCGAGCACGACTCGGGAGGTGTGTACCGCTCCGACGACGGCGGACGCACCTGGCAGTTCATGACCGGGAACCGGAATCTGCGCCAGCGCGCGTGGTATTACACGCACATCTATGCCGACACGCGCGACAGCAACATGGTGTACGCGCTCAACGTGGGCTTCTTCCGCTCGCGCGACGGCGGCCGGACGTTCAACCAGACGATCCAGGTCCCGCACGGGGACAATCACGACCTGTGGATCGCGCCGGACAACCCGAACCGGATGGTCAACGCGAACGATGGTGGTGCGAACGTCTCGATCAACGCGGGCCAGTCGTGGACGGACCAGAACTACGCCACGGCCCAGTTCTACCACGTGGACGTGACGACCGACTACCCGTACCACATCTGCGGCGCGCAGCAGGACAACTCCACGATCTGCGGGCCGAGCAAGGGGGCGAGCCAGGACATCGGCGACTGGTACGAGAGCGCCGGTGGCGAGTCGGGCTACGTGACCCCGAACCCGCGCAACCCCGACATCATCTTCGGCGGCAGCTACGGCGGCCTCCTCACGCGACTGGACCGCCGCACCGGTTTCGAGCGCAACGTCACGGTCTGGCCGATCAACCCGATGGGCCAGTCATCCGAGGACATCGAGGTCCGCTTCCAGTGGACCTTCCCGATCGTCTTCTCGCGGCACACGCCTAACGTGGTGTACGCCGCGGGCTCGCGCCTCTTCCGCTCCACCAACGAGGGGCAGAGCTGGACGCCGGTCTCGCCCGACCTGGCGCGGAAGGACCCCAGGACGATGGGTCCGTCCGGCGGTCCGATCACCAGGGACCAGACGGGGGTGGAGACGTACGCGGTCGTCTTCGCCTTCGACGAATCCCCGGTGCAGGCCGGCGTGCTGTGGGCGGGCACCGACGACGGCCTGGTCTGGGTCTCGCGCAACAACGGCGCGAACTGGCAGAACGTGACGCCGCCCGACATCGGCGACTTCACGCGCGTCTCGATCATCGAGCCCTCGCATTACGCCGCGGGCGGGGCGTTCGTCGCGGCCAACCGCTACCAGCAGGGTGAGAAGCAGCCGATCCTGTACAAGACGATGGACTTCGGCCGGACGTGGACGAAGATCGTGAACGGGATCGACGCCGAGCACTTCACGCGCGTGATCCGTGAGGATCCGGTGCGGCGCGGGTTGCTCGTTGCCGGGACCGAGCGCGGCGTGTACGTCTCGTTCGACGAGGGGCTCTCCTGGCAGACGCTGCAGAAGAACCTGCCGCCGGTGCCGGTCCATGACCTCCGCATCAAGGACAGCGACATCGTCGTCGCCACGCACGGGCGCTCCTTCTGGGTCATGGACGACATCTCGGCGCTGCGACAGGTGACGCCCGAGATCCTGGCGAAGAACGCGCACCTCTTTCAGCCTAACGACGCGTACCGGACGAGCTTCGGCGGGCGTGGAGGCGGGGGGCCGCCGTCCGGCGCGCAGGTGCAGTACTGGCTCAAGTCGCCGAACCAGCGCGTGCAGCTCGAGTTCCTCGACGCCCGCGGCCAGGTGATCCGGAGCTTCACGAGCGACCAGGATCCGCGGGTCGCGGCGGATTCCATCGCCGCCGAGCAGCAGCGCGCCGCCGCGATCGATTCCCTCACGCGCACCGGGATCGCCCGCGACTCGGCCACGCGGGTAGTGGCCGCGCGCATGGGACGCGGCGGGGGCGACGGTGGCGGCGGTGGAGGCGGCGGCCGCGGCGGAGGTGGCGCGCCGCCGCGCGCGGCGAATCGCTCGGGGCTCAATACCTTCGGGTGGAACCTGCGCTACCCCGATGCGGTGACGTTCCAGAACCTGATCATGTGGGCCGCCGGCACGCAGGGCCCCATCGCGCCGCCCGGCACCTACGCGGTGCGCATGACCGTGGGGAACGACGTGCAGACGCACCGCTTCCGCGTGCTCAAGGATCCACGCTCCACGGCGACCGACGCGGAGCTCCAGGAGCAGTTCCGCACCCTGATCGCGATCCGCGACAAGGTCACGGAGGCGAACAACGCCGTGCGCACCGTTCGCAACATGCGATGGCAGGTGGAGGACCGGACGGGTCGGTTGAGCGGGGCGCAGAAGGAGCAGTTCACCGGCATTGCGACGGGGATGATGGACAGCCTGACGTATCGCGAGAACGAGGTATACCAGACGCGGAATCAGAGCGGGCAGGACCCGTTGAACTATCCGATCAAGTTGAACAACAAGATCGCGGCGCTGTCGGGCGTGGTGGGCGCCGGCGAATACCGTCCGACGCAGCAGGCGCTCGACGCATTCACGCGGCTCTCACGCGAGCTGGACGCGCAGCTCGCGGGGCTCAAGGGGACGCTGGACAGGGATCTGCCGCGGTTGAACGCGATCCTGCGCGCGGCAGGGTTGCCGGAGCTCAGGCCGAGCACGGACGAGCCGCCGCCCCGGAGGCCTAACGTGGCGATGTAGGCGAGGGGCAGACGCACGATGCCACGAGGGGTCCGGCTCCGCAGGCCGGGCCCCTTCT